>JACDES010000042.1 GCA_013816265.1 Parachlamydiaceae bacterium | reverse complement strand
CCAAGCGAGCGAATTGGTGTCACTATCTGAGGGAAGAGCCGTATGCGGTAATCCCGCACGTACGGATCCGTGCGGGGGATGATAAGTAACTATCATTCCTACCGCAACCACTCCAAACGCTTTGCGTTGCTTAGGGATATGTGTTGCTAAAAATATTTTTAAAACTACGCGAAGCGTTTGGACGCTTTACTTTTTGCTATAGCCTCTTTCATATGCTAACTTTATCTAACCAAATTAACTCAACTAACCTCTCTGACTAACATATCGTTTGGATTGCATCTGCAATCATTGCATCGACCGATACAGTTTTTATCGATTTAGGCAAAGGATTTGAAATTGCTATCGTATCTGTAATAAGAAGATATTCTAAATCACTAGATTCAATGTTCTTTAATGCATCACCTGTGAAAAGTCCGTGTGTAATTGCTGCAATTATTTTTTTAGCTCCTTGCTGCCGGCATAATTTTGCTGCTGCAACAAGTGTTCCAGCTGTAGAACAGAGATCATCAACTATTAACACATTTTTATCTTGAACATTCCCGATTAAAGTCATATTGACGTCAAAAGAATTCAAGCGTTCCTTTTTTATTACAACAAGTCCTGAATTTAATATTTTGGCCATCCTTTCTGCTATCTTGATGCTTCCAATATCGGGAGCAACCACGATGAAGTCGTCACCGATTACGCTTCTAGCTTTTTCACAAAGCAATTTTTGACAATTCAAGTGATCAACTCTAGTTTCATAAAATCCTTCCACTTGATCTGAGTGCAAATCAAAAGTGATAAGATTTGTAATTCCTGCACTTGTAAGAATATTCGCAACAAGTTTTGCAGTAATTGGAACCCCTGGTTTATTTTTTCGATCTTGGCGACAATATCCAAGATAGGGAATAATCGCTGTAATGCTCTTTGCAGATGATCTTTTTAATGCATCGATGATAATAAGCAATTCACACAAATAGTGGTTTGGCTTTCCAGCAATGGATTGCAGGATAAATACATGTCGATCACGTACATCATCCAGAATTTGTACATTAGTTTCACCATCCGGGAATTCATTAAGTTGCATGCGTCCAAGATCTATCTGCAATTGATTACTAACTTTTTTTGCAAGATCAACGTGGGATGATCCTGCAAAGAGTATAGGTTGTTTATTCATAAAATATTTATTCCTTTAATGCTTCAGAGAATCTACAAACAAAGCGGTAGATTTCATGAAATGTATTATAAAGAGGCGATGGTGTGACTCTTATTATATTGGGAGGTCTAAAGTCACAAATGACTCCTTTATTTTCAAGAAGTCTTAAACACTCTTCACTATTATTACGTATAAGAAGAGATAGTTGAGCACCCCGTTGTTTTTGATTTCTCGGCGTGATAATTTCAAAAAAACATGTGGGTACAATTTCCAGTAATTCCAACAAAAAAGCAGTTTGTATTTCAGACTTTTTGCGTAATTCATTTATTCCCGCCTCTTCATATATTGCTAACGATGCTATTAGGGGAGCCATCGCTAATATTGAAGGGGTGCTCACTTGCCAGCTACTTGCTCCTCCATAAGGAATAAATTCTTGTTGAAGTTGCATCTGAAATCGTGTTTTAGGATCATTTCCCCACCATCCACTTAATCTTGGAAGTTGTTTGTAGTGATGAGATTCATGAACATACGCGATTCCCGGCCCACCTGGTCCACTGCAGAGATATTTATATGAACATCCAACGGCAAAGTCTACACCCCACTTATGAAGTTGAAGTGGAATATTTCCTGTTGCATGAGCGATATCATATCCCACTATACAGCCTTTTTCTTTTGCAAGCTTTGTGATGGATTCCATATCAAGCACTTGACCGGTTAGAAAATTCACGCTGCTCAAAAATATCAATGCGATCGAATCTCCTTCAGCAACGAGAACTTGTTTAATGTCTTCTTCAGCTAATAGATGTTCATTATTCCGTGGTTCCAAAATAATTAAAGCCTTTTCTGGATCCAATCCATGCTGCATGAGATGACTTTTTATTGCATACAAGTCCGAAGGAAATGTAGGCCCTTCAATAAGAATCTTAAATCTAACATCGCTTGGTTGATAGAACGAAACCAATAACAAATGCAAATTGACTGTAAGGCTATTCATCGCAGCAACTTCATCAACATTTGCGCCAAGTAGATGGGATAATGGTTCTTTTATGAGGGTGTCGGTCGAGTTATACCAGTTCGTTTTCCCCTGAAACCATCCTTCAACACCAACCTCTTTCCATTGTTGCATATACTCTTGCATTTGAGTAAACGCAGTAATAGCCGGAAGTCCCAACGAATTATTGCATAAGTAGATAGTATTAGAATCTTCTGGAAGAGCAAATTGTGATCTATATTTTTTCAAAGGATCTTGACTATCAAGCTGCAAAGCTTTTTCTTCATATTTTTTTAAAAAATCATTCATACATATTCTCTTTTATTTTTTACGAGGATCAATGGATTGAGCAAGCTTTTTCAGTTCGTCTGGTATAATTTTTTCTTCCATTTTTTTAACTAATGCAGAGCCTACAACAAATCCATCGGCATAATCAAGGGCAGATTTTGCGCTTGCACGATCTGCAATTCCAAATCCGGCTACGATTGGGATTTGAAAATACTGGCGTAAGCGTGTCACTTGAAGAGAGAAGTCATCAGCAAGTTTACTTCTAACTCCCGTTGTTCCTTTTTGAGAAACATAGTAGAGAAATCCTTTAGCAATTTTGCTAATCTGAAGCAAGCGATCATGACTTGTGGAAGGGGTCGCTAATAGTATTGGAAGAAGATTTGCATCTGCAACAGCCTTAAAAAATGGTTCTGTATTTTGGGGATCAGCAGTTACAGCTAAGTCAACAATTAATATAGCATCAAATCCTGCAGATTTTAATTGATGCAAATATTGATCGCCTCGTTGTAAAATTGGATTGTAGTAGCTGAACAACACCAAGGGAATATCGGTTACATTACGTAAACGTTTTCCAATTTCCAAAATTGTAGAAGATGTGGTCCCGTGTGCCAATGATCTTTCATGAGCTTTTTGAATCACTGGCCCATCTGCAACAGGATCGGAAAAAGGCATGCCAATTTCTAATATATCGACGCCACCATCAATCAAGGCTAAGGCACAATCTACGCTATATTCAAGTCCACCATCTCCACCAGTCAAATATCCAATAAATGGTTTTGTCTTTTGAAATGTTTTTGCAATTCTATTCATAGCTTTTACCCCTTATTTTTAATATTATTAATTTGTGCTAGGTCCTTATCTCCTCTACCAGATAAATTCACGATGACAATAGCGTCTTTATCAAGTGTTGGAGCGATTTTAATTAAGTATGCTAATGCATGTGAAGATTCTAAAGCGGGGATAATCCCTTCTGACCTTGTAAGTAAATAAAAAGCTTCTAAAGCTTCTTCATCCATTGCTACAGTATAGGAAGCGCGTCCTGATTCATATAAAATCGCATGATCTGGACCCACGGATGGATAATCGAGACCTGCTGAAATCGAATGCGTGGGCATTATCTGGCCTTCTTGATTTTGTAAAAGATAGGAATAACATCCGTGAAATACTCCAGGAGATCCACCCGAAAAACGAGCAGCATGCTGGCCTGATTCCATTCCAATCCCACCAGCTTCAACTCCCACTAGCTTTACAATTTGATCCGAGATAAAATGATGAAAGAATCCAATTGCGTTGGAGCCACCTCCTACGCATGCAATTAATAGATCTGGGGATCGATCTGTGTACATTTTTATTTGATGTTTAACTTCCAAACTATTTACAGACTGAAAGGTACGCACTATTTCTGGATAGGGAGAAGGCCCTAGAGCGGATCCTAAACAATAATGGGACGACTCATAATTTGAAGACCAGTCTCGAAGCGCTTCATTTACAGCATCCTTTAAGGTAGCGGAGCCTTGTATGACCGGGATGATCTGAGCTCCTAAAAATTCCATCTTATCCACATTTACTCTTTGCCGTTCTATGTCCTTCGCTCCCATGTATACGACACATTGGAGACCTAAATGTGCGCAGGCGGTAGCAGTCGCAACACCATGCTGACCAGCACCTGTTTCAGCGATAATACGTGAATTTCCAAGACGTTTAGCAAGAAGGCATTGCCCCAAAGCGTTATTAATTTTATGTGCACCAGTGTGTAAGAGATCCTCTCTTTTCAAAAATATACGTGGACCATTAATCGCTTTAGAAAAGTTTTTCACTTCAGTGAGGGGAGTGGGTCTTCCTGCAAAATTTAATAAAAGAGAATCCAATTCATTTCTAAAGTCGACCTGGTCACGCAAAATCTTCCAGTTTTCACTTAATGACTGAATAGGTGTCATTAAAATTTCTGGCATAAATTGTCCGCCAAAAGCATAGGGATGTTTCATATATACTCCTCACATTGTTTTATAGCCTGCATGAAGGCCTTTATTAATATTGGATCTTTTCTTGTCATATTTGGATATTCCACTCCACTTGAAACATCTACTCCATATGGTTTTAACAAATTGATTGCTTCGGTTACATTTTCAGGATTAAGTCCACCTGCAAGAATCCAAGGCATATTCTTAGGGGGATGAAATGACTTCCAATCAAATGATATTCCGGTTCCTCCCTTTGAGTTGTCGTATAGCGGAATAACTTGCTCGGGTAAAAAGTATGTTTCTGTCGCAATACCATTTCCTTCTACTCCAATTGCGTAAATGATCGAATACTTCTTGAAAAGTAGAGGAAGCGATTGTTTAGAAATAGAGCCATGTAATTGAATTCTATTTATTCCTGTATTTTCGCAAAAAGAAATAATTTGATCAGCAGTTTCATCGACAAATACCCCAATTGGTTCTGCCCCTTCATATTTCGTTGCATGAACGATATCAATTGCCAATGGAATGGAGACTTTTCTTCTTGAATGATCGGAAAAAATAATCCCAATGTAATCAGCCCCTTCCTGAGCTGCACATTTCGCATCATCTGGATGTGTGATCCCGCATATTTTAACTTTCATTGTATTCGCCTTTCATTTCTTTGATGAGTTTGGAGGCATCTGTTGAATTGACAAGAGCTTCTCCAACCAATATGGCATCATATCCAAGATCTCGCATAATTTTTGCTTGATTTGGATGATGAATACCCGATTCAGCTACAGTTATAATATGAGGAGGAATCAATGGTCTTAACTTTTCCGAAATTCCTATATCGATATTAAAGGTTTCAAGATTGCGGTGATTTATTCCAATTATTGGCGCTTCTGCATCCAAGGCTAAGTCAAGATCAGCTAAATCATGAATCTCAGTTAAAACTTCCAATCCTAGTCGTGTAGCCTCTTGAATAAGTACTTTTAAATCTTGTCTAACAACATTCGCAATAAGTAGAATTGCATCTGCTCCTGCTAATACAGCTTCAGCTAGTTGTAAAGGATGAATGATAAAATCCTTCCTAAGCACGGCAATATTTGGATACGGTATTGCAAGTTCACGTTTAACTAGACTCAAGTCTGATAAACTGCCACCAAAGTGTTTAGTATCAGTCAAAATAGAAATGGCAGATGCACCACCATCACAATATTGTAGGGCTAGTTTCACTGGATCTTCAATCTTACTTATTTCACCAAGTGATGGAGAGCGTCTTTTTACTTCTCCAATAACAGACAATTTCCCTCCTTTCAAAGCAGAAGAAAAACGTTTGCTTGTTGTATAAGTTTGATTTAAAATCATATTCAAGGAATGATTGCGATTCGACTTAGTCTCTTGAATAAGTTTATCGATCTCTATTTTTTTATTTGATATAATTTTATTTAAATAATCTGCTGGTTTCATGCCGCCCTCAATGATTTTATCTTTCTTGATATCTCTATAGATTTTTCGAGCACTTTTAGAGCTCCTCCCTCCTGTAGAACTTTTCGAGCTACTTCAATACCTTCTTCAAGAGAAGGGGTTCGGCCAAAAATCCATACGGCAGCGCCTGCATTTAAAATGAGTGTGTCTGCGATAGCTCCTTTGCGCCCTGCAAAAACATCTTTTAGTATCGATGCATTTAGACAAGCATCTCCACCTTGCAGATCTTTTAGAACGCAGCTAGCGAAGCCAAAAGATTTTGGATCGATCTCTAAGAGATTCATTTGTCCGTCTTGAATTTGGTAGGCAACACTCTTACCTAAAGTCGTTAATTCATCTAGCCCATTTCCATGAAAAACCAGCGCTCTTTTTGTATGTCCGAGTTCTAGAACACTTTGAGCCATGAGTTCTAATGACGACTCATTGGCAACCCCAATTAAGACATATTCAACTTTCGCAGGATTTAGTAAAGGTCCTAAAAAATTAAATACTGTTGGGATTTTAAGTCCTTTTCGAATAACTGCTATTTTTTTCAAAGATGGGTGATACTTTGGAGCAAACATAAATGCGATTCCCGTTTCTTGAATGTAGTGCATTAAGTCCTCAGGTGCTGCATCGATGTCTATCTCTAACTCTTCTAATACATCAGCAGAACCACTACGACTAGATACTGAACGATTTCCGTGTTTTGCAATTGGAATCCCACAGGCAGCAGCTAATATTGCCGATCCTGTTGAAATATTCACTGTGTTAGCCAGATCGCCACCGGTTCCCACAATATCTAAAGTAGGAAAAGAAAATTTGACTGGCAATGCTTTCTTCTGAAGAGCCGTAGCCATTCCAATAACTTCGCTGGATGTGACTTCTCGGTACTTTAATATGGCAAGGAAGGCTGCTATTTGATGCGAATCTGCATCATCAATTATAATGTTCATAGCATTCTCCGATTCATCTTTAGTTAAATGAACTTTGCTCATCAGCAACTGAAGGTATGATTTTAACATGGTGTATCCTCAATGTATTAATTTTACTATTATTGTTTATTTAGTAACTCAGATTAATAGGAATCCTATTGAGAGAAATAGGATCGTAATTAAAAATGATTTACCACCTGCAACAGTGTAAGGGCCTTTTATATTCTTAATGTAACGACCTATCCATACAATAGAGACAGGTAAGACACCAAATAAAATTACATCTGCAAATCCACCTGCAAACCCAAGTGCCTTTAAAAAGAGATGGGGATAGAAAATCGTCAGTACTGTTGGAGGTATCAGCACAAGTCCATAAATGAAGAACTCATATTGATACTTCTTTGATATCTTCAACCCATCCTTTAAAAAGTCGACAAAAGCCATCGTATTAGCTATAAAAGGAGTAATAATCGCTAAGAACGAAAAGATCTTTGCAAAAAATATGACTGAATCAGATTCAGATGCCTTCTCAAGTAATTCTGTAACCATGTTGTTTTGGCTACTCATTTGTGTAAATTCTATTGAATTAGT
Organism: Parachlamydiaceae bacterium; assembly: GCA_013816265.1. Taxonomy (GTDB): domain Bacteria; phylum Chlamydiota; class Chlamydiia; order Chlamydiales; family Parachlamydiaceae; genus JACDES01. The sequence continues at coordinate 17,854 of JACDES010000042.1, read as the reverse complement.
CTCAGGAAGCATTCCAAGAATAACAAAATTCCAAAGTAAATAAATGACGAATGGAATCAAGTTACCCACATAAATAGCTGTTCGTAATGCTTTAATGTTTTTTCTTACGTAATATGTAAGAGTTGGAATTAAATTTTGATATCCAAAACAGACAAGCAAAATTGGGATCGTCGATATTGCAGCTTCAAAATTCATATAAAGCAATTTATCCTGTTTAACATGCGAAAAACCAAGCGAGAGTAGTGTTATATATGAACATGAAAGACCGAAAAGAAATATGCGGCTAACAGAGCTTACAAACCTAGTTCCTCCATATACGATAACTCCAACAAAACTCACAGAACAAAGTATCCCAACTTCTCTTGATATAGGATGTTGCATGGCATTCGATAACATATTAGTTATGATTTGACCACTTCCGTCAATGTAAGCAACAAATAAGCAGTAAAATAAAAAAAGAAATAAAGACCATGTGATCACTTTTCCTGTTTTTCCTAACGCAAAATTTGCCATCGACAAAAGGTTCACTTTTTGATCAAACCATAAAGTTATTTCAAGAATTAGCAGACCGGTACTGGTAGCAAAGAAATAACAAAGAATCATAGCAAGTGTAGAAGGTATAAATCCTGCTGCAGCACTCATGATGGGCAATCCAATCATACCAGCCCCTATACAACATCCAGTAATTAATAAGGTTGCTGCTATAGTACTACCTTGTTTTTCTAAAGTCATTTCCATAAAAAAAATCCTTAAAATAAATGGTCACATCCCTATAATCTGCAAGCATGCAAATACTAGGAATTTGAAAAAAACTACCCAAAAAACCTCGTTAAAGGTCTTTCAGCAGTGAATAAAAAATGTTAATATTAATTAGTTATTTGAAAAAATTATTGAGCGAATGCCCACCAACGAAAAGAAATAGACTTGAATGAACGGAGAGTAGAATAAACTGAATCGGTGCCAAACACCGTTTGTGGCTGATTTTTACAATTATTTGTTTTATTATTCATATTGTTACCTAATAACATGGTATTTCGGGTTTATGCTTCAATTAAGCTTTGTTTCTAAAAATTTTTTAAATTCTGGATCAATGATTTTTAAAGCATTTGATCCTCGTGTAATTTGAGCGATGCTAACTTTATACTTTTCAGCAATCTCTCTTTGTGTCAGCTTGCCTTCAAGCAAAGCTTTTATTATCAGATAACGTGAGGCCATATTTTCTCTTTCTTCGAAAGTTAAAAATAGAGAAAATGCTTTGTCAAATTTTTTAGGATTTTTAATTTGTGAACACAAGTCCAAAAAATCACTCCAACCATCTTCTGCGTTAATCTGTTTCATAAATACGCCTTTGTTATATGTAATGGTACAACATTACAACATTATTTGTCAACATTTTCATTTTTCCTTTTTTTTTGAGAGGGGGGTATATCATAAAAGTGTAAGCGATGTGATTTGGTTGGACCGGTTTTGGAACTGGTTTCTCTTCGCTATCAAAAAAGTGGTTGTGTCAATCTTGTAAACCATCTTGGTAATAAAAGATCTTGTTATTGCGATGCGATTTTTCAGCGGTTGCCCTTCATATCCGCGGTAATCAGGAATAAATTGTTCAATAAGCGCAAGTTCCAGAATTGTAATAAGTTGCTTTTGTTATTCTGTCAAAGGATCTAGTTCTTCTTTCAATTGAGGAAAAAGAGTTCCTTGAATTTTATTCCAGTAAACTTTGATAACTCACCTATACAGTTGATTCATTGGGGTAAACTCCCTGTTCTGATGTCTTTGTCAGGTGTTTGGCGATATCCACAACGTATTAGAAAGGTATTTTCAATGTTATAATTTTTTTAAAAAATTTTAAAAATTTAAATCCCTGAAAAGTCATCGTTTTTCCTAATTTTTGCAACTCCCTCTTTAGATAAATATTGACAAATTAAATATTTAATTTTAGGATTAATTTAGTAGTTTTTTAATATATATTAAATATATGAGGAAATTTTTTCCTTAAATGAGATTTTTATATGCAAATCTACTCTAATTAATACCATCATTATTATTGGATGAGGTTTAATTAAATGCGATGTTTTTTATCAATTTTAGGATTAATGGAGGATATTATGACGGTTGTAGCAAATTACATTTCAAGTTTATTTGCATAAGAACCTGAGCAGGCAGTAAAAGCTCCTGAGCAGGCAGTTAAGCCAACAGAACCAGTTGCAGGGCCAGATAATGCATTGAAAACAAGTGCAAAAGCTGTAGCGGGAGCAGCTATGCCATTTCTAGAAAAAGAACTCCCGGATGATATTGTACTAGTAGATAAACCTAAAATTGCATCGGCTGTGGCGGCAGTGGCAGCTCCAATAATTGCACAACCCCCCGCAGCAGATTTTGTAGCCGCTCAAAAGCGAGCTCAAGCAGAAGTCGTCGCTGAAGAAGCTCCTGCGTTTGGTCAACATAAAGTTCAAGCTGGAGTAGTTGCTGCGGTTCCTCAACAGCAAGCTTCTATTGCAGAAGCCGTTCGTGTAGCCATAGCTGCCGCACCTGTAGTTCCGCCAGCAATTGTTGCTGCACTAATTCCTCAAATACCAGTCGTTCCAATACAAGAAAGGTTTATTCAACATTTACAACAGCAAACTCAGGACCAACAAGATCAATTAAGAAGAGCAGGATCTGATTTAGAAAGTATAAACAGATTAAGTAGAAAGTATTTGACTCAAAAAACGAATGATGATGCTCAAATACGAAATCTCAAGCAAGAAAGGCAAACGTTACAAAATAATGTAAATCAACTTACTGCACAGAGAGATAATGCTATTACAGAAAGAAATCAATTTCAGGCTAAAAGTATTACTCTTAATACTGAAAAAGCTGCAGCTGAAGTGTTGAAAGAAGTTCTTCAGGAAGAAAGAGACCAACTTTCAAAAGTTCCAACTCAATTTGAGTTTAATAGCCATAAATATAAATTAACTATTGTGTCTAATACATGCTTTTTACAATCTAAATTTTCTTTTGAGTGGATAGATTTTAATGATGAGGCTGTGCGTGAATTGAATGATCGATCAAGCCGTCTACTTGATAAAGCTAAACTGGTCGATAAACTAGATGCTATTGCAACGATAAAAATGATTCAGAAAGATGTCGATAAGATAGACACTTCAAAACTATCGTATGATGAATGCGTATTAAAGAAAAGTGCCTTAGATACAAGGTTTCAAAATTTAGGTCTTGATTAATTTTACTTTTTGGGGCTCTGTAAGTTTTGCGTATGTAAGAAAATATGCAGACTTGCAGAGCAACAATGGATGCAAACAATTACAAATCCTGTATTGAACCCCAAAAACTGGACAAAATTTCTTAAGCATTCTGCGCATATTTGATCTACAATATAAACAATTGGAGGTCATTATGGAAAGAAACAACAAAAACGTGATGTAGAACTTAAGCTTATAGTTTCTTTAGAAGTTTTAAAAGTAAATTATCCATCAGCAAAATTTCGTCAGATCATAGCATCCATCCCAAACAAGTTACGGTATTGAGAGATCAGCTTCTAAAATGAAGGTGAATTAATTTTTAAACCCAAGACTTCTCTAAGAAGAACTAAAACCGATCTTGAGAAAGAAGATCTAATAACAAAAACGACGAGATCTCGCCTCACTCCCAAAAGCTGTGCTAACCCTATAATCTTCTGACTTGACTGAGCTTTGATGCACCTGGAGAGCTCTTTTTCAATTTGACAATCTAAGGTTTTTTTATATCTAGTAATTTTGATTTAAAAAGATCATTAATTGAATTGCCTTGCAATTTGCCTGTGAGATCAATTTGATAACAACTCTTAAAAAATTCTCGAATGGTATCAGCATTAACTTGACTACTATTAAATTCTGTTTCTTCAATCTTTTTTATGTCAGCTTTTAGAGTCAAAACATAAGCATTTTCTAACATGAAAGGGTACATAGATTGAAAATCTTTCTTTTGTGCCTTTGATAAACGCCTTTCAAGACTATGAATTATTATATCTCCAACCTTGAATAGACATTTATCACATAAATGCCATCTAAAAATGCTTAACACTAAAGTTTTAATTACGCGTCCAATTAATTTGAACCGAGGCAATTTAAGATGTCTAACATGTGACATTAGCTCTTTTATAGGTCTTGTAATGACAATCTCTTCTTTCAACAATAATATTGTCCAAATATCTAGCCCCCAATCTTTTCCGTTAATATTCTTATTTAGTATATCGATTTTAGGAAACGTGACTAAAGGAAAAGGTTCAGACATGTAGAGAGTATTATAGGTCTTGTCTATTAAATATCTAGCTGTATTGTCTTTTTGAAATATTGTTGATTTAACCAATATTCCATCAACTTTTTGTTTGGAAGGTAAATCAAGCTGTTGATATTCACGTGTAGAATGAATAGTGCTAACTAATTGATTGTTCATCTTGAGCTCCATTTTGCTATTTCAATAAAATATATATTTTCGTTAATTATATCCCGCGAGGGGTATAAGAACAAACAAAATATGGAAAATACTGAGATTTTAGATCAATTAAAGAAAAGTTTATAAACTTCTCTTTCTAGGAAATTAAATAAGAAAAAATTGATTAATAATACAAAAACGACGTTATTAGTTCGATGGAATGTTTGCGTTTTGCTATAGCCCTATCGTAAGGGGGCGGTTTCAAACAAAGCGAAAGAGGACTTTCGCACTCCAAACGCTTCGCGTAACCTTGAGCATAAGAATTTTCTAATTTTACGCGAAGCGTTTGGAGTGCGAAAGGGCATTGTTGCATAATTTAAGTGACTAAGGTTCAGTCTTGATCGCTTAGAATGCAGGTATGCCAAAAACTTTGTGAGCGCCCTTATCATATTTTTGCTGTTAGTGCAATTTACAAATAAGCTTTAAGATCAACATCTTAAATTATGCAACAAGGCCGTGCGAAAGTCCTCTTTCGCTTTGTTTGAAGCGCGTCGTGGTATACATGCATTACAAAGATGTAATCTATTGGTACTTGCTTGTAATAAAAATGAGTGAGTGTTATCATTAATTTAATTGCATTATTAAAATGAATCATTTAAATTAGTTTGTAAAATTAACTAATTAAAGGTGTGATAATGAATGCTTTAAATAATTTATGTAATGGAATTTCAAATCTATTTGATCGTGCGTGTGATAAAGGTCAATCTCATCTGGATTTGTATGTATCAAATCTTCCTAGAGATACATTCTCCCAATGTGCACACAATTTCATGTTTTCATCCAGTGCGGGTTTTATTATAGCAGGTTGGAGGCCATTTGTTTTATCGACTTCGTCGCAAAGAAGAAATGCCTTGATCTCTGGAGTGCTTGCTGTTGTTGCTACAGCTGTTCATGCACTATGCATGAAGGGATTTAAACAACTTCATAATTTTTACGCTGACAGACGCTCCAATAGAGCTATCTCACCTATTTCATGGGAAGAAAGACATGTTGCATTTATAGTAGGCTGGGGAGGGACTCTCTGTTTAGCCGATGCTCTGGGATTAGCCATTAATGCAAAAGCTAGCTTCTTTATGACTATTTCGTTACGTATATTGGATATTTATCAAAGATATCCGCATACACCAGTCATGGGAACAATTGTTGTTTAGAACTTAAAAACTGATTTATTTTATGTATTAATATGTTTTTATCCTTGGAAAGAGCAATAGTTTCTTATTATATTTTCTGAGCATTTAACATAGTTATTTTTTTATTATATTAGCTATTTTAGTTGTCATTAACTAAATTTTAATTAGTTTAGTTAATTGTTTTTAAAGTAAATGTATTTAATAGTATAATTGTTTCTAGTGCGAAATTGTTCATTCATTGTCCTAATTCGTTTTATTAATGTGAATTTAGGAGGATTGCAATGAGTATGAATACCAATAGTTCAATGCCACCTAACGGTTGGCGTACTTTTGATAGTTTGGATTTAGAAAAGCCCGCTTTAAAACAAAAGTTTGAAAATCCCCTTCAAAAACGTCTAAAAGGATTAGACCTTGCGTCAAATGCGATGGAAAATCCTGCCTTAAGAACTGCCAGGAAAATGAATGAATATTCTAATCGAACTGCTCATGATGTCAGAGGTCCCTTATTTCCTTCCTGGTCTAACTCCATGCCCAAATATAGTAGTCACAAAATTGCCACGACTAATTCTAATGAAATAACATGTGAATCTATGCAAGTGAAAATTCAAGGGGAAATTTCAGCCGTCGTTAAGGGGGTAGATTACAATGGTCTTCATGTTGTGAATGAATTTATCAATTTTTTTGAAAGAGAACGTAAAAAAGATCCAAAGATTAATAGTGTAGAAATATTTCATCGTTTTCAACCGACCTCAGAAAATGAAGCAACCCACACTCACGGTTCCACATGCGTAGGAAAAGCTCTTGATATAGTCAAAAGACTTAAAGAAAAAAAAGTGGAGGCTCATGTAATTGTTGAATCGGAAGGGCGTGATGAACCTGCAACACATGCTGCAGTAGCAGTTCCCTGTAAAGATGGAATATTACTAGTCGATATCGAACGGGATGTTCCAATGTTGACATTAAAGCCAAAAGAGCCTTTTATTAAACTGTATCCAGGTAGAGGCCCTACAGGGTATTCTGACAAAGAAAATCCTGATTTAACTGTGTTAATTGAAATCGTTGAAACTCCTGGAAACTATAAAACTCCTACACCATTGATCGTAAAAAAAGAGAAATTCACAACTGAAACAGCAACAAAAAAAAATTCTTGTACCCAATTTATACTACGTTCAGAAACAAATCCTGATCTAAGTGTGATGAAGAGGTGGTTAGTGAGTAGTCATACCTGGTACTATCCTGTGGCTTCAGCGGCAAGAGAGGGTGAAGAACAACATTCTTTTCAAGTGAATGTTGCGTATGGAACAATCACCTTTAATATAGGAAATAAAAAATTCCGTATCCCCTTAGATGCCTTTGATCCAAAAAAACGGACTATTGATCGAAGTAAGTTGCTAGGGGACAAGGGACAACAATTATCTGAAGATCAAATTGACTTCATTTTGGGAAAAGAAGCTGATGGGAATACCGGAGGAGAGTTTTTTAAAGCTTTTAAGACTTCCAAAGATTTATTGATGGATCAAGTTTTTAATATTATAGCTCATAAAAAAATGTTAAAAAATCTTAGAGAAAAATAAAAAAATAAAAAACATCTTGTTACAGTGTTATTTGGTTGGTGGGTGTAGTACTTAAGATCCAAAAGTAATACTCCCCCCAAGCATTGCTGTGATATTAACTATAATGAAAAGAAGACATAGAACCGCATAGTATGTTTTAATGATTCCTTTGCTCTCTCTTATGTAAACGGCAATCATAGCAAGAACAGTCAATAATATTCCAAACCACATATGCCACCATATATATTCTGCATATAATCCTTCATAAGTAGTTGAATTTTTATAAACTAATCCAAGCAGGGCTGTAGGAAACGAAAAAAGAGCAGCAGAAATTAACATAAATCGAGAGGCATAATCAAAAATTGGCTTTCGATTCGCCTATTTTAACTTTAGAGATGCCTGCTTTCGTATTTGTACCGAAAAAACTACCAGAAAACATCATCATTTACATAGAGTATATCTACTTTCCTGTGTTACAAAGTCAATTAATTTTTTTAATGTGGGGTATAAATGAGATTCAAGAATTTTTGTCGATTTGCTATAAGGCATGTACATCGTGAGGATCGTTTTTTATGTCACAACTGTTATTGTAAAGGATATCGATTACTGCATGGATGAAAACGTGTCCAGATACAAGTTTAAATCATTTAGGTTTTCGATGTGTGATGACGAGTGATTCATGGAAAGGAATTACGCCTAAAGAAAATATCTAGAATAAGCTTAAAGAATTAAGATTCCAATTTCAAAATGAGTTTAAGCATTACAACCATTTCTTGATCCTTATCTGTTAGATCAATGCACCTTTGTTTCAAATTGGGTAAGATTGTAACATTGGGTAATAATTTGATTGGTTACAATGTAACAATGTTACATTGACACATAATTTTTATTCTTGTATAATAAAATTAATAAATGGGGGGATATGAAATTACATAAACAATCAAAAGAATATCATGAAAATGAACTTAGGTTAACTTTAGATGCCAGAAAGCGAATTAATTTGGCTAAACTATTGCCTAATTATGAAGTCAGTTCTTTCAGAGCTTATACCGAAGGCAACAAAATTATTCTTGAGCCGATGGCAGAAATACCAGCACATGAGCTTTGGTTGTACAAAAATCCTCAAGCTTTAAAAGATGTTGAAGAAGGACTGCAACAATCGAAGGAAGGAAAAGTCCGTAAAAGAGGTTCATTTGCAAAATATGCCGAAGATGATGTTTGAACTTATATTTACAGAGAAAGCCGACTTTCAATTAGATGTTCTTGAAAATTCAAAAGATAAGAAATATGTATTAAAAGCTGTACTTAAAACTCTTGGATTGATGGAAAGCAACCTAAAGCTTCCATCTTTAAATACGCATGAATATAGCGAGTTGTCAGGGATAAATGGAGAAAAGGTATTTGAATCTTATGCTCAAAATAAAACGCCAGGAGCATATCGAATATTTTGGCATTATGGTCCTAAGAAAAAACAAATAACGGTCGTTGCAATAGTACCACATCCATAATAATTTGATTTCAAATCATTTATTTTTTGAGGAAAAATTTTTCTAACCTTTCAAGAGCCTCAGGCATATTTTTTCTTCCAAAGCCAATTCGAAAATAATTCCCTTTCCAGTCGTAATAATTTCCAGGAAGTAATAATACACCTTGTTCATCAACGAGTTTCATTGCAAACTCATCAATTTTTGTTGGGAGAAGCAATCGTGGAAATCCTATGCAACCACCTAAGGGACGGTTCCATTCGAAAATAGCCTTATATTTTTCGAAGAAAATATCAAGTAGAGAAAGATTTTTTAGCATGATCTCCCTATTTTTGTTTAAAATCGCATCACGTGACTGCAGGGCGATTAAGGCTAATATTTCACTAGGGGCACTATTACAAATAGAGAGGTAATGCTTAATATTAGCAACTTGCTTAAGCAATTCATTATCCTGTGAAGCGATCCAACCGATACGAAGTCCCGCTAGCCCAAAAGTCTTTGACAATACAGATAAGCTGATTCCTTTTTCATACACATCTGCTAATGGAGGTAAACGCTTTGTTTCATCAATTTCTAGAAAACGGTATACTTCATCAGAGAAAATATAAGCTTGGTTCCTTCTAGCTATTTCAATAATTTTATTAAGAGTCATTCGATCGATTAATGCTCCTGTAGGATTATGAGGAAAATTTAAAATTATCAATTTTGTAGTGGGCTTTATAGCAGCTTCTAATTTTTCAAGATCAAGTTTCCATCCCTTATTAGCATCTAGGGGGATAGATGTTACTTCTGCTCCAAATTGTTTTGGCAAGGTTTCGAGCGATTGGTAGCACGGAGTAAATACGATCACATGATCTTTAGGGGATAATATTGATTGAAGGGTTCCATAAATTCCTTCTTCTGCACCCGCAAAGGTTAGTAGATTCTCTGGTGTTATTGAAGAATACATTTGGCTAATTTCATGGCGTAATAAAGGATGCCCGACAGTTTCTGTATATCCAAGACTAAGATTATTCCAAAGTTTTAAAGTTTCAGGTTTAGCCAGCTCAAGAATATCTCGAAGGGACCAACTTTCACTGTCTGACATGCAAAGAAGATAAGGAGCTTTAAATTCCCATTTTGAAAAATAGTCTTCTAACTTAAATAGGGGTAAATCCATAACTACCTTTTTTATTGGTTTAGTTCAGCAAGGTATTTGTAGACCGTTGCGCGGGAAATATCCAAAATATCTCCGATATAAGAGGCTGCATTTTTAGCTTTGAAAGCACCTTCATCGTGCAGAAGGTTGATTAATTGTTTTTTTTCGAGTTTCGTAAGCGCTTTGAGATTTTTTCCTTCGACTCTTAAATAATTCTGAACAAATTGGCTAATTTTTTCTCGCCAGTCGTCATTAAAAAGCTCTGCAGGTAGTTCTCTTTGCGTTGTTAAATTGGTTAAGAGGGATATAGCATTCTTCATTTCTTCAAATTTTGAAATATCTAGATTGATACACAATAGACCAATAGGTTTGCCGTGACTATCTCTTAGAGTTGCCGTTGTAGATTTTAATTTTCGCCCGTCCCAGTTTGTTATGAAATAGGGTTCAAAATAATCTGGAAAATCTTTAGCTTTGGAATTTTTTTCCAAAAGAGAATCATCTCCAACCTTTCTTTTTGAATAGTTATTGATAATAGCGACAATTTTCTGTGTTTTAAGATCATGAATAACCAATTCAGCATATGGATGTAGAAGCGCTTCAATTGCTTGGGCTATAGAAAAATAACGGAGGATTTCATTCTTCATTGATGACCTTATTTTATATTATATTATACATAATAGTCTATAATAGACATAATTGTCTACTTAATAAATTTAAGGTATAAAAAAATAACGACTAAAAGCTTCCAAGGGTAAGCGGAGCGCGACCCTCAAATCGAAGCGTCCTTCGTCCATATTTGTCCATTGTTGTCCATTGTTGTCCATTGTTGTCCATTTTTTGTCCATATTGTCCATGAAATATATGGACGGTATGGACAGCAATGGACAACAATGGACAAATATGGACAAACATGGACAAACATGGACGAAAACATCCATCTGGAATAAACTTAAGCAATGAAATATACTGAACTGAAAAGTTGTTTTTGGTACGAAAACAACTAGCTGGCAATTTGTAATGATTTCGGCTATAATTTTTTTGATATTAATGATGAAAGGGGAGTTTTCATGATAACTCAATTTCGTTACGGCTTCAAACATGTTGAAGCCGCAAATCGTACTCTTGTGCATCAATGGTTAACTCAGCCTTACATTGCTGAGTGGTTCTATGGGCAAGGGCTCGAAAATACGTTTAAGTATTTGGATGAATTTCTAAATGGTTCCACCCAAGCACAATATTGGTTGGGATATGATAAAGGACATCCCTTTGCATTCTTAATTACCTCTTATGTGAAAAAACCTGATGATGAATTAACTCGGTGGTCTATTTCGAAAGGTGATACAATTACATTAGACATGTCGATAGGAGATCAAAACTATATTGGAAAGGGACTTTCTCATATTTTAATCAAAGAATTTCTTTTGAGTCAATTTCCTAAGGTTACAGAAGTATTAATCGACCCTGAAGCGACAAATTCTCGTGCGATCCATGTCTATGAAAAAGCTGGATTCAAGAAAGTTGGTGAATTCATTCCATCACATAGCCCAAATCTTCATTATATGATGCGCTTACAAATGAAAGAATTAAGTGTGTAGTTTTCTATTGAAGATACGTGTCTCTAAGTTGAGGCTTCCATGGATTGTAGCGAAAATGAAAGCCCTCTTTCGCTTTCATTTTTTACTATAATCCCTTATATCTCAGGCAACCAATTCTAAAAATAAATCTCAGTCCAATCCGAATTTGGCACGTCTTTTGCATAAGTAAAAGGGGAAATTCTGTTAATTAGTTAACATTGTTTCCTACACTTTTTTTATTTACAATAGGCCCGAGAAAATGGGGCTAAAGTTCCTAAGAAAAAATCTTAATCCAAGGAGATTATATGTTAGGCACCATACTAGTTATTATATTGATATTATTGCTGCTAGGAGCAATTCCTGCGTGGCCCTATAGTTTGGGTTGGGGATATGGACCTAGTGGTTTATTAGGCTTAATATTAATTATTATATTAATCCTGATGCTATTAGGAAGAGTATAGCGAAATACTCAATAGACTTATAAGTAATACAAATTATAGATTGTATAGGGTCTTTTTTTATGAAAAAATAGCAATATGTTGTTGAATTTAGGCATTGCTCATTGTTTAACGATGAAATTTGAAATTTACGAAATTTTACGTAAAAATCAAATTGAAAAATGGGCTTCAGCAATATCCGTCTATTGCTATTTTGATAACGATGAAAAAGGTTTTGCCATACATCATGCAAAAATTTTGCAGCATCTTTTGCTATAATGATTGAAATAACAGAATCACTTTTGAATAAGTTTTTTTGTCCAATTTATTTCATCTTCATTAATGGTGTGTGGCATACCTTCATAAACTTTTAAAGTCACTTTTGCACCCATTTTTTCTATTATTTCTTTTGATTTATGACCTTTTCCTGTTATATCTTCAACAAGAAGAATGTCACCACCTTTAAAATTTCGAATTTCACCAAGACTAGTTGTTATCTCGAGCTCCCCATCTAAAAGTATTATAAACTGTCTATCGGGAGCATTATGGAAATCCCAATTATAATTCGGCTTATTTTCTCTGAATTGAACCGATTTAACAGGGTAATTATCGGAAAGATACCCTATTAGTCCCTTATCGGACAAATTAATTTGCACATCTTCAAAATGGGTATAGCCGTTAGTATCAGAATATATTCTTGTATATTGCATTTATACCAGTTACTTTGGGTTGATTTTTCATCTATATGTAATCAGTTAATTTAGTGCAAGTAAGCAAATCCATTAATGCTGTGTCCTATACAATATCTCTTGCAATATTTTGCGAAATATCGGTAGATTCCTTCTATAAATTTAAAAATTATAATGGAGTTATTATGCGCAAATATGTTGTGCCTTTCATGGCGTGTCTATTAAGTTGTTCAGCTGTTTCTGCTTTTTGGCCTGAAGCGGTTGATTCATCTTTAGAAATGGGTTTTGGCTATCGTAGAGATAAGTTTAATTGGGAAACAAAAAGTGATACTTTTGTTGATGCACCTACAAACGTGAGTTCTAATCTAACATGGCGCGATCTGAATATTTGGCAAATTAGGGCAGCTGGAAAATACGTCACGTGCGAAGATATTTATTTTCGTGGTTATATAGATTATGGGTGGATTACCCATGGTAAGGTAATAGATTCAGACTTTATTTCAGCAGCATCAGGAGCAACATCTGGTCCTAGCAGGAATGCTAATTCAAATTTAGAGAGTTCTGAATTTCGTCGATCAACAGGTAAATCTAAGAAGGGTCATACATATGACACTTCTATAGCTGCTGGATATTTGTTTAGAATGTGTTGTGATACTATCGGCATCGCACCAGTTGTTGGTTACTCATGGCATGGTCAACATTTGAATATTAGAAAATTTAATCAAATCACAGTTAACACTTCCTCTTCTTCCAGTGGCCTCAGCGATAATGCGAGAAGCAAATATAATGCCCGTTGGAACGGACCATTCATTGGGGTAGATCTCGATTATAAATTCTATTGTGATTGGACATTATTAGCTTCATACGAATATCATTTTGCTAAGTATCATGCAAAAGGTCACTGGCATTTACGTCCTGACCTTATTGATGGTTTTAACCACCGTGCAAGTAATGCTGATGGCCAAGTTGCAAACATCGGAATTAAGTGGGATTTCTGTGAGTGCTGGACTTTGGGATTAATCGGTCAATGGCAATGGTTTCAAGCAAAGCATGGACATGACAAGGCACGTATAAATCAACTTAAAGCTGGAGATAATCGTACAGATTGCTTCCTTACAAGCCCACTCAAACGTGTGAATTGGAGATCTGCTAGCATTAACATAGATGTTGGATTGGTATTCTAGTAATTATAAATCCTAAAAAAAATTGTTTTAATGAGCATAGAAAATAGTTATTTGTTGTGATGGACTTCTATTAAGCATTTATCGGAACCATCAACAAAAAAATGAAGGCGAAAGTGGTTTTCAGACGCATTAAGCTAAGCTCAAAACCTTTGGAGTGCAGTCGCAAGCGATCGCACTCCAAAGGTGTGGATGTCGTTGATGCTTAGTTTGTTAACACTATTGAAAGGGTTTGGCTTATTCAGTATAGCCCTTACTTGCACTTCACTTAATCCTACCTTACTAGAAGTATACCAAAAATAACCCAGTAGGAGAGCCGTATCATTCACTTTGAAAATAAACAAAAATTTGAAGCTGTAAGAAATTTGAATCTACCATTGGGGCAATATGCCATATCTGGTAGTGGATCTCTCGGTATTTGTAATTTAAGGGTGATCGGTGATGTTGATATTATTGTGACTATCGGATTGTGGAATACCCTTGCGATCAAATTGTGTATTACTGAAGATGCAGGTATAAAAAAAATAGTTTTCCCTGATGGGATTGTTGAAGCTTTGTACGAAGATTCATTTATTCATGAAAATAATAATGATGTTCCCACTATTGCAGAGCGCATAGCTGCTGCAGAAATCATTGATGGGCTTCCTTTTGAATCGCTGGAACATGTCCTCTATTTTAAACGTAAAATGGGAAGGGAAAAGGATATGAAAGATATACAAATTATTGAATCCTTTCAGAAAAAGCAAAAAAATGCTGAGCGTATAGTCCATTTTATTGATAAGAATGTTTTAGAATTAATGAAAGAGAACAACGTTCCAGGTATATCCATAGCTATAATCAACGATGGCGAAATAGTTAGCCATCAAGAATATGGTTTTATGAATTCCAAAACTAATAAACAAGTAGAGGAAAATTCCGTTTTCGAATCAGCTTCATTAAGTAAACCTGTTTTTGCATATGGGGTTCTACAAATGGTTGAATCAGGCAAATTAGATTTGGATACTCCTTTAGTGAACGTTCTTTCACACATAGATGTTCCTGACGATAAAAACCTTGATCTCATGACTGCTAGAATGGTTCTTTCGCATACAACAGGCTTTCCTAATTGGAGGCCTAAGGATGGAGAATTGAAAATTCACTTCAAACCAGGTGAAAAATTTAGTTATTCGGGTGAAGGGTATGTGTATTTACAAAAAGTACTAGAACTTTTATCTGGTATGTCATTGGAAGAATATATTAAAAATCGTGTATTTATTCCTTTGGGAATGACTCATAGTAGTTTTGTTTGGCAAAATGAATATGAAATATTAAAGGCATCAGGACATAATCCAGAAGGTACTCCGATCGAGCGAGTAAAGCCAACGAAAGCAAATGCTGCCTATACACTTCATACAACTCCATTGGACTATGCAAAATTTGTCATTGCACTCATGAATGATAAGGGACTAATGAATGAAACCATTCACCAAATGATTAGACCGCAAATTAAAGTAGAAGAGGGACGAATTGATTGTACCGATAATAAAACAATTAAATTATCAGAAACGATTTCTTGGGGATTGGGGTTGGGCATTCAAACAACGTCTGAGGGTGAATTATTTTGGCATTGGGGCGATAATAATGGTTTTAAGAGCTTCATTATTGCATCTAAAGAAGAGAAAAACGGTATCATTATTTTTACAAATAGCTCTAATGGACTAAAAGTTATATCCAAATTAGTTTCACAATATTTTGGTCATCGACAATATGCCTTTGATTGGTTAGATTCAGGATATTCATTTGATAAAAATGAAAGGTAGGAATTGTGTTGTCTTTAATAACAAAATTAGATATTTAGTTTTTTTTTAATTATATGTGTTAGTTTCGGAATAAATGTATATCTGTTACTTATACTTACAGTATGAAAACAAGGAGTGATTGGAATGACTAAAAAATTAAAAGGGAAAGTAGCTGTTGTGACAGGTGCTTCTAAGGGGATAGGTGCTTCCATAGCCTTGCATCTAGCTGCAGAAGGCGCTTCTGTGGTTGTCAACTATTCTTCAAGTAAAGAAGGAGCTGAACGTGTCGTTGCTGAAATTGTACGTAATGGTGGTAAAGGGATAGCTGTGCAAGCTAATGTAGCTAATCTAGTTGATATAAAACGTCTTTTTTCTGAAACAAAAAAAGCTTTTGGTGGGTTGGATATTTTAGTAAATAATGCTGGTATTTATGAATTTGCCCCTATCGAAAAGGTAACCCCAGAATTATTTCACAAAATGTTCGATATTAATGTACTCGGTGTGTTGTTAGCCTCCGAACAAGCCGTCCAGTACTTTGGTAAATCGGGCGGTAGCATTATTAATATTAGCTCTATCGCAAGCACAGCTGCGACACCAAACGCATCCGTTTACAGCGCAACAAAAGCAGCAGTTGATGCAATTACAAGAACGTTAGGGCTTGAACTTGGTGGGCGGAAAATTCGTGTTAACTCTATTAATCCTGGGATGGTGGAAACAGAAGGTTTACATACATCAGGAATAGCAGAAAGTGATTTTCGTAATAAGGTAGAATCTCGAATACCGTTAGGAAGAATAGGACAACCAAAGGATATTGCACCTGCAGTTGTGTTCTTAGCTTCAGATGATGCTTCATGGATTACTGGAGAGACCCTCTATATTTCAGGTGGTTTTAGATAGTAGCTAGAGATGTATTGTAAAAGTTGTAACATTCAAATCTATTCAATAAAAGTATCTTCTCTTAACCCTAAGGGCCTCATAGATATCCTACATGAATGTGTAGGATATCTAAATTGGTTTTCCGAATTAATTATCATAGTATTTTTATTTTATATCTTATAATATTGAATAAGTTATAATACGATGTGTTAATAATATTTAAATTTTTTTCATTATTGTTTATTTTGTTTACTAATAAAAAATATCAAGAGGTTATATGGGATCCATTCAAAGCAGATTGCTTTTATGTTCTGACAGTCATCATAAGTTATCTGTGTGCAAAAGTAGGAAGGAAACGGGACGATTTTGGCATTGGGAGAGAGCTTACATTTTAAAAGATATTGATAATAACATTTATTCTATTCGAATGAATATATTCGAACGAATTTATGCGAATATAATGGGGGCTGGTTTAATTGAAGAATATTTTATTAAGACATTTACAAATAAAAAGATCGTAAAATTGGTTTGTTCAGATGAATTGAATATTAGAATTTACAATGCTTTTCGGTTAATTTCGAATGCACTTGAAGAAAAAAACGTTATTGAAAATATTAATAGAATGATCGAAAAGGAATCCACAATTTGGCGTGGAAATAGTCAAATTAATTTGCAAACACCCGATCCCTATTTAAATGGTCCTACGCCAAGACAAGAATGGTGGGGACGTATGGCTGAAAGAACTGAAAGTTTTGGACTACAAACTGAAATATTTAAAATAACAAAGTATTATTTGAAAGAACAACCAATTGCTGTAGATCTTGGCTGTGGGAGTAGTTCATCAATTTTTTCTTTGTTAAGAAAAGGATGGAAGGTTATTTGTGTCGATTACTCTCAAAAGGCTCTAACATCATTAGAAGGGTGGGCAAATAATGTCAATCCAGAATGGTTAAGAACTAAACAACTAACTCTTGTTTGTAGTAATGCAGAAAACTACATATTGCCTAACAATATTGATTTGGTTTATGCAGGTTCTGCGCTTCCTTATTTTAATCCAAAAAGTATTCAGACAATACTGACAAATATTTTTAAAGCACTAACTCCTGAAGGACATTTTATAGGCAATTTTTTTGCTACAAAATATGTTTCTGAACATGCTAAAGAGTTCACTCGCGAGATGGGGGGATGGTTTCTTAAGGATGAAGATAGTGTGGGTTATCTTTTAGCAAATCAAGGGTTTGAATTAGTAACGTGTAAGCACGGCCAAATGCAAAATCCTCATTCAATCATTTTTGATGGGATAAAACCGTCAATTTAAAAAAATCATTATAAAACTGAAACTTATTTGTGCTATATAAGATTATCAAAGCAGTCATAAAATTTATACTGCGATTATACAACGCGCGGCCTAAAGCTTGAAATTTAGACCGCGTGTGATATACCACGCTCGGGTAGGATTGTTAATATTTTTGCTGCGTCAAAGTCCCGGGGTTGAGCGATCGTAAGTCACCCCATATTACTAATATTGGGTGACTTACGAT
>JACDES010000041.1 GCA_013816265.1 Parachlamydiaceae bacterium | reverse complement strand
AGAAACACGTACGCCGGTAAATATGGGGAAATGACCCCATTGCGATAACGGGGAGGGCAGGCTAGGCCTGTTCCTTACCCGCTGAAAGTCCTCTTTCGCTTTGTTATAAAGCGCCATATTTGTCTACGTGCCTAGATTTGACGCTTACCTCCAAAGGGATTCGCCTTCACTAATTGACTCTAAACTAAATTTACCACCCGTAGACCTTAATACGGCATCCGACAATCTGGATTTGCCTTCACATAATCCGCAATCCCCTGATTGCGTAACTTACACGATGGACATGCCCCACAACCCTTCTTTCGAATTCCTTCGTAACAGGTTATCGTCTCTTCCAATAAGTATGGCAATATTCCCAACTCATGCGCCATATCCATCGTCTCTTTTTTAGTACAACGTATCACTGGAGTACGAATTTCAAATTTCGGCATATCTAGATCTATTCTTAAGATCTCCTGCTGTAAATCCATGTATTTTCTTGAACAATCTCGGTACCCACAATTAGCACCCTCTAGCTCCATCACACCCATATAAATACAATGAGCTCCCAAATGGTGCGCATGAATTCCACCCAAATGGGCCATTAATCCATTTCGCCCAACAACAAGAGTATTAGGAGGCTTATTGGTTTCGTGATGGATTGGAATATTGGACCCTATTAGTGCACTCGATGTAATTTCCTTCAAACAATCAATCTCAAGCTGAACATGATCCACTTTCCAATCTTTGCAAATTTTCGCTGCTTGGATCAACTCAGGTGGATGTCTTTGACTATATTCGAATGATAAGCTGAGAACCTTATCGGCTCCAAACTCACGTATTGCTAAGGCTAAACAAATTGATGAATCCATTCCCCCGGAATGAATGACGACTGCATTTTTCTTCATACAACCACTTCACTCCCCTGATGAGTCTGATAATGGGTCTCCCACATTCTTTTAAATGCCGGACAACTCTTCAAAAGCTCGTCTTTCGTTCCCTCGGCAATCTTTTCGCCCTTTTCCAAATAAATAATTCTATCGACATCTTCAATTGTGGATAATCGGTGAGCGATGATTATTTGTGTCATTTTACCGTGGAGCTGATCCAAAGCTGTCTTGATATGATATTCACTTATAGCATCAAGTGCGGATGTTGCCTCATCTAAAATTAATATAGGAGCCTTTTTCACCAATGCACGAGCAATAGCTAAACGCTGCTGTTGCCCTCCAGATAAATTTTTTCCGGCCTCAGCAAGTTCAGTTTGATATTTCAATGAAAGCTGCTGAATAAATTCATCGGCATGGGCTTGACGAGCGGCTTCTTGAATTTCATCTAATGTAAAGGGACGACCAAAAGAAATATTTTCTGCTATTGTATCTAAAAATAAAAAGGGTTTTTGAGGAACAAAAGCGATTCTTTCGCGTAACGATTTTTGAGTGAATGTATTAATGGACTTGCCATTAATTTTAATACTCCCCTTTTGTGGCTCATACAATCGTGGAATCAGTTGAACAATGGTTGACTTTCCGGAACCGGTTGGACCAACGATTGCAACGCTTTCTCCTGGCTGTATCTTAAAGCTAACGCCTTTTAACACCCAAGTTTCACCATATTTGAACCACACATCATCGAATTCGACCGGTCCAAAAAATTGATCTAACTCTTCAGCCCCTTCATGATCCTGAATTTGAGGATGAAGATCCATGACTTCATGCATCCTTTCGGCTGCAGCAAGCCCCCGCTGAATATGAGCATTTTCTTCAGCGAATTTTTTCACAGGTTCATAAAAAACATAAAGCAATCCACAATACATGAGCACTTCAGCAACATTCATATGGAGTATATAAAGGCCATAAAGCAAAGCCGTTGCCAAAAAGAACATCCCAATCGTATGAACAATAGGTCTAGAGGACAGGTCGTAACGAGCACTTTTTTGTTCTAAACTTGCCATCTTGTCATTTTGCTGACGGTATTTCTTGAGCGAGAACTCTTCCATTGCAAAAACTTTTACAGTCTGAATTCCAGCTAAAAAATCGACAAGGACAGATGCAAAAATTTCTTGATTCTTTTGTATCTGCCTAGAGATTTTTTTTACTTTTTTGGCTAAGAAAACAATTGGAAACACGATCAGGGGTAATCCCAAAAAAACAATCAACGATAGTTGCCACGATGTTAAAAAACATAATGTCAATGTTGTGATGACTGTAAAAGGTGTTTCTAAGTAATTGACTAAGCAAGCATTGAGCCCTTGTGCGATCAATGCAGCATCTCCAACAACTCTAGAAGATAAACTTCCAATATTATGCTGCTGATAAAAATCGAGGGGAAGTGATTGAATATGTTCAAAATAGGCCTGACGTAAATCTCGACTGACTCTTATTGATACAAGTCTGGAAGAAAAACGTTGCCCAAAGAGAGTTATAGCTTTAAATAAGGCGACGAGAACAAGAAAAAAGGCTAAGTAAACTAAGCTGTTGGAAATTGGGATCACTCTATTAATCGTAGCCGTTATTTTTCCTAATAAATCTAGTTTCTTATGCTGTGCCAAAAACTGGGAGGTATCCTCTGCCGTAATGACGCCTTGTGAATGGAGATCAATTTCAGGCCATCGTTTTTCGACGTCCTCCAATGAAATGGCTGGAGAACGTTCAATGTTTCCATCTTTGATTGGAGAAAAAAGTTCAAAGAAGTCCGGACCTTTCTTTGTGATAATTCCTAAGGCAACAATTTCAAGCTGAGAAGCAAATGTAAGTAGTACCATTGAAAGAATCATCATTCCAATGAGAATTCGATGAGGGCGGCCAAATAAGGCCGTACGTAATAATGTGCGCATAAAAAATATTAACTTATGTTTCTATAAATTGTCCCATTTTGCGGAACTTTAAATAACGTTGTTCAAGAAGTACTGGAATAGGAATTCTCTTAAATAATTCGCATTGTTCCAGAATAAATTTTTTCAGATTACGATAAGTTAGCTGTGGATCATGATGGGCTCCACCTAACGGCTCGTTAATGATTGCATCAATGATTTGTAGCTCTAGAAGATTTTCAGCGGTCAATTTTAGCGCTGAAGCTGCTTCTTCTTTTTTGGATGAATCTTTCCATAAAATAGATGCACACCCTTCAGGAGATATGGCTGAATAGTAGGAATGTTCCAACATACCAATTACATCCCCCACACCCATGCCTATGGCTCCCCCAGAACAACCTTCTCCAATAACAGTCACAATAATCGGTGTTGCGACACGACTCATTTCGCGTAAGTTATAAGCAATGGCCCATGCCTGCCCTCTTTCTTCTGCTTCAAGTATCGGATTAGCTCCTGGTGTATCTAGCAAGACAATGATGGGTAAATGGAATTTTTCCGCTAGCTTCATCAAACGAAGTGCTTTTCTAAATCCTTCCGGATTGAGCATTCCAAAATTATGACGAACGCGGCTTTCTGTATCATGCCCTTTCTCTTGGCCCATAATCATACATTTTTGTCCATTGATCGAGGCCAATCCACCAACTATTGAATGGTCATTCCCATACGTGCGATCTCCGGATAATTCGATAAAATTTTCGCATAGATTTTTGATGTAATCAACGGTATGGGGACGAGAAGGATGGCGACAGATCATGACCCTTTGCCATGGGGTGAGCTCGGAATAAACCTTTTGCTTCAATTTATCAAGTTTTTGTTCCAATTTTTTTATTTCAGCACTAAAAATTGGATTTTCTTGACTTTGTTTTTTCAAATGTTCAATTGTTTTAATATATTCATGAATTTGTTTTTCATGCGGTAATATTTCCAAATGGAGACTCCTTCATATTAACCTAATTTACTCTACAAATGTTGCTTCTGAAAAATCTCTTACTATTTCTATTGTTGTTGGTTTGGTAATGATAATAGCAAATAATTCTTCCATATCTGGGGTTGCCAATCTTATACATCCATCGCTTTCATACTTTCCAACACTACTGATGTTATCAACAGCTTGATCTTCCGTACCACTTGTCCAAGGGGTTCCGTGAATTCCAAAACCTTTTGCAGGAGCTGTGCAGATACCAATTTCTTTATCAAAAGGAATCCAACGTGTTCCAAAAACAGTTATCATTTCTTTTCGTTTATTTTGATGCGCTCCCATCATTTTAGGCTTATAAATCGCAATTTTTGAGCCAAGAGTATATTTTCCAAGAGGTGTTAGCAAACTTGACGCTTTTGACGAATCGAGTCTACCTAGCCCTACACGATATGTTTTTAAGAGAACTTTTTCGTTGTTATTATCTAAATCAATATAATAAAACCACATCTTGCAGCGTGAAGAGTCGATTACAAGATGAAATTGGATATTTTTATCCTTTTTAAAAACATTGAAACGATCCCCTTCTTTAAGCTCTTGCTTCAAGTAATCGGGTTTACCATTTAGGCTTCTAGCAATAAAATGCCTCGATGTATCATAGTGAGTGGCATAATCTGATAACCAAGCCGGTCTTCCTTTTTGCCAAGGTACATGACTTTTGTATGTAATTGTTTCTACGATGGGAAGCTTTGGATCTTTCTTATTAAATAATTCATCAATACGATTTGCATTAGGTAAATCGATTGCTGGGGAATTAGATATTAACACTGGAGAATTTGTTGATTCAAGTTTAACGGGATCTTGAGCGGTTTTAGCAGGGACAATTGTTTGAATTTCTTCATCGAGTTCAACTTCTAATGGAGCATGAGCAATCAATGGTTGCGTAATGGATACTGTCTCGGGCTTTTGTTTAAAAATAGCAATAAACCCAATCGCACTAAAAAGAACAATAGTCAAAATAGCCAGAAATTTTGGTAGAGTCATAATTACAGTAATCTCCATTAGAAATTATATACCACGCGGGGTCTAAAATTTGAATTTGAACTCGCATATGGTATAAATACTATATCTAAATTCCGATTAAATTTCGAGAGATTATACGAGCCTTTAGTTAAAATTATACGCTACTGATTTGCCAATGATATTTACTCTGACTTGAATCTAGCAGATAGGCAATAATAAAATCTGCACCCCAAAAATTGTCATCGCTTCCAAGTGGGATAATTTGCATTGTTCCCTCAAAAGACGAGGTTAAGAGAACATTCCCTTTTTGACCTTCCAATGTAATGGATCCAACCCGACCCTCATAATTATTAAGAGTCCGTGGCTCCAGACAAGTTGAATCAATACGACATCTTTGAGCTTTAACAAAAAAACTAAATGCAACGGAATCCCATCCCTGAATGCCAAGAAAGTTTGTTTTTATATTTAGTTTTAGATCTTTAAATTGTTGTTCCGTTTCAAGCCAAATTCCGCGTAATTTACCGAAGTGAAAGAGGTTATCCTGAGGAACGGATAGCGGCTGATCAACAAATCTTACGCAACCCTTCATAGAAAAACTTTGGCGCCCCACCTCAAAAGTGGATTTTCTAAGACCTTGGTCAGATAAATAATTACCTTCAATTCCAAAACCTTGACATTCCTCAAGAGGCATATATTGAGGACCATAATTGATGATTTGAACATCTTGGAAACGATAGCATCCTAATCCCGTATGCCCTCCATGCAATGTACAAATGGCATGTTGTTGCTCATTTCTAAGTCCAACTAATGATGTAGAGGGATCAAAAAAATGTTCAGGCAGTTTTAAGGTCTCTTCTGTAGGCTTATCAGATCGGTCATGTATGAGTTTTTCGATAAGAGGAAATAAAGGTGAAATACTAAATGTTTTTATTTCAATCAGGCTTTCTAATTGTTTTAATTGGGCTTGTGCAATAACTTCAAAAGAAGATTCTCCCAGAAGGCGAGAGATTGAGTAAAAGAATATATAATTCCACAATAAATGTTGACTTACCATTCCATCTTTTTCTTGAACAAATAATCCAATCAATGGTGAAAAATGAGCATCTAAAGTATTCAGCTGCCAGTTTGCCATTCTTTTGGCATCATTAATCAATGTCGTGTTGCCAGAAAGAAATCCAAGAAGAGTGACAATCACACCGAGCTCAGCGTGGTAAGGGCAATATGGCAGAGATTGCCATGGGCAATATTCTTGCAACTCAATAGGAATTGCCCCGCCTTCAAGTATCTTGAGGCCTAAATCCAGAGGGGTTAATCCCAAGAGACATTGATTTAGGGCGACTAATGCTTTGAGATATTGTGACTCATGATTCCATGGTTGATTGAACAAAAAGTGAAATTTCTGCAAGACTGCTTGAGATTCAACTTTTGTGTGGAACCGCAATAATGTAACGATCAGTAACGATTGCCAATTTTTAACAATATCTACTTCTGAAAATGCGATACGCCATAAAGATTTTAATTCAATAAGACTATCAAACTCGATAGACTGATTAGCAAAGACCCGTTGCATTTCATTAAGAATACCATCTTCTGAATCTATCAAGGGGGGGTGTTTAAAAAATAAGTTCTGCAATGAAAGACTATTGGCCATTTTCGATTACCAAATGCGTGGGGATTCTGATCCAAATCTGAGTTGAATAACTACTTTTATGTGGATTCAATTTATGAAGGCGAGCCCCTTTGGAGTGCGTGTCGCTTGAGGCTAAGAAAAAATTGATTCAAATCCAGAATTCACCTCGTTAGCTCGGTAGAGCGTCTGTTCAAAGCCCGGAGTGACGTAAGGAACTCCGGGTAAATAGAAAATAAATAGAGCCCGTGTAGGGCGACTCAAATATGCGATGAAGAACTAAGTCTCATAAGACACTATATGACTTCAAACATCTCATTGTAATAATCTCACATTTGAGTCGCTCTACGAGCTCTATCCTTATTTTTTTACCCGGAGTTCCTTACGTCACTCCGGGCTTTGAACAGACGCTCTACCGAGCTAACGAAGTAAATTCTAGATTTAATCAATTTTCTCTTAGCCTCAAGAAGCGACACGCATTACCAAAGAGGCTCGCCTTCATTAATTGAATCCACTCTAAAGTTACCACTAACTTTAGCAAGTTAATATTTTTCTTATTTTGACAGCATTGGGCTGTAGTATATAACTTGCGGCAGCAAAAACTTGTCAAAAGTACGGCAGATAAGTAACTGATATGAGTACAAAAAATTCAACCAACAGCCATCACTAGAAATTCAAAAAAACTTTACTGGTTTATATGTCACGGCTACATGAGTATCATGGTCATTGGCGTCAGTATTACTTTCTGCAAAATATCTTTTTGACTAAGCTGTAATTTTGATTACAGTATCTGTCTCTACAACTTGGCGCATCTTCTTACCCGGAGTAAATTTCACAGCCATACGTGCTGGAATGACGATAGGCACAGCTGCGTTCTTTGGATTTCGTCCAATTTTTTGCTTTCTTTCCACAACCTCGAAAACACCAAATTCACGAAACTCTAGACGCTTTCCATGAGAAAGGCAATCTGTAATTTTATCTAAAAAAGCCTGAATTACATGACGTACATCATTTGGATGAATCCCTTTATCTTGCGATATGGAATTGATCAGTTTCTTTTTTGTCATTGTGCCTTTTTTCATTATGGTTGTCATAACCATGACTCCTTTTTCTTTTCTTTGTGGTTCAGCATTCTAAACATTGCATTTCGCGATGTCTAAAAAGCTTCCGTTGATTAATGGCTCTTGCTCTAATGAACAATAACCCTGAAATAAAATGTGGAACAACGTTATCTTTGTTACCCCAATTTCATCCTTGAACTGTATACAAATTACGTGCCCATTTACCCCTAAATAATATTGTGGGGGCTAAATGTACAATTTATTTCTACACAGTTCTGTTTTTCTCAATTTGAAAAAAAAATCTAAAACCAATCGCGTATATCATAAAGATAACCCATTTGATTTCAACACTATTTTTTTCCTGTCTCAGTAAGTCGAATTAACATTTTATTTTTCTTCCCTGCTGCTAATAAAATCAGCTTGCTGCCAATCAATTGACTCGCTTGAATAGAAAGGTTTTCATCATCGACTTTTTCATTATTGATATAAACGCCTCCATTACGGATGAGTCGCTTTGCTTCCCCTTTACTTGGCTGTAATCCTACCTGTACAAGCACGTCAACAAGCTTTTGATTTATCACTTCATCAGCCCGCATTGTACTATTTGGCATATCAGCGGCGATGCTTTCTAAAGTTTGTTCATCTAACGTCGCTTGTTGTCCAGGTGCCGCTGCTGCTGTAACCTTCAAAGCTGTTTGAAGACCAACTGGACCATGAATCATGTTAGTTATCTCTTCAGCAAGACGCTTTTGTGCAGTCCTTGGAGCATAATCGGGTTTTAGCATCATGGTTTCGTATTTTCTAATTTCTTCCATATCCATAAAAGTCAATAAGCGCATGAGCTTTATCACATCTTCATCAGCAATTCTGACTAAATACTGGTAAAATTCATAAGCAGATAATTTTTCTGGTGAAAGCCATATAGCGCCTTGCTCAGATTTTCCAAATTTTTGCCCATCGCTGCGTGTTAAGAGTGGAAAAGTAATACCATATGCAGCCTTTCCTAATGTCTTACGTATTAAATCAGTACCTGCCGTGATATTCCCCCACTGATCGCTTCCGCCCAGTTGAACAGAAACACCCAATGTCTGGTATAGATGCAGAAAATCGTAACCTTGTAAAAGTTGATAAGAGAATTCGGTAAAGCTCATCCCTTCTTCTGAATTCAAACGCGCACGAACGCTATCTTTCGCTAACATGGGGCCTAATCGAAATGACTTACCCACGTCACGCAAAAACTGAATGAAGGAAAATTCTTTGAACCAATCGAAATTATTTAAAATAATCGCTTTTGTATGTGGATGGTTAAAATCTAAAATTGTTTCTAAATTTTTTCTAACGCCCTTGATATTTTGTTGAAGTGTTTGTTCATCCAACAATTGTCTTTCCGATGTTTTACCAGATGGATCTCCAATCATCCCTGTGGCACCACCCACAATGGCTACAGGAGTATGACCAAAACGTTGAAACCACGCTAAACCCATTATAGCGACTAAATTGCCTAAATGTAGACTCTCAGCTGTTGGATCAAATCCACAGTATACCTTGATTGGGTTTTGAGTCATTTGTAATAACTCGTCGCTCGTCATGGCTTCAATGAAGCCCCGTTCTTTCAATACTTCTATTACATTTGGCATTATTTTTTTCCGTTCAATCATTTAAAGCATTAAGTGTCTGGACATTTTCTAGATGTCTAGATTTTCTGTCAACTCTTGGATTTCATTAAATAGTTGTTAAGACTAAAAAAGTTAGGAAAAATACTGCGAATCAGATTTTCGAAAGAAATATTATCATATTTATATGGTATAAATCAAAAAAATGGATTTTCCGCCTATATTTTAGATCAACAGGGTAAATTCTATAAACAAATAATTTTAAATAATTTTTT
The DNA here is from genome assembly GCA_013816265.1 of Parachlamydiaceae bacterium. Lineage (GTDB taxonomy): Bacteria > Chlamydiota > Chlamydiia > Chlamydiales > Parachlamydiaceae > JACDES01. The sequence continues at coordinate 16,013 of JACDES010000041.1, read as the reverse complement.
ATTTTTACAAAAATCAAACTTGCGCATTAAACTTAAACATCTAATTTATAATTAGTTGCGATATCACTAAATGCATATAAAATAATTTATTTGATTTTATTTTTTTAATCCCTATATTGCAAAATGAAAGATAACGATCCCTAAGGATCGTTTCTCAATAAGAACAAAAAAACAAAGGTGAATTCCTACAAGGAGGATTGTAATGAAAAAAGAGTTATTTCTTTTATCAACTATGTGTTTAGCCCTCACGGCTTGCGACAATACCCCACGTACACCCACCGACAATCGAAATTCAAATCGAAATACAACATCAAATCCATCTGATAATACAAGTTACAGCTCAGAATACAATGCAGACAACACTGGACGCAATGTTCGTGATCGTAATGATACGATGACGCCAGAAAATCAATCAGAGAATGATGTAGATCGTAAAATCACTCAAAAAATTCGACAAGATTTAATGAATGATGATTCGTTATCTACAAATGCTAAAAACATAAAAATTATTACTTCTAATGGTGTTGTCACATTACGTGGACCCGTTAATAGTGATAGAGAGAGAAATGTAATCGGACAAAAAGTCAAATCTGTCCGTGGCATCAGAAATGTTGATAATCAACTTGAAATCGTTGTAATTTCAAGATAAGAATCAGTTTAAACATCAATTAATTTTAAGGAGAATTTTTATGGCAAATAACGCAATTTATGGAATTGTCTCTAATAGAACAAATTTAGAAAAAATTGTTCATGACTTAAAAGCAAATGGTATAGCGACTTCAGATATTTCCTTTCTATCTCAAAATGAAACAGCGTTTCCAGAATATTCATCAACTAACACCACCTCAACAACTCGTAATTGGAGAACTGAAGAAAGAGTAACTGATTATTCTTTACCACCAGAAACTAAAGCTAAAGCAACCAAAGATACAACAAAAACACCCGGCGGACTTGGTACCGAGAAGCATACCAAAGCCCCAGAAGGTGCTACAGCTGGTGGTCTTACCGGTGGAGTAATCGGCGGCGTATTAGGTCTATTAGCTGGTATTGGAGCTCTTGCAATTCCAGGTTTTGGTCCTTTTATTGCAGCAGGTCCAATCCTTGCAGCATTGAGCGGAATTGGCGCTGGTGGTACAATCGGTGGTATCATTGGTGGTTTAGTTGGTGCTGGCATCCCTGAATATGAAGCAAAGCGTTATGAGAACAAACTAAAGGAAGGTGGAATTCTTATCGCTGTACGTTCGCATTCTGATGCAGAAACAAAAAAAATAAAAGACATACTTCAAAAAGATGGTGCTCAAGATATCACATCATCTACTGAAGCTCATGTAAGTAAAAATTACGACAAGAAATAATTAATTAATGGACAAAATGGACGATATGGACGATATGGACTATATGGACATAGGTTTTCGGACTCAGTCCCATTATAGCTAGTCATCTAAAAAGTCCTTTTTGTCCTTTTTTAAGAGATAATACATTTAGCTGTTTTTTCTTTTGATGGCTGTACAATTAATTGGGGTAATGAATAATACAAGCTCACCATAAAAGGTTTTTTACTAGCAGGTCTATTTAGTAACGCATAAAGTTTTTTTTCTTTTTTAACCCATTGAAATTTCAAAATTTGATAATTCTCAAAAAAAGTTGCTAATAATACCCCTTTTTTATAATTCCACAATTGTAACCCTCTAGAACCTGCACTTAAAAGGGTTTCGCTTGTTTCATCGAAATCCAATAAACTTACTTCATAAGTTGACTTATAGCTAATCATTCCTTCATTAGTAATCGAATCGTCTCCAGCTATTTTCAAAGCAACAATTTTACTTATATATCCGTGAGCATCTTTTATATTAAAAGCAGCAAAAATAATTTTCGTTTTCTCCTCATAATGTAAAGTACTAAATTTTGCTGTTTTATCCGCATCAACATAAGTTTGTTGTAAATCACCCGTTAGGGCATCCCATATTCCAATACCATTTCCTTTGTATCCGGCAACGATCCATTGGCGATGCTTATCATAGAAGCTTTTATCTGAGCTAGTAATTGAATTAATGGTAACTAAGCACTGAGATTTAGAAAGACTCCAAATTTTAATTACTCCATCTTTTGACCCGCTAAATACTCGATCAAGGATCGGATCAAAATCAATCCACACAATCATGTCAGCATGAGAATCTGAAAATAGTGTAATAGGATTTTCATTAGAATTTTTATCTAGAATTTTTATGTATGCGAACTTTTCTTTATCAAATGCGACAAAAAGCAATCCTGATTCTGCGTCATAATGAAATCGATCTAAATGGTCGTAGGCAAAAAAATTAATACTCCTAATCAAAGTCTTGGTTTTAAATTCATAAGCTTTTATTGAAGATCGCATTGAATTCCCCTTCGAGGCAGAGGCAGCAATAAAAAAATTTCTGTTTTCATCTATTGCAAGAAATTGAATAGGTGAAAAAAATTCAAATCCATCGCTGTATCCCAATTGAATTTCAATGTCTCCATTAAATTGAAACCAAGCTATCCTGTAATTTACATCGTCACCCATCCCCATAAATAGCAACCGAGAAGAGGGATCATATAAAAAAGTAGAAAGAGGCGTCTTTTTATAACTAGAAACCGTAACCACACACTTTGGTTGTTGGCAAAAATAATCAAGTGTTTTGGAAATTTTATCTGAGCTTGTACCCTCCACTATCATTTTCATTTTTTTGCAAGTTACTTTCAGCCTCGCTCTTTCCTTAACATTTGAAAAATTGTCTAAAATAAAACTAATAATAGACTGATAAAAAACACCAAAAATACTCACAGGAACATTTTTAAGTGGCTTGGATGTAGCTTTGTCTTTTTGTGGGATAGAGGGACTCGTAACTATTCTCGTTGAATTATCTACATTCATCTTATTTTTTCCGAAAAGTTAATCATCATTGAAGATAAAAAGGACTAAAAGGACACAGGACTAAAAGGACAAAAGGACTTAAGGGACAAAACCCTCGGATTTTTTTTGCCAATTGCTTTAAAAGTCCTTTAGGTCGTTTTTGTCCTTTTCGTCCTTTCTGTCCTTTTTTAAGAAATAATACACTTACCTGGTTTTTGTTTCTCTTTTTCGCTTGCAGGAGTGCTTTGCTCTCTTTTACTTTCTTCCTTTTCTCGCGGTGCACGTGCCACTTGTTCTTGCTTACTTTCGACTATTTCTTTTGGCGCATTCTTAGGTAGTTCTTCTTTACCATACTCGATAATCGCAAGAGACGAATTAGTCGTATTTAAACATCGTGATAAAACAAAAAGTTTTTTTTCTGATTTAATCCATTGGAAGTTCATTACTTGCCTATTATCCTCAAGCGAACTTGATAATAATGCACCATTTTTCGCATTCCACAATTGTAAACCACTAGAACCGGTGCTTAAAATAGTATCGCTATCTTCATCGTAATCTAAAAATTGTATATTAAACGTCCCTTTAAGATTATTACGTGTTTCGAAAGAAGTTGATTCTCCTCCTATTGTCCAGGTCACAATTTTACATTTAGCGAAACCTCGAGATTCTGTTAAAAACGTGAAGGCTGCAAAAACTTTCTTCTTTTTCTCATTATAGTGTAAAGTACTAAATTTTGCTGTTTCATCCCCATCAACATAAGTTTGTAACTGTTTACCAGTTTTTGCATCCCATATGCCAATGCCATTGCCATTATAACCTGCAATAATCCTCTTACCAGCCCTATCGTAGTAGCTATTTCCTGCATGACTAATTGAATCTATAGTGAATAAACACCTAGCGTCTTTCTTATTCCAAATTTTAATTACCCCATCTAGGGAACCACTAAATATTAGATCGAGTTCTGGATCATAATCGATCCAAATAACAATTCCATCATGAGATTCAGAAAAAATATTGATAATATCAATAAAATTGCTATCAATCCAGGCCAATTTTCCTCTATCAAATCCTACCAAAAGCAATCCGGTTTGTTTATCATAGTGTAATTTATCAAAACATTTTTCATTAAAATGACCTATTCTAACGAGCGAATTATTTTCCAAATTGTAAATATTAATCGAAGAAAAGGATGATGAAGCAATAAATAAATTTCTTCTTTCATCTACTGATAAAAATTTAATAGATTTAAAAAAATCATGCTGAAAACAAATTGGTATAGAAGTAGCTAAAGCTCCGATACTCCAACTTTTAAGATTCAATTTGTAATATTCATTGTCACCAGTATATAACACTTTTGATGTTGAATCGTATAAAAAAATAGAAACTTGAACTTCTCTAGATCCATCATAATTCAAAAAAGAAATCTTTGGTGATTTACATAAACGACCTAGTTGTTCGCTAGCTATATCGCAAGAGGTTCCCTCCACGATAGTTTTAATCCCTTTACATACTCCTTTCAGTTTTGCCCTTTCTTTAGGATTAGAATAATTATCAAATATAACTTTAAATATAGCCGCGGAAAAAATGCCCAAAACACTTGTAGTATTCTTTGTACTGTGCTTTACTAGGGCTTTGTCATTTTGTTGAAGAAGAAGACTTAAATCTGGATTTGTTGCATTATCTACATTCATTCTATTTCCATTAATACAATAATTATTAATATAATTTCATTATTTTTAACAATAATAACAAACCATTTATTTAAAATCAATCAAAAGCACATGTAAATAATTAATGTAGTAAAGATTGTATTAAATGTAAGATATAAAAGGCATATAAAGACGAAAAGGATAAGGGACAAAAGGTTATCTGGTTTTGTTTCCAATTACTTTAAAAGTCCTTTAGGTCGTTTAGGTCCCTTACATCCTTTAAAAAGGATTAATAACATCAATAAATGTAAAAGGAATTGTAAACTTCTCAGAAAGATGTTCCGCCAATGCTCTTGGCCCCACCCTCTCTGTCGCTGAATGGCCCAATGCGAAAAAGTTAATCTTCTCTTCATAAGCCTGATGCCACACAGGCTCATCAAAATTTCCCGTAATAAAGGCATCCACCTTTGCAACCGCAGCTTCCGAAATACTTTTATAAGCACCGCCTGATATCAAGGCTAATGATTTAATCTTAGTCGGCCCTCCAAATGCACATGAAGCAGGATGCTCATAATAATTCTCAAGTCTTTTCTTTAACTCTTCTTGCGAACATTCTTCTATTGTTCCTTGAACACCTATCGGAATGCCACCAAAGTATCCAAAGGGCTTAAGATTGCCCCATTTCATCTCAATTGCTGCCTTCCAGTTATTCCCATATTCTTTATGCATATCTAATGGAAGATGATAAGCAATTAAAGAGATTCCATGCTCCAATAAAAGTGCGATTTTCTTCTTTTTTACCCCTTGAATCACATAGGAATCTCGATCCCAAAAAATCCCATGATGTACAATAAGAGCATCAGCCCCCATTTCAACAGCCTTTTCAATGGTCTTAATACTTGCAGAGACCGCTGTTACAGCTTTCTTGATCTGTCCCTTCCCTTCAACCTGAAGACCATTAGGACAACAATCTGTCATCTTCTCACTTGTGGATATCAGAAGATCATCTAAGTATTTGCACAATGCCTTTAGTTCCATCAATTCGCCTATATTTTATTTTCTATTGTATAGAGAAAGGGTATTACAAATGTATTTTGCATTTCAATTTAATATTTGGCATATTCAGTTTCTCAAAGTACAGATTTAGGTTTTTATGAATTTAGAAGATCAACCAATAGTCATCGCAAAAAGAGCCGCAGGCATTGCCGCTGCACAATTTGTACAAAATTACATGCTCGTTGGATTAGGCACGGGCTCAACAGCCAGCTATTTCATTGAGGCTCTTGGAAATCGATGCAGAGAAGAAGGATTAAAAATAAAAACGGTTGCAACATCAATCCAATCGATGCAACATGCCACTAAATTGAATATCCCATTGATTGATGATCAATCAATTTCATCGCTTGATTTAACAATTGATGGTGCCGATGAAATCGATTTAAATAAGAACATGATCAAAGGCGGTGGTGGAGCACTTCTACGAGAAAAACTTTTAGCTACTTCGAGCCGTGAAATGATTGTTGTCGTCGATGAAAATAAAGTTGTTGATTCATTAGGCTCTTTTCCTGTTCCGGTAGAAATTTCTTCTTTTGCCTATCAAACAACCATATTGCGGCTGAAAAATAAAGGCTATTCAGGAAAAATTCGACTCAATCGCGATCATACAATTTTTATTACAGATAATGACAATTATATCTTTGACATTCAGTTTGATGGGGCAATCAAAAATCCAGAAAATGAACATGATAAACTTCGCCAAATTACCGGGGTGCTTGAAACGGGGCTATTTTATAAGGTCGCAACTAAGATAATCGTTGGTTATCAAAATGGACTTACTAAAATCCTCAAGTAAAGAGGGAGTTGCAAAACTCGAAAAGGCAGTCATTGGGATCTTTATAACTCCCTCTAAAAACAATAAAAAAACCCTACAACTGAAAGAACATCGTGACTAAAAAAAAAGGGTTGAATAAGATCCATACAATATAGAATTAATAGCTAATCCAGGAACAATGAACTCGCAACTTATCCAGCTTACATTTGATAAAATCATGCAAACCCGTTCCTATACGGTTATCATATTAGGTGCCGAAGAGAAGCATTTTGCCATTTATACAGACCCCTCGGTGGGCCGTAGCATTCAGATGTTTTTAACAGAAGCTGAAAAAGTTCGACCTCTCACACATGATTTAATGGACATGATTTTTGAAGGATATGCCATACGGGTGAAACAAGTCGTCATCAACGATGTTCAAGACACTATTTATTATGCTAGACTATTCCTAGAACAAGAAAGAGGCGATTTGAGACATATCGTCGAAATCGATGCGAGACCAAGTGACTGCATCACGTTAGCACTGATGAATAACGCTCCTGTGTATTGCACAAGAGAAGTGTTAGATAAAGTTATTCCGGTTGAAGAGTAATTCTATTGATTAATAGCTGATATAAAATTTATTGTTAGCCAATGCAATAAGAGAATCTACAGCTTGATCTGCATCCTCTCCCTCGGCCTCAATTCCAATCTTAGCCCCTTTTGTTGCTGCCAACATCAAAACTCCTAAAAGAGATTTTGCATTTACTTCATGTCGTTGATAGATAAGTTTGATACTTGCTTTGAAATTACTCGCACATTTGACCAATTCTGTAGACGGTCGCGTGTGCAATCCTCTATCGTTGCAAACAGTTAACTTTCCCTTCACAATTTTTTTAAGTTTTAGCACCACTGACTCACCACCATTATAAATACCTAAAAAAACCAAACTTGAAATGACTAAAATGACTGAGCATGATATGATTTGATTCCCATACAACTCGCCGTCTAAAATGTTGACTTTGGACCGCGAATGATATACTCAAATTCTGGTTTTGTGAATTTGTTATACACTTCTATTATTAAGAACACATAAAGAGAATCTGAATTTATTAGCAAACTTTTTCTAACTTAAGGTGGCAAGCATATGATTAAAAAAAGAGAAGATGTTCCTTTCAAAGATCGTTGGAATGTCGAAGCCCTCTATTCTTCTGAATCTGAATGGATTAAAGCATTCAAATCCTTTGTCAATTTAGAACAAACTCCCCGCTGGCCAGCCTTACAAAAATTTCAAGGAACTCTTCAACAAGGGCCCGAAAATCTAAAAAAAGTTTTAGAATCTCTACTGCAAATTGAAAGAGAACTATCAAAATTACATACATATGCTCATTTAAGACATGATGAAGAGATCACAAATACTAAGTGTAAAGAAATGGATGAGCAAATTTTATCTGCCATTTATGCATACTCTCAAGAAACCTCATGGTTCTTACCTGAATTAATGGGTTTATCTAACGATCTTGTAAAACAATATCTCTCCTCCCCTATCCTCAAAGATTATCATTTTTATATAGAAAAGATGCTGCGCGTAAAGCCGCATACATTAAGTCCAGAAAACGAAAAATTGATGGCTTTTGCCGATCAAGCCCTCCAAACAGCTCATAAAACTTTTAGAGCCATTAATGATGCCGACTTTAAATTTGGCACTGCGAAAGATAGCAAAGGTCAAGAAAAACCAATTACGCATGCGTCTTATGGAATGTATATTCGCGATGCCGATCGCACCTTACGTGAAACAGCCTTTAAACAGTATCATCAGCAATTCGATAAATATGAAAATACCCTATGTGAACTATTGACAGGCCAATTACAAAGCCATGTTTTTAATAGCAAAGCCCGTCACTATAAATCATGCTTAGATGCAGCCCTATACCCTAAAAATATCGACACATCTGTTTATCATGCGCTTATCAAAGCCGTTAATGAGCGATTAGAAGTCCTACATAAATACATGGGATTACGTAAACAAATTTTAGGTGTTAAAGACCTCCATTTCTATGATACTTATGTCCCACTCATTGAAGAAATGGATATCAAAATGCCCTACGAAGAAGCCGAAGATCTTATCATCGAATCGGTCGCTCCATTGGGATCTGAATACCAGAATTTATTAAAGAAGGGTTTCAAAGAACAAAGATGGGTCGACCGCTATGAAAATGAAAACAAACGCTCGGGAGCCTACTCAAGCGGCTGCTACGATAGCATGCCCTATATTTTGATGAATTATAAAAACATCATAAAAGATGTTTTTACACTTGCCCATGAAGCAGGCCATAGTATGCATAGCCTCTATAGCCACCGTTCACAACCCTATCAGTACGGCGATTACCCTATTTTCCTCGCTGAAGTTGCTTCAACTTTCAACGAAGATTTACTAATGAGACTCATGCTTCAACGCTGCCAAAATCCGGCAGAAAAAATTTATCTACTTAATCAAAAAATCGAAGACATTCGCGGCACACTCTTCCGTCAAACAATGTTTGCCGAATTCGAACTATTGATTCATGAAAAAGCAGAGCAAAATATTCCTCTTACTCCCCACCTTTTAAAAGAAGAATATCGAAATCTAAACAAAAAATATTTTGGACCAACTCTCGTATTAGATAAAGAAATCGATATTGAATGGGCCCGAATCCCCCATTTTTACTATAATTTTTATGTGTTTCAATACGCCACAGGTATCAGCGCTGCTTTAGCTTTGGCAGAACGGGTTGTTCAAGGCGGAACTCGAGAACGAGATGATTATTTAAATTTCTTGAAGAGCGGCTCAAGTAAATATCCAATTGAAATACTTAAATTAGCTGGAATTGATATGGGATCGCCGGAACCTGTGAAGGCTGCGATTCAAAAATTTGATCATTTGTTGGATGAAATGGAACAACTTTTATTGGAGAATTCCGCTCAGAAAAAGAAGTAAAACAGCCAACTTAGCAATCTAAATTAAACACTGCTAAAATTGACTTGCGAAAAATGATACTGATCTCTAAAATGTGTACTTTCTATAGGTTATTGCGAAGAATTAACAGGAGAAACAATTATGTCCCAATCACAAAATATGCAATGCTGCAAATCCGACAAAGCTTGTTCAACAAAAACGAAGCTACAACCTCTCGGAAACAGAGTTTTAGTTAGACGTTTAGCCGCAGAAGAAAAATTGAAGGGAGGAATTTTCCTTCCTGAAACAGCAAAAAAGAAACAAGAACAGGCTGAAGTCATCGCGATCGGAACAGGCAAAAAAGATAAAAATGGTGCTACCATTCCTATGCCAGTGAAGGTTGGAGATACAATCCTCATGGAAAAATATACAGGTCAAGAAGTGACATTAAATGATGAAGATTTTGTTATCTTACGTGCTGACGATATTATCGCCATTGTAGAAAAATAACATATTAAACTAAATAGACAGGAGATTTTCAAATGGCTGCAAAAACGATTAAATTTAAAGAAGAAGCGCGCCAAAAAATCCAAAAGGGTGTACGCACACTGGCAGATGCTGTGAAAGTGACTTTAGGACCAAAAGGTCGTAATGTTATCATCGATAAATCCTTTGGAACCCCACATATCACTAAAGACGGTGTCACTGTTGCCAAAGAAATCGAACTTGAAGATAAGTTCGAAAATATGGGCGCTCAAATGGTAAAAGAAGTTGCAAGTAAAACTGCTGATAAAGCCGGTGACGGAACAACGACAGCGACTGTTCTCGCAGAAGCAATCTACGCAGAAGGTCTTCGCAACGTTGCTGCAGGAGCAAATCCATTAGACCTAAAAAGAGGGATGGAAAAAGCTCTTAAAATCGTTCTACAAGAACTTGCAAAGAGAAGCAAAAAAGTTGAGGATCGCCAAGAGATTGCTCAAGTGGCTACAATTTCAGCAAATAACGATTCTGAAATCGGCGAAATCATTGCTCAAGCAATGGAGAAAGTGGGTCGTGATGGAACAATCACAGTTGAAGAAGGCAAAGGCTTCGAAACAGAATTAGAAGTTGTAAAAGGGATGAAATTTGACAGGGGCTATGTTTCTGCTTATTTTATCACAAAGCCAGAGTCCCAAGAATGTATTTTTGAAGATGCATATGTCTTAATCTATGATAAGAAAATATCTACGATCAAAGAAATTATTCCGTTACTCCAAGCAGTTGTAGAAACAGGACGCTCATTACTTATCATCGCTGAAGACATCGATGGCGAAGCTTTAGCAACGCTTGTTGTTAACCGCATTCGTGCCGGTTTGAAAGTATGCGCTGTTAAATCTCCAGGTTTTGGAGATCGCCGTAAGGCCATGTTACAAGATATTGCCATTATAACAGGTGCAGAACTTATCAGTGAAGAGATCGGGCTTAAGCTTGAAACAACAACGATCGAGCAATTAGGACGTGTTAAGAAGGCTGTCATCACAAAAGAAGATACAACTCTTGTGGAAGGAACAGGTTCCAAAACAGCAATTCAAGAACGTATTGGCTTGATCAAACGTCAAATCGAAGAGAGCACTTCTGATTACGATAAAGAAAAACTACAAGAGCGCTTAGCCAAATTGACAGGCGGCGTTGCTGTCATCAATGTTGGAGCGGCGACAGAAATTGAAATGAAAGAGAAAAAAGACCGTGTAGATGATGCGCAGAGAGCGACAGCTGCTGCAGTAGAAGAAGGAATTCTTCCAGGTGGCGGAACAGCTTACGTAAGATGTATTCCAGCAGTTTCTAAGTTAGCGGATAGCTTGGAAGGTGATGAAAAAACTGGGGCACGAATCCTGATTAAAGCATTGAGCGCTCCTCTTCGTCAAATTGCAGAGAATGCAGGCCAAGAAGGGTCGATCATATTACAGCATGTTGAAAAACTGAGTGAAAAACAAGGTTACAATGCCTTGACAGGTCAATATGTAGATATGATTACAGCTGGTATTCTTGATCCTACAAAAGTGGTTCGTTGTGCATTAGAAAACGCTGTATCAGTGGCCTCTATGCTATTGACGACTGAAGCGATTGTTGCAGATATTCCAGAAGAGAAGACAGCTCCTGCGATGCAAGCTGGTGGAATGGATTACTAAAACAGTAGGAATTTATTGAATTAAATGGTCGGGCCGATTTTTTGCGAATCATAAAAAGGGATTGCAGATGATAGGTCCGACCTTTTTGCGTCGATGTATTAAAAATTGTTTGTCTTAAATTTGGATTTTCTCTAAGATTATCATTCTTATTCCGGAATAGCTCAGCGGTAGAGCAGCGGACTGTTAATCCGTTGGTCGTAGGTTCGAATCCTTCTTCCGGAGAAGTGGGCAGTTATAACGAAAGTTGTAACTGCCTTTTTTTTTGCTTTGGAATAATGAGATGGACGATATGGACAACGATGGACTTTATGGACGATAAGGACCTTATGGACATTAAGAATCTGAATTTTGGATTGTGAGAGATTAGAAAGATGCCAAGACATAAGCCTAATACAATATGGATTGATGGAGATGCTTGTCCTAAAGCAGTTAAAGAAATAATTTTCAAATCAAGTCGACGTTTGAATATAACAGTCATCTTGGTGGCGAACTCCTACCAAAATCTTCCACCTAGCGATTTGATAAAGTTGATTGTTGTAGATAAAGGATTCGATGCAGCCGATGAACATATAATTGATCAAGTCCAAATTCACGATCTCGTCATTACAGCAGATATTCCGCTTGCGGCTAAAGTATTGAAAAAAAAGGCTATCGCGCTTAATCCACGTGGCGAAATTTATAACGAAAATACTATATGTTCGATTTTATCGATGCGCGATTTTATGAAAGAACTTCGCGATGCGGGGACGATTACTAGTGGCCCTGCAGCGTTTGGACCAAAAGATATCAAGCAATTTGCCGATTCATTAAACAAACTCATATCATAACTTAACTCAGTCTATCTCTCAAATCCATAGCTCTATTAAGAACCGTTAACTTAATCTCAAATTTAGTCCCATTGCCCCACAAAGAGAAACAAGTGTATGCCATTTAGGGTTACCTGTTCCCGAAAGGGTTTTATAAAGACTTTCGCGCCCAACGTGAGCTTTTTTGGCCAATGCACCTACACCACCTTGTGCTTCAGCAACATTTCTGAGGGCGACTAGAAAAAGATGTTGGGATTCTTCATCACCTTTAAGGCTTTCTTCTAAAGCAGCATTTAGATATGCGACAGCTTCATCGTGATCTTTTAAATGCTCGATGAGAAAATCTTGATATTTTTTACTTTTTGCCATTGCCTATCTCCCTTGATTGATAATCCTTCAAATACTCCTTTGCTTTAGCAATATCCCTTTCTTGAGAGCCTTTGCCGCCACCACAAGGAAGCAAGATGACTTTATTCCCAATCTTTCCATAATAAATTCTAATTCCCGGGCCGTAATGAATCCGAAGCTCACAAATCCCTTCTTGCAGTGTTTTGCAATCTCCAAAATTACCAAGCTTTAAGTGATCAAGCCTCGTCAGGATTTTGGCCCGTGTATGAATCTCTTTGATATCCTTGATCCAGATCTCAAAGGGTCGTTTGCCAAAGGCAGTTTCGTAGATTTCAATGTCGATCTCATCCATATAACCTTATTGTATCTTTTGGGATACATTATTTTCAAGTGAATTTAAGCTCTTAATAATGATAGAGTTGAAATTCTTGAGAGAGTCCGATCTAATCAAAAGTTCGAAGTGTGCTTAGTAACTGAAGCCGGAAACAGTTACTACGAAAGTTGTAACTGCCTTATTTTTCACTTAAGTACCTGATCGTGGCGTCCTTTCAGGACTCTATTATTTTATCCCTTACATATAGAACCATAGAGTCATATTTTGAAAATATTAAAAATAAGTTAGATTGCTCCAATAAAAAAGATCTCTTCACACTGGCCCAAACTCTCGAAAAATTAACTTTTCTTTAGTCCCTTTTTGTAAGCTAATATCAAAAATTATCTACCGGAATTCCTATTTTAAATGGGAATTCTGGTTATTAAATTTATCTATCGTAAAGATATTTCTTTTCAGACTAATTTCAACTCACTAATAATGAAAATTTTCAAATAATTAATTCTAAAAAAGTTCACACAAAAAACTAACAATTATTAAAATTATTTATTTACAAACAATATTAATTAATGTATAATTAATTTTTAATAAATTTAAAAACTAATAATAAAAACAAAGGATTTTTTATGATGAGTATATCTGATAATAATTTAGTTAATTATGGAAATCCGGCATCATTACCCGAAAAAGCATCTGCGAATCCACAAAAATCTGTAAAGTTAATGATAGAAGATTCGTTTCATTCAATAGGTGGATGGCTTGCAAAAAATCAAAGGGAAGTTACTATTGCTTTAACAATAATTTGTGTAGCGGCAGCTATCTTTTCTTTGGCATATTATGCTGCGCCCGCAATAGCCTTAAATATTGCAAAAAAACTAGCGGCAAGCGGCATTGCGGCAGGATCTCTCACTTCTCTTCAAAGTGCTCATATGGTACTCCTTCCTGCATACATATTGCTGCCTTTGTGTGCTGGAGCTGCATTATTTGGAGACAGAGGCTTTTAACCCTTATTTTATCAAGTGATAAACGCATAAAAACATGTAAATTTTAACTTTTAAGTATTTCTATACATTCTTTTTGTGGAATTTGTTTTGCTCAAATATGACTCGCGCATGAGCTCAATAAGCTCTTGAATTGAATTAGCCATATCCTCTTGCATTTGGTCAAATCCATCAATTCCCTCACCCTTTCTCATGCCATGACTAAAATCAATCATTCTAATTTCGATATTATTTCTAACCCTACCATTACGTGTAGTTGTAGTTGGTATGAATAGTAAGCTGGAATCTGCTGAGGTGAAATTAGAGTCTCTTATCGCATTTTTAAATTTTATTAGACTTCTTATATTCTGCGTCAATTCGGGCACTTCCATATTTTCAAAATTTTTACGTAATTCACTCTTTGTGTTTCTAATAGAAAAAAATCGTCGAATACTATTAATAATCCACATAGTCCACCCACCCTTAATAGGTCCTTGATGTGCAAAAGAACATCCAGAGCTTCCTAAAAAATAATTTCTAAATGATTTATATGCAGAATTATGGATACTTTGTTTATGTTTTTGCACCTCATCATCATTCCCCAGAAGGGACGGTTTTGCAAATTTAAAATCTTGCACATTTCCTCTTATCGTCGGTCCTGTTTCAAACTCCTTTAAAAGATCGCCTAATATTATATACCCAGGTTTGTATTTCTCTAAAACAGCCTTTTCTCCAAGTTCTTCAATTTCCTTTCTCAAATCGATCATTTTTCCCTTACTGTCTAAAACACCTAGGTATTTAGGAACATAAGCACATAACGGATCTTTAGTGGCTTGCATTCTATCGTAAACAATTGCTTCATTCAATGTTTTGATAAATTTTAATCTTCCAAATACCTGAAAATTGTCCTTTTCAAAGACAACTTTCAGCTGAGGAGTGCTGCCAGATTCAACTTTTGAACCTTGCTCTTTTACTATTCTTAATTTCCAATTTATTCTAGGTTCGATTCGATCAGCTAATAATATTCCCTTTTCAAGATTAGCTATCAATAAGTCTTGATTACTGAGTTTTTGTCTAGTTTCAGTAGTTGCATAAGATTTTTGTATATGTGAGGATAAATATCGATCGATAGATGCCATAAAAACACCTGAATTATATCAATATAGTTAATAAAAAAATCAACCACGACATTAATTACATAATTAATTATAACATAAATTTTTATATTTTCCATGAAATTAATCATATCACATTAATTCAGAAAATAGATGTGATAACTTCTCATATTTCTCCTCGACTTTAGAAAAAAAAACAATTATTAATGGAACTTAATTAATAAAACCAATAATATGATTAAAAAAACCAAACAAACAACTAAAAGGAATTTAAAATGAACATTGGACTTAATGCTTATAGTGAAAATAGATTTATCCATTCTTATCATACAGATGAAACTAATAGTAAAACATATGATGATGGGTCAGTCATAACAGGAAATTTTACAAATGGAAATGGTACAGGATGTCGAAAGTTCACAACCGGCCATGTATGGATAGGAGAATTTGAGGATTACTTATTAAATGGAAAAGGCAAACATACTCTTCCTGATGGGACTATTTTTGAAGGGAATTTTGATGGGGGTAAGTTAGATGGCGAAGGAAAAATAACCTATCCTAATGGTAAAACAGAAGAAGGGATTTTCCAACAAGGTAAATTAATCGTCGCTTACTGGTAAAAGAAATTCAATTATTTGAATTTTCAATTGTCATAGTCAAAATAATAGAAAATATAAAATAGCTGAATGTCGACTTAATTATATATGATAGCTTTGGTTTAGATTCAATTAATGAAGGCGAGCCTCTTTGGATTACGTGACGCTTGCGGCTAAGAAAAAATTGACAACTATATAAAAAACATTTCATTAAGATTCATTAGTTGCTCTTGTTTACCCCCGGATGGGGGTTCTGGCATGATAGCCCAGGGTTAGGGTGTTAATTTTGTTACTTTTTTCTCTTTTAAAAATCACATGAATTTGTATAGTTACATTTTTTTAAAGGAGAAATTTATGACACGTATTAAAGAGCCTGAAATAGGCTCTACACAAATGCCCG
>JACDES010000144.1 GCA_013816265.1 Parachlamydiaceae bacterium | reverse complement strand
CTCCAAACGCTTTGCGTAGCTTTGGAAATCTGTAGCATAAATATTTCTTAAAGCTACGCAAAGCGTTTGGAGTGCGAAAGTCCTCTTTCGCTTTGTTATAAAGCGCCATACTTGTCTACATGATTTGACGCTTACCTTTGTTTCTTAGAGTCTTTGTGTTGAATTTTTCTGAACTTATACACTTATCTGAATAACTCTAAAATCAAGTTATTGGTAATTGAATAATTTTTGGACTTTGCTAATATTTACACTTTCATTAGGAGAGAATTCAAGAAAGTGCATAAGTTGCCATGCTTGTGTTTTTTTTGCTTGTTTGCTTTCTGTTGCATCCCATGGTGGATAGATACGTGTGCCTAGTTTCCCTCCTTGTCCTTCATTCGAAATAATTCCTTCCTCAAGCAGAATTTCTTTGGGGAAAACAAATTGACCAAAATGATCACCTTTGCGTGCATTCACAACAAAAAAGTCAAAAGGATCTTTGAAGTCATGAGGGATAATAATTCCATCGATATTCCGTTTCCAGAATGTGACGAATTGTCCAATTTTTGTTGGTGTAATTTTTCCAATGCGAAATTTAATCCGGCTTAGATTTGAATCAAAACTCAGGTTGAAAGTAGAAGCGCCATATTCTTCACTTTCTTCTTCTTTATTATTATTTGAACAAACTAAACCACATGGTTCATAGATTAGTTGGATTGCTGCATGAAGGTCGGGATGAGTTATCATATCGTGATGGTTGTATGAGTGGCTTTTATTTCTAGTTGTATTCATATTGATTTGTGAATTCATTACAGCAACATAAATTGAGGAGATTAAACACAAAGACAAAAAGACACAAAGAAGGGCGCGCGATCTGTGACATAGGTTTGGTCCACTCTTCGTGTCTTTGTGTCTTTGTGTTGAATTTTTCTAAACTCATTAAGCAAGCGCATGACAATCAACAAAAAACTATTTGTTAAAATAATCAAAATAGCACCCTTGGAGTACGTGTTGCCACACTTTGTATCTTTGTGTTGAATTTTTCTAAATTCATTAAAGAAGCGCATGACAATGTACAAAAAACTATTTGCTAAAATAATCAAAAAGGGAAGATGCCCCTTTCTCAATTTCCTTTAAGACATTTCCTTTATCGCTGCTTCCTTTGTCATTACCACCTTGAGCACTATTTCTTTTCTCAGTATTAACAGGAGGAGTAGGTTTTCCTTTTGACGGATTCGTATTTGTATTGCTCTCTTGGTTAACGGCCCCTTTCGATGCATCTTCCCACGGTAACGGCTGTGTCGTTGGCTCAGGCGCCGGCTGTTCTTGCATCGTTGTAGCAAAATCGATCACATTCCCAAGAATTTTTACAGTGTCATTCGCATGATTTTGTGCTACCAAGGCTGTAATTCTTGCGATGGCTTTCTTTTTATCAATATCAACCTTACCATCTTTGCCCTTCAAAGGGATTTGAAGCATATACTTGTTGTCAATGCCCTGGATATCTACTGCATTCATTAAGGCATTACCAGTGACCCCTAGTATCATATCCACTTGGGTTGTATTTAGATCAACTTGACCCCAGGTTGCCACATTATATTTCTGAGCAACTAGCATATCCATACGCTTAATAAGTAGGACACCTTTTGATAAATCAAAATATAAGGGTGTAAACCAAATCGAAATTTGATCTGCTTGAATAGGTTTAAGGACGCTCATTATTGAATTCAAAACACCTTCATTACGAAAACGAACTTGTCCTAAATCGATCGTCCCTTTAGGTATCGCGATTTGATTTAGATTAAAAGGCATGACAGGCAAAGCGAATTTCTTGGGGTCGATTTTTATTAAAAACGGTTTGTCGGCACCAATAGCACTATTTAAGACAGGAATATTTTGCTTGGTCAATAACTTACTTAATTCAGGAGAAAATTGAATTTTCCATTCGAAAGGTTTATTTAATTGTAAAATCCCTTTCTTCAGTTTTCCATCGAGATTAATATCTCCATTTTTTCCATTTATATGTGCTGTGATAGGACCAGCCATTTTGCTAATTTCAGAGGTTATTTGCGCATCAATCTCAGGACCAATTGTTGCAACAAGATGTTGTTGATAGGAAGGATCTAAAAGCAATAGGAAACGAATCATTTCTGCAGGCAATCGTTTTGCTTGAATGTCAAAATAGGAATCCGATAACTCAATTTGGGGTTTCCAATTGGTGTCAAACATATTTGAAATTTGACCATTGATAGCTAAACTAGTCGAATCTTTTACTGATGTTGTATGGAGGTTAAAGTTAAGCTGTTTTTTTACATGAGGGCTTTGTAGTTGCCCCTTCAATCGGAACGCTGGAATAGGTTGATCTTTCCAACTGATATCGTTTGTTTCGAAACTGACATTTATGATACCGCCATCTTTATCAGGATCCGTCGTTTTAAGAGGAATAGAAAAATCGGTAAAAAATGCCTTCAGAGTGACATCATTAGCTAGTTTGGGAAGGCTTTTCGATGATTTAGATGTAAGCCCGTTTAAATAATCATATCCTTGAGGTGTCAATGTCCATCTGATTTCAATTGATGGACTATTGGATTCATACATGGTTATCGTTTCGCCAACTCTTAGACGTGCCTTCACATGCATCAGAGGACTGTCTAAGATCATATCCCAATGTCCTGGGGTATTTTGATCTCGATCTATTAATGCATTTAATTCTAGATCAAAAATGCTTCCTAATACAGGGGATAGATCTTCTTTTGCAATAAAAGAGCTTACCAATGATGTTGGGAGGCCGGTAAGATTTGAAACAGCTTCAATTTTTAAATGGCTCGGATCATACACATTATCTTTGAGCCAATTGGATATGAGAAATTGAGTCGATAGGTGGCTTGGCTTTTGCGAAGCCTCTCCGTATGCCTCTCCCTTGATATTGATTCTTAATAAATTTAAAGGTGAATTAATTTCCCATGGCACATCGAGATCTTTTAATGTGGCCTTGCTACCCGAGGTATTTTGTAATACCAGGGAATCGGCTAGAAAGTTTCCTTTCATTATCATTGATTCTAATTTTGGATTCTTTAAATTAATTTGAAAAGGCTCGATTTTCAACGATAGATTAGGAGAGTTTAATAATTTAGGATATGTTGGTTGGTTTAAGGATGGGATTGCTTCGACAGCTCCTGGTGTCAGTTGATATTTGATATTTATAGGATTTGTCAGAGTCAATTTTAAATCAGAAAAAATATTCCCTTCAAAGAACAACTTGGCAAGCTCAGATTCTAGGGTACCTTTAATATGAGAAAAATCTAATCCTCCTGATGAGTTGAGGCTAGGGGTAGAGATAATTGAAACTTGGGAATTTTTACCAAGAAAAGGGCTATTTGAATTATCTGGATTCAATAAATTCAAGTCACTCGTCATCTGAAGAGCTAAATCGACACCAATAGGACCATCTGCTTTAATTTGCGTGTTCTTCAATGCAAAAGAATAAGAGGAAGGAGTATGCGTGACAATGGTAGAGGGTATTTTAACTAATGCTTTTACAGATCCCTTTTTTCCTAGCGGAAGTTTAAATTCTGATATTGTAACATCGAGTGGCGACGCTTCTTTTATTTGGATGTCTTTATCTTTCAATAAAAGATTTAAGAGTTTCTGCTCAGGAGTATATTGGAAAGTAATTGGTGAACGCAATTCGATTTCATTTCCAACCTTAAAGTGGGCATCTTTAATAGAAAGACGATCGGAATTTAATGATACGGTTGTATCAAACTGATTATACTTTGTTTGATTTAAGGAAGAAGTCAAATCGACGAATGACCCCATTCCCATTTTAATGAGATCTTGTTGTTCACTTAAACCAGGAATAAGTCCAAGAGGAAAATGGTTTAGTTTGATATTAATTTTGCTACCTTCTTGAATTTCTTCCATCAAGTTATCAAGACTTGTAGGTTTCTTTAGAGATGCGCTAAAATTGATATCAAAGGGATCAAGTTTTTTTTGTTTGGCTTTTCCTACCACTTTGATTTGTATGTCTTTTGCACAGACTGGGGATTGAATATCACAATTTAGATTTAATACTTTTAGCTCTCCAATTGATTTCACATCCAAATTTGCGGCATTTGTCAATTGAGCTTGAGCTGATAATCCGATAGCGCATGGATTGGTTTCAGAGTTTTTTTCGAGAAAAGAAAGTGGGAGAGTGAATTCTGATAAAGTCACTTTTAATTGAGTCTGTTCTAGAATTTTGAAATGATTTCCGAGGAATGAGTTTATTGAAGCTGGAATGAAATTGAATGTAAATATAGAAGGTTCTTGTAAAGTAATGTTATTGTTAACAATTTTTCCTTTTACATTGCCTTGTAAGAGTGGAGCTAGCAAAGATAAATTAAAGGCAAACCCTTCGGTGTTAGATTCTTTGTCTAAAACGACATTCAATTTATCACCTAAAATGGTTCTAAAGAGACCATTTAATTCAGGTTTTTTTAATGCTAAAATTCTATCTAGAAGATCCACAGGAAAGTTTTGAATTTTCGCTTGCAAAGTTGCTTCTTTACTGCCCTCAATTGTCATCAATTGCTGCGCATTTTTGCTCACATCTGCCCAATTGTCAGTTAACAAATGAGGTAGAACGGCATGCATTTCAAAGGAACCAGTTAATTTTTCTTGTTTTGTTTCGCCTTTTAGATTCAGTGATAATGGCTTTTTGTCGCCAAATAAATTTACGTCTGCATAAGTATCAGATAAAAATATTGTTGAAGGAGGTATTGTTGAAAATGCGGCTATGATATCGATTCCAAGGGCTTTTTGAAGGTTACTGACACCATGTTCATCTGTAACAATAGCAGCGTTTAAATCTTCTATTTGTGTTTGGCCTAAATGAGTGCTTTTTTTAATTAATTGCCAGAGGGAGGCTTCTGTGTAGAATTTTTCGAATTCAAGTATTAAGTTTCCTTCTGTGTCTTTAAGTAAAAACCCTTCGATGGATTGACCATGACCCCAATGAAGGTCTAATTGATGAATTTCAACATTGCCAGGAATAGAACGGTTGATAAGTGATATTACTTGACGATGTCCCCATGAGGTACTTAGAATGGTTGGAAGCGAGGCAATAAAAATTGCAACGATTACTAACAGGGTGAATAAAGCTATAAACAGTTTTGAGGTGAGGAAAGACCGCATCGTTATGATCCCTTATTGAAATATTTATCTATGCCTTACTTCTATGACGCATTTTTTTTCTGCTAATGCATCGATTAATGTAGAAAGTCGCTCTTGATTTTCTTTATCCAAATTAGCATCCCATTCATCTAGAAGCAGAACATCAGCATCAACTTTTTCTAAAATTTCCATCAATCGGTTTTTCAATGATTCGCCTGTTGAGTGCTTATTTGTTTCAGCAAGAAAGCTCAGTTGATTTTGAGTTGGCAAGAAGAAGGCTTTATTTGATAAGGCATTCTTGATAAGCATCAACAGAGTGGATTTTCCTGCACCATTCTCACCACGGAGTGTCAGTCTGCCGGTAGACTTAATTTGCGTGAACAAATCATTATAAGAGTTTAATGCCGTCGGTCCCGGCACTGAAATATGATCTTGTGGTGCAGTTGTCGAAGCACTGACATTAATTTTGGTGTATTTAATTTTATTTTCCATTGAAAGCTGACAATCTTTTATAGGCTGTATCGCTTTGTAGATGGAGGCTAATTTACTTCTATGCATACCCCAACGGAAAATAAGACTGAGAGTTTGATATGTATAAGATAATATTGTAAATAATAGCGGCATTGTGACTAAGAATGAAGCGAGTTTATCTACGCTAAATCGGTTGATATAAACGTAGTATACAACAACGATCAAAGAGGGGATTGAGGTCAATAAAGAGATGACGATTGCTAAAATTTGATCAAAGCGCTCTAGTTCGACATTACGTTGTAAGCAACGATTTAACCTTTGCGTAGTTTTATCTCCCCATAAATTAAAATTATAAAGATTTCCGAGAAGGACGTTATCCCATGATGCCAAGAGAGATTGGTATAATTCGATTCTTGCTGTTAATGCCTTTTGAGTTAGGCGTCGTTGAACGCGTTTTTTCGCTTTCATAACAACAAGAACTGTCAATACGCTCAAACCATAGGCCACGCCGAAGAGGGGTTCAACGACGATGGAAAGGGCAAGGATATTAAAGAACACGCTTAAAACATATGAATACAAATCGAAGAAGTAGTCAATAACAGCATGAAGGGCATTTGGTCCCTCTGTTGTTAAAATCGATAGTTTTTCTTCTTTTATGCCTTTATTGCTCCACTCACCGATCTGATTTCGATTTGATGCGACAAAAGCATTAATAAAATAACGTTGAGATTCCTGCTTCCAACTAATTTTAAAAATATTGGCAAGACATCCAGGAACATATGGAATGACCAAAGCGGTTAAATAGAGGAAAAGGAAAGGAAAAAAGTTGTCGCCACTAGTGATTCTTCTCATCATGGTGACAAGCCAAATCATTGCTGATGCTTCAATGATTTGTTGCACTGTTAAAAGTGCGAAGCAGCCCATGGCCCAACGGTTTGTGAAAATTCCGCCGAACTGTTTAAGGCTTTTAGGTGTAGGGATAAAAGAACTAAAATTGATCATATATATATAAATTTATAAGTTCATTGTAAATATTATATGAGAACCATCAAAAAAACTTAACAACCTGAGCATTAGGCTGTTGTACTTCTCGTCGATATCCCTAAAGAGCCTAGTTAAATGATCTAAAACTTAGCTAACAATTTTTAATCGACAACTACCTGTCGAAGTGATTTTTGCATAAATTCTAAAAGAATTACAACAATTCTACTTTTCATTGTTTTATTTGTCTTCTTATA
>JACDES010000040.1 GCA_013816265.1 Parachlamydiaceae bacterium | reverse complement strand
CCATGTGCCTTTTGGTTATGTGTTAAGGGAGGTGCTAAAAAAGCATGATTTTTTAGATATGCTTATTTTTAGTTACTTATAAAAACGAACCTTCCTTAACCGAATGCCATTGAGCGGAGGCCTGGGTGTAAATAAAATAATAATCGAGTCCTGAAAGGACGGCATAATCATGTATGTATCATATGCCGTCCCTACAGGACTCAATGTATTGTTTGTACTGTCCCAGGCCTCCGCTTCGCTGCGACCTGGGCTATTTCATGCCGGCCATTCAGGCCTAACACAAGGAACTTTCCTTAATATTAATAGAACCGTAAAGAAATAAGCAATTCTCATATTTTTTCTTATTTTGACAGCATTGGGCTTTGAACAGACGCTCTCCGAGCTAACGAAGAGTTGCTAGGCTTATATCACCTAATTTAAATCATCTAACCACTCTGCGTGGAATTCAATCAAAGTACATTCACGTGCGTTAGTATTTATTTGTTACTTTCAATTTATTTAAGTTATCTTCTCAAGAAACTCCATTTTAAATTTTCCATTTTTATAGTATGTACCGACTATCATCTGATTTGATTTGATTGCATTTAGAGAGCGATCGTAAGCATAATTTATTTTATGCAACCCTTTTTCGTTTTCTAAAGATTTGAGATCCCCAGATATTTGAACCATGGATTTTTCAACATTCAAAATGTTGCTTTTACATGAAGGTAGAAGTGGCAATTTCGAAATTATTTCTTTATTAATTTTAATTTCTTCTAATATTTTAAGCACAAGGATGTTTAAATCTTTAACTTCTTTTTGTTTTTCGTTCATTAATTTATTGTTTAGAAATTCACAGCCAAAAAATAGTGCGATTGAGAATAATCCACTTAATCCAAAGGCTGCTAGAGAAACTCTGCTAGCAATGGTTATTGGAACTGATTTACGAATTTGATTTACCATCATAGCAATAGAAGTACCAATCTTCCATGGCATAAAAATAAATGAGACAAGACGACTTACAACCAAAATGAGCCTGTACAATTCATCCCCATCCATTAATTTTTTTTTGGAAAAATCATAATCATGTAATGTAGACGATATATAATCATTGCTTGATATAACAGACATAAATTTTCCTTTAATATTATTTTAATTCTAGTTTTTGTATTCTTGTTTCTAGAGATTTTATTTGATTTACGTAGGTTTCAATTCTCTTTAAAAATACTTCATTACGATTATATTCGGTTATCGGCACGGCTGGAGTACCACCATATTTACCTGTCTTTAATGATTTCGTGACCCCGCTTTTTCCGGCGACCATCACCCCATCATCCAAATGCAGATGCCCTGCAACAGCGACCTGTCCTGCAAGTACGACATGTTTTCCCGTTGAAGAGGAGCCTGCTATGGCAGTTTGTGCGATGATGAGATTATATGGACCCACTTCGACCCCGTGACCTATCTGGACAAGATTATCAATCTTTGTTCCTCGACCGATCACTGTGCTTTTAAATCGAGAACGGTCTATGGTGGTATTAGCGCCAATTTCGACATCATTTTCGATGTTTACATTGCCCACTTGGTTTAGTTTAATGTGATTACCTTCTCTGTCGGTTGTAAAACCAAATCCGCATGAACCTATAACAGCTCCGGGTTGAATGACGACACGGTCACCAACAACACATTCTTCTCTCAGAACGACATGAGGGTAGATTGTACAATCACATCCGATGATGGTATCTGGGCCAACATATACACCGGCTCCAATAAAGGTTCGGCTACCAATTTTTACACCTTCATCAACGACAGCCTGGGGACCAATGGTGACACTATCACCTATTTGAGCGGTTGGATGGATTGTTGCTGATGGATGGATACCGATGAAGCCAGAAGGTGTTTTGCGGAGTGGGTGTAGAAGATCTACAAGTTGTTGGAAAGAGCGAGAAGGTTGTTTAGAAATTAAATAATTTCTACCATCTTCGAGAATCAGTGGTTCTTCAATGAAGATGACACCCGCTTTTGATTTAATCATACTTTGGCGATAGCGAATGTTTGCGAAGAAGGAAGCATCTTGATCTGTGGCATTATCGAGATCTGCAACATTAGAAATGATATGTTGGGGATTACCTAATAATTTGCATTCTGTTAATGATGCCAATTCTTGTAGACTATAGTTTTTTTTTTGCATATGTGAATCTTGTAAAATAAATTTAATTAAATATTTTAATATTTAGTTGTTTTCAATTAGTTTAATTGAAATTTAATTTGAGATCAATTGAAAAACTGAAGAAAAAAGATTTATTGCGCAAGTGCGCAGTTTGTGGTGAATACCACCTTTTGAATCAATCCACATGCTCTATTTTTTTACAGATCTTTATCAACAACTTTTTCTAAAGATAGCACCTTTTGTTAGGCCTGAAGGGCCGGTATGATATAGCCCAGGTCGCAGCAAAGCGGAGGCCTGGGTCACTGGAAAAAAAATATTGAGTCCTGAAGGGACGGCACATGATACGTACCCGATTTATGCCGTCCCTTCAGGACTCGATTCTTTTTTTTATTACACCCAGGCCTCCGCTTTGCTGCGACCTGGGCTATATCATACCGGCCCTTCAGCCTAACACAAGGAACTTCCCTTTAGATAAATAGAACCGTAAAGAAATAGCACTTCTCATATATTTGCTTATTTTGACGGCATTAGGTTTTGAACAGTTGCTATCTGAGCTAACGAAGACGAGGAATCGCAAGGCTTTTTATCTAACCTAATATAATGCGTATAACAAACTATTCGTATACGCCATGAAACAAAAAAGCCGGTAATCAAAACGATTACCGGCTTAAACTTAAAAACTAGATACTGAAACTATATCTTAAGGTGTTTTTGGTTTGTTATCACGTTGTTCAACTTCAAAAGTTGCGTTCATTTTAGAAATAACTTTTTCTGAGATATCTAGTTGAGGATTGTAATAAGTGCATGCTTCATCGCTAAACACAACATCGATTGGTTGATTTGATAAAGAAGAATCTTTTGCAACTTGTTCTGAAGCTTTGCTGATGTTTTCAGTAATTTTTTGAACAATCTTCAAGTTTGCTTGTTGAAGTGTTTGCATATATTGACTTTGAAGTTGGTAGCCTTCTTGTCTAATATTTTTTCTTTTTCTTTTTAGTTCAGAAGCAGCTTCATCAGAAATGCTGTCCATGTAATCATCATCATTCAATTTGCTCTCAACATCTTCTAGAGCTTTTTCTTTCTCTTGAAGGATCGTTTCCATTTGTGTTTTCATTTTCTCAAAACTTGCTTGTTCTTGTTTGCCAAGCTTTGATTCTTCTAAGCATTTTTTTGTGTTAACGATGCCCATTCTTGTTGTCGAAGCAGCTGTAGAAGTTGTTTTCGCAGCTTGTGCTGTTTGGGTTTGTTGTGCATAAGCATCTTGAGAGCATAATAGAATGCTTCCCAATAATAAAAGTGAACGGTTTAATTTTTTCATTTTTTCTCCTTATTGATTATAAGTGACGACAATTCTTAAAAAATTTAACAATTTTTTATATTGACGCTTACATTGATGAATCAGGTTACTAGAAATTTCCTCCCACTGAAAGAAAGAATTTCTTCACTTCACTACGATTTCTTGGATTAAGAGGGTATCCCATACCAATTGTTAAAGGTGGGATGCTGCTAATCAGTTTGAACTTTATACCATAACCGATTGAAAGGCTTAACCTTCCAAAATTCCATGTTTCTTTTGATAAATGTGCGGCATCAAAAAAGACAAATGCTTCTAAATCTTCAATAATACGACGATTCATTTCGATAGAATAGAGCTGCATTGACAATCCCCCGCGTGGGATATGTGTGCCTTCATATTGAGGTCCTAAACGATATGGACGAAATCCGCGAACAGTAAATTCACCACCGAGGAAAATTCTTTCATCCAATGGCATCGTCGAATAATGTGTACTTCCAATAGGTTGGATGAAACGAAAATCAGCTCTATATTTAATGATGCTGCGGCTACCGACAGATAGATAATAGCAATTGAAGTAACCAGCATTTAGGAAAGTATGATCACCTCCCACGCCTGCAAATTCAAGTGAAAATCGTGATCTAAATCCTTTAGATGGCTTTATAGGGTGGTTTGTAGAATCATAACTAAGTGATGTTCCCACAGCTGAGATTAAACCATGTATATGCGCTTCTCTGCGTAAGTCATGGAGTCCTTCGAGTTCTCTATAATCATGATAATGTCTTGCTTCAGATTCTTCTTCATGAGTATGTAGGAATACAAAACCATTTTTAAGACGATAATGGAAGCCTAAACGTACAAATTGGTTAATATTATAGTGAGCGCGAAGATTTAGGCCGATTGTTTCTAAGTCATATTCTTTAGAGATGTAACGTTGGCATGAATTTGATAAGTCGAAACCGATCGTCCATTTTGTATCCATAAAGTAGGGTTTAGTCCATGATAGAACATAACTCGAACTTTTTTGACCAATTTGTGCCGTTGCGTTAACGAATTCACCGCCTCCTCTTAGTGCTTTAAGTCCGTCGCGTTTGAGGTAATAGAAACCTTCATGGTTGAAATTTCGTTCTGTAATATTTATCCCACCAAAGATTTCTTCGACGCTGCTATATCCTACGAATGCACTAAATTGTCCTGTTGATGTTTCTTCAACTTCGATGTATACATCCCTATAATTACCTGGAAGAGAGCTCGATTCTGTTCCTTTAACGATATAAACATTGACATTCTTGAAGTAACCAATGTTTTGAAGTCTCTCTTCTGTTTTCTTTAATTTTATACTGTTGAAAATCTCGCCAGGGATTAGTAATGTTTCGTGGAGGATTACAGGGGTTTTCGTGACTGTATTTCCGAAAACACGTATTAACCCGACGCGATATTGTTCACCTTCTTCGATTTTGAAATGTAGATCGTAGAGATTCTCTCCATCAACAAGTTTTGAATCGAAATCAATGATGGCGTCGATGTATCCAAGTCTACCGTAAGCTTCTGTTAGTAAATCAATAGTTTCTCGGATACTTTCTAGAGAATACGGATCTCCTCGGCGTATGGTAAATAGGCGATCGATAATTTCATCACTGATGATTTTATTTCCTTCAAAAGAAAGACATCCAAAGAAATACGGTTCACCCCTATCTGCTGTGATGGTGACAATAATTCGGTTTGTTTTGGGGGATTCAGCGACAGATATATCTACCTGAGCATCTGCGTATCCTTCATTTTGGAGGTAGTTGGTGATAATAAGTTGATCTTGTTGGATAGCATCTTCATTATAAGTCCCTTCTTGAGTGATCCAGCTCATAAATATATTATATTTCTTAGTGATCATATCTTGAAGAATTTCATGTTCTTCTTGCTCATCGAAGTTGACGAATACGATTTTTTGGATTTTTCCCGATCTGCCTTCATTAATTTCGATGATGATATCAACTTCATTTGTATCTATATTTGGGACGACTTGATAATCGATTTCTGCTTCGAAGAAGCCTTTACGCATATAGTAGGCTTTAATTTTATGAAATGCTTTGTTAAACTCTTGGCGTTCGTATGCTTCGAAGCATTTGATACCTAATTCGCGTTGTAGGCGTCTTGTAAGTACTTGCTTATTGCCGTGCCATTCAAGGGAGCGAATGATAGGCTTAGGCCAAATATTTAGCGTGATATAAACTTTATCATCAATCACTTCGACAGTAGGCTCAATACGATCAAAATCTGTAGCGAGTGTTTTGAGGTCTTCATCGAAATCTGCCTGGGAGAAAAAGCCGCCTTGTTTAGTGCTCATTCTTGCGAGTATCGGTTTGCTATCAAATATTGAGCCTGATGCTGCATGGAAAACGACATCAATTTTTTCAATAAGGTTGTTCTCTAGCTGTTGGGAGTATCCGAAAAGGGGGAATAGTAAGAGTAAGCAGAATAAATACAAGGAGTTAGTAAGTATCTTTGTCATGATAAATGGGCCTCAGCGTTTAGTAAAGGGATATCTCTTTCGGATATCTGTCTTTTCGAAGTGGAAAAGGTAGTTAATAATATGGAATCGACCTCTATTTTGCAAGAAGTCTAATGATCTTGGGGCTAAGTCGTTGAGAACGAAAACTTAGATAATACTATATGTGGTCTAAAATATGGATTTGGACCTACGCGATGCTCTCTGGATTCAATAATTGTAAATGGATTAAACTTAATGAATATGGATTCATTTCTTATAAAACAATTGTTCTAAAATGGAATAAAATGTTAATTGTAATTGTCTTTGTTTTACAACATCCAATATCAAATCTAAATTAGAACATTCTTAAAAAGGTTAAAATATGACTGCTGTTGAGCTCTCCCAAATTGGTTATAGTAAACTTGAATCACAAGCTGTTGCAGGTTTTGGCCTTCAGGACAAGTCGCCTGATAATGTGATTGTAAGAACTGCTGAAGTTGCAGCGACAAAAATTAACTCCCATA
This sequence comes from Parachlamydiaceae bacterium, assembly GCA_013816265.1. GTDB lineage: Bacteria > Chlamydiota > Chlamydiia > Chlamydiales > Parachlamydiaceae > JACDES01. The sequence continues at coordinate 19,318 of JACDES010000040.1, read as the reverse complement.
CTTCCCGAATAGAAGTACCTAAAAGAGAACCTGTGATACATACAACGACTGTACAACCTAGAAATAGTTGTCACGATAGCATTGAGAGGGATTATGTTGATGGCCACCTTCATTTAATCACCGTTAATTTTAAACAAGATGATCGATGTGACAGAGAGTGGTACCAAGGAGATGTTCGATCAGATCTACAAAATTGGGATGACGTAATCATTACAGGCTATGGGAAGATGGGATTTGAATATGGAAAAGAGTTTACTGGCAAGTTTAAAGATGGATTGCCAGATGGGCAAGGTGTTTTGTCATATGATTATGGCAAAGGATTCCATTTAGTTGGACAAATGTATAGGGAGAGGATGACCTATCAAAGATCCTACAGAATTATTGATGGAGTAGAAGTGGATCAACCATTTCCAGAAGAAAAAGAAGATTCTCTGTGTTGCACCATAATGTAGGAGTAAATATTCCAAACATAGTAAGAAATAGCGATTTTTGGAGGCATGTGGCCTAAGACTAAGAAAGGGCATTCACAATATGTGGTAGCGTTAATACGTTTAGAAGATTAAACACAAAGACACAAAGACACGAAGAAGATGAGCTCTGACATTATTGGTGCATCATATCGAATCTAGCCGGGGTTCAACTTTCGGAACGAGTGTCTTTCGTCCATTTTTGTCCATAAAGTCCATATAGTCCATATAGTCCATTTATTTTATGGACATTATGGACAGTACGGACAAAAATGGACGAAAGACATTTCTCTGAAAGGAGTGCGCTCCGATTGCCTTGGCTATCAGGAATGCGCCATCACTGCGAAATTTTTTAGACTTTTTTAGCTGTTTTCGATACATCAGCAGCTAATTTGTCAATTGCTCCATCCAATAACTCTGTGTTTATTAGATCTACGATACCTTTGGTACTTCCATCAGTAATTTGATCTGAGATACTTACAGATAATAGGTTAGGAAATCCAGCATATGCGGGTAATGAAATCTCGATTAAACCGTTCGAGAATTCTTTCGGATTAGATACCTTGAGTGAATTTTTTGAAGAAACAAGATTGTTTCTAAATTCTTCATTCGCTGGAACAATAAATATCACTTTTTTATCGAGATAACGAGCAAAATCACCCAATGACGAGTTATATGTGAGAACTGTATTTGCTAACACTAAAGCTTCTTCATTTGTCATGCTGTCGATTACATGAACATTCTTCACATCCTTAAACAATTTTTCTTCAATTTTTTCTGCTTTAATTTTTGGATGTGGCAGTACTAATACTTGGACGTCAGTTTTTAAAGTAGGTTGAATGCAGTCAAAGAATAGGTTTAAAGCACTTTGTTTTTCAGCTGTATTCTGGTGATAAGCAGCATCAGCACCTCCAAAATATACAATAGTACTTCTACCGCTTTCTAGGCCATATTTTTTAAGAAGATCTGCTTTAACTCTAGGATCAGCTTTTATTGCTTCATTCAATTTGTTGACTTTAGCTTTTAATTCGTCGAAGGCTGGGCTGCCGGTTACTACAGCACGTGTGTTTTCTGGGTCCAAAATAATACGATTGATTTCTGGATCCAAAATTTTTGCAACTTGTTTAGTTGGCACCAGCACTTTTGAGGCCACCTTTTGAACTTCGAAAGCAGTTTTGCCATAAGGTGAGGTTAGATCGGCATTAAAATTATCCCAGATGGCAATAACTTTGAATTTTTTGTTCTTCTTTTTAAATGCAATTGCAGCTTCTTCTGCTATTTGCTTTTGGATGACGCTAGCGACGCCGATGAAAAGGATTTGTTTTGCGGCTGTTGGGTATGTTTTAACCATTGAATCGACAACAAGTGTAATGTCTTTTGGAGAAAGTGTTAGATCACGGTGCCATGTTTCATCAACCTTTACCCCGACGCCTAATGTTTCTAAGGTTGTAACATTTTTCAAGCCTAGATCCTCAGCGGCTTTTTTTGATGTGCCCATTGCAATAATTTTTGAGCCTGGAAATTCTGCTGAAATCTTACTTAAAGAATTGAAATCGCCTTTATCAAAAGTGACAAAAAAGAGAGGGTGTTTTGGTTCAAGAGGTTTTGCTGGTCTAATCCATTTAAATAGAAAATAGCTGATTGTCAAACAAGTAAAAATAGCAAGTGCAATGAGAGAAATAGTTTTTGCATTTGGACTAACAGCAATATTACTTGGTAACACTGTTTGAACAATGTGTTTTGTGTTGTTAGTTGTGTTATTTGGAATTTTCATAATGACTCCGATTAAAGTTAAAATTGATTACGACCTGTAAAAGCTCGTGCTAAAGTTCCACCATCTACATATTCTAAAGCGCTTCCCATAGGAAGTCCAAATGCAAGCCTTGATACCTTTACTGAAAAGGGACTAAGTTCTTGTTTTAAATAAAGAGAAGTTGCATCTCCCTCCAAAGTGGAGTCGAGAGCAATAACAACTTCGTTTATGTTAAATGTTTGAATGCGTTCAATTAATTTGGGGACAGACAAGTGATCGGGTCCACGATTTTCTAGAGGAGACAGTACGCCGCCAAGTACATGGTATAGACCTTTATATTCATGCGTTCCTTCGATTGAAAAGACTTCTCTTGCTGTAGCAAGAACGCAGACGGTATGTGATTCTCGTTTAGATATATCGCAGAATTTGCAGTGTTTATCATCCATCAAACAACCACAATCTGGACAATGTTGTAATTTTTCTTTGGCTGTAATGACGACATCACCAAGTTCTTGAAGATATTCTGTAGGCCATGTTAATAGGTGAAATGCAAAGCGTTCTGCACTTTTGTTGCCTACGCCGGGGAGGCGTCTCAACACATGAATGAGTTTTAATAAATGGGCCGGATATTGCATTACTTCCTAATTCTTTTAAATGTTAAGTAATAAAACCCAAAGTTCAGGTTACTATACCCCTCGCGCTCTAAAATGTGGAATTTGGACCGCGCCAAAGTCCCGGGATTCAATGATCGTAAATGGGTCCATATTATTAATATTGACCCATTTACGATCACTGAATCCCGGGAACTTTCGCGCAGGTCCAAATCCACATTTTAGAGCGCGAGTGGTATAACTTTCAGGTAATAATTTAACAAATTCAGCGGTGAAAGTAAAGGTTCTATTTTCTAGGTTAACTGTTTGAGGCACAGAAGGGTGATATCGTCTGAGGCCTGAGCATCACTAATGAATTTGTGTAATTCATCTAAAATAATTTCTACTAAGGAAGATAATGGACCTGGTTTCCAATTTTTTAGGGATTCTTGAAAACGTTGTTCTCCATAGAGCTCATGTTTAATATTGTTAGCTTCTGTGATACCGTCTGTATATAAAATAAGACATTCATCTTTTTTTAAAATGAATTGATGGTGGGTATATACAGTATCTTCTGAAACACCTAAAGGGATGCCTTCATAACGCGCTATTTGTTGCATAGATCCATCTGGACTTAATATGATGGGGGGAAGATGGCCGGCATTACTGCAATCTATTTGCCCATTTTTGGTATCCAATATGCCATAAAAAGCTGTTACGAACATGCTAGCATCATTATCGGTGCATAAAATTCGATTAGCTTCTTTCAGACATTCTTCTGGAGAAGGTAACCGTTGAGCTACGGTTTTTATTACTGCACGGCTCATAGCCATAAAAAGTGCTGCGTGAACACCTTTTCCAGACACATCGGCAATCACAAATCCTAAGCGATTTTGATCCAATACAAAAAAATCAAAAAAATCACCACCTACATGCTTTGCAGGGATCATTGTCCCTAATATTTCAAATGTATCGCAATTTGCAATAGGTTTAAAATTATGAGGAATGATTGATTCTTGAATATTACCTGCGATAGTGAGTTCTTTTTCTAAATCGGACAATGCGGATTGCGCTTCGATGGCTTTTTTTAATGTGAGGCATTGTTCTATAGCATTGAAAATGGTGATTTCTAGATCTTTAAAATCGATGGGTTTTGTAATAAAATCGCAAGCTCCTCGATTCATTGCCTTGCGGATATTAGACATATCTCCGTATGCTGAGATGATGATTGCTTTGAAGATACGTTTCAGCTCGGGAAGATGGCTTAATAAAGCTAAACCATCCATTTCAGGCATACTGATGTCTGTCACAATGATATTTATGTCTTGATCTTGATGTAAAGCTTTCAAGGCTTCTAGTCCATTCGAAGCAAAAATAAATTCAAGTTCTTTTGACTTGAGATATTTAGCAAATTTTTGCTTCATAAGAATTTCAATGTCAGGTTCATCATCGACCACTAAAACTTTAGTCATTGTCACTGCCTGTATCCCGTAATTTATTGAATTTTAGCATTCGTGAAATAGCGTCCTTTAATTTTGCAAAATTAATCGGTTTATTAATAATTTCTACCGATAAATATTCATGTGCAACTTGCAGTTCATTAGCACCATCAATTGCAATCATACAAACAGGAATCAGTGGATAATCTTTTTTAAGCTTTTTTAAAAGAAAAATCCCACTAAGACCAGATAGGTTTATATCAGATAGAATAATGATCAAATGAATTTTGATAATATTTTCATGCAATATTTCTAATGCATGTTCTGCGGACTCAACGAAAAATAATTTAATCTGCAAATTTTTAATTTCATGTTTAAACACTTGTTCAAACAACATGGGAGTATCGACTTCATCATCAACAATAAGTATGTTAGATTTCAAAAAATGATCTCCGTCAATAATTTTTTAAAGTTATCTCACGCGTGGATGAATAAAACGCAGAGAGGGGGAGTCGGAGAGACGCGGAGGAATAAAAACAAATTTTCAATTTTCTCCGCGCCTCTCCGACTCCCCGTCTCTGCGTTAATCATTAGACCTCAATAAAATAACGCTGATTACTTACCCAATAGGTCTATTCATTATAGAATATTTGTATAAATGGCTTGATCTATATTTTCAATATTTAAATTAACTGTTTTTTTTGTTCCAAATCCATATTTTAAACGTAAGTGTCAAATCTACGCATATTGATTTAATAAATATTGACCTTGTTCAACTGCGGAGCAGTTAAATATAGGTAGCCAGGGGTTGCGTAGCCCTGAAAGGGCAAGTTACCCCTGGATAGCATAGCAAGAAAATAGAACTGCGGATGCAGTTCAATAATTGCATGATGGAGACTAACGCAATTATTGAACTGCATCCGCAGTTCTATTTTTCTATATTAAAAACCAGGGGTTGCTTTGCCCTTTCAGGGCTGCATTACCCCTGGCTACCTAAATTAAACTGCATCCGCAGTTATATCACGCGCGGGTAGGATTGACGTTACTTCTAAATTGAGCGTGGCTTAGATTCAATTTTTTTGGATACTGGCAAAGTAATGACAAATTCAGCAAATTCGCCAAATTTACTAGTGGCTGTTAAGGTTCCTTGATGACCCTGGACGATTATATTGTAGCTTAGCGAGAGCCCAAGGCCTGTTCCTTCTCCCACAGGTTTCGTTGTAAAAAATGGGGTAAAAAGTTTTGGGAATATTTTCTCGGATATTCCATATCCATTATCCCAAATACTAATAACAACTAGATTGTCTCTTGAAGAAGTAGTAACTCTTACGATAGGTGTATATTCATCTTTTAAATCTTTTTTCTTTACATTCACAGAATAAAAAGCATTATTTAAGAGATTGAGGATTACTCGACTTATCTCTTGTGGTGATATGGTTATTTGGGGGAGATTAGGATCTAAATTTTTTTCAATTTTGAGATTAAAAGACGGATCTAAAGCCCTCATGCCATGGTAGGAAAGGGGTATGAATTCATTTAATAGTGCATTGATATCTGTTGGGACCATTTCACTTTGCGTTTCTCGTGAATGATACAGCATATTTCTAACGATACTATCAGCTCTTTTACCGTGATCGTAAATTTTATTAATATTCGTTTTTAAAGTTTCTAGATATTCATGAAGTAATGAAGCATCCTCTGGTGCTATCTGATTTTTAATTTTTTCCAGTCGCTCTTCCATATCGCTATCAATTTGGAGAGAAAGTTCTGCAAAATTATTGATAAAATTTAAGGGGTTTTTTATTTCATGAGCGATACCCGCTGTTAGAGCTCCGAGAGAGGCGAGTTTTTCTTGGTTTATTAGACGATCTTGCGCTTTTTGCAGCTCTTCGATTGTATTTTCTAATTTTGTATTTTGTTGTTCAATTTCTTCTGTTCGCTTAGCAACGATAGTATCAAGGTGTTGGATCATATTATCTAGTTGCATTGCCATATCATTAAATGACTGTGAGAGTTTTGTTACTTCTTCATAATCATGGAATTCGATACGTTGCGATAGATCTCCGGATGCCATGAGTCTTGTTTTTTTTGTCATTATCAATATTGGACGGATAATCATGTTGGAAAAATGTACTGCAGCATATATCACACAAGCAGCTGAAATAAGACTCATTACCCAAGATGCGATGAGGAGCTGGTTGATTGGAGCTAGCAATTCCTTCATATCAATTTTGGTAATTATTGCAAGGTTTAAAGAGGGAATGAGACTGCGTCCAACCATTAGTGTTTTCTGATTTCGAGAGTCGATAACTGTTTTTGCCAATCTTTTACCATCTAATATTTGTTGGATGAATACACCAAAACTACTATTAGATGGAAGGGTATGTATAATTTGTTCACTGCTCTCATTTCTTAAAGGAGATTGCAGAATAATATCATCATCCAACTTTGCTATTAAAATCGTTTCACCAGTTTCTCCAAGCCCTGTATGATTAGTGATTAATTGAAATAGGGGGGTGTTGTCTATTTGTGTAATCATGATTCCTGATAACACATCTTGACTTAGAATAGGAGTTGCAATAAAGGCTGATGGATTTTCTATATCATCATAAGGAATAATGTTAGAAAGGGTTGTTTGAAGGGAGTCCTTGGCATTTAGAAATATTTTTTTTAATTGCTTGTTAACTTTGGGATCATTTAAGAGGTTTTTTCCTAATAAAGTTGATGAAGAGGTGCTATAAACGACATCCCCATCCAAAGTAACCAAAAATAATTTATTAAAACTAATTAAGATATCAATTTTGAATGGTATACTGGGATCGAATTCTTGTTCGAGTATAAGATATTCTGGAGAGTGAGATCCAAAACTATTTAATGCAGTTTTTAATTTTTCTAGAGTTTGCGGTTTTACAAAATCTTTAGCCAAAACAGCGGCTATTTTTTCTTGTTCATCATAATAAAATTCAATGAATCGTGCCGCACGAGCATTTAAAGATTTTAAATCTTCTGTCACATGTTTCAAAAGGATATGTTTTGATTCTTCATAAGAAAGAAAAGTCACAATTCCAAGGGGGATCAATGATATCAATAATATCCATAGAATAAGCTTAGAGCGTAAACTTTTGAGTGTGAGAAGAGAATTATTAAAAGACATTAAAGCTTATCCTATCAGGTTGTCATCATTTCATTTTTTTTCGTTTACTGCTTCAGAATCGGAATTTTCTTCAATGATATCTTCTAAGTCTCGATAACTATGAATTGACTGTGAGGGTTGCGGTTCAATATCATCATTTGATTGCCAAATAATATCAAATTCTTTGTCCGAACGGACACGACCAATTCTAGATCTTTTCCAAGTATATTCACCCTCATTGTCAATCGTTACTGGACCTCCTGGGGCCATGAAGCGCATATCATCAAAATCTTGTTTAAGGGATTTATAGTCGGTATGGCCTGTTTCTTCTGCAGCTTGAAACCATAAGTATACGCCGATGTAAGCTGCTTCAGCATTGTTGTCAATTTCTGTTAATTTGGAAAATTTATAAAACTCCTTAACAAATTTTTGATTCTGGGGTGTATTAATGGTCTTGAAATAGCTCCAGGTAGCATGATTTCCGATAAGGGCATCAATGTTTTCCGTATTTGCCAGCGCTGTTTCCGTAGTATTGAGTGAAAATGTAGGAATTTGGTCGGCCGTTATTCCTGCTTTACGTAATTCTTTGTAAAACAGAACGGCATCAGTGTATAGCATTGAATTTATTATCACATCGGGTTTGGTTATTTTGATCTCTTTTATCATTTCATCGAAATTTGTACTATTACTCGTGACATAGTATTCCCCAACAATTTGTCCACCCTTCGCATGTACCTGATCTCTGATCATCCTATTGATCATATGAGAATATACGTAATCAGCGCCGATTAAGAAAAAGCGATTTCCAAAATTTTTCAAGCTATAAGAAACCGTTGGCGTTACTTGCTGATTTGCTGTCATTCCAACAAAAACAATATTGTTCGATTCGAAAACACCATCAAATTCAAAAGGATAAATAAGAAGATTTTGGTATTTTTCTAAAATATCAATGATAGTATTTCGATCATCCTGTATCCAACATCCAAATACGACAGAAACTTTATCAACAGCCAATAATTTTTCTAATTCTAAGACTGTTGTTTGAGGATCAGAATCTGCGTTTCGAATAATAGGTTGTATAAGCCTTCCACCTAATCCACCTTTTTTATTAATTTCATCGATAGCCATTAATGTGGCTTGCTGAACTGGCAATTCATCTTTAGCTCTGAAACCTGTTGTAGAATATAAAACACCTACTTTTATAGGTATAATTTTTTCAGAAAAAAAGGGAATTCCAAATGACAAAAAATTAAATTTGATAAGGAGAAAGCTGATAATAAAGATGCTTATAGATGTTTTCATAAAAAAGACTTTTGTAAACTAAATAGGGTCAGGTCACTAATTTTTCTTATAAAATCCAAAACTCAGGTTATAAAGAAAATAACATAGAAGATCAAACTTTTTATTAAAGTACTACTTTGGTACAATATTTATCGTTAGACCCCTTGCATAACTGCTGATAATCTATATTAGTTATGCAAGAGGTCTATTAACTAAGGAAAGGCTCAATGAAAATTAGTTCTAAAGCAAGAATTGTTGATATTAAATCCTATTTGCCGAAGCGAATTCTAACAAATCAAGAGTTAGAAAAAATTGTTGATACATCTGATGAATGGATTGTTTCACGAACCGGAATGCATGAACGCCGTATTGCGGATGCGAATGAATTTCCTTCAGATATGGGAGCAAATGCTGCGATAAAAGCATTAAATTCTTCGGGTATACTTCCTGAAAATGTGGAACTCATTCTTGTTGCGACGATGACACCCGATTATATTTCTCCAAGTACAGCAAGTGTGATTCAAGCAAAAATTGGAGCTTCAAATGCCGCAGCAATGGATCTTGGAGCTGCATGCACCGGATTTTTATACGGACTTTCCATGGCAAAAGCCTATATAGAATCTGGGATGTATAAAACTATTTTAGTTATTGCGACAGAGAAAATGTCGGCCTTCATGGATTATCAAGATCGAAAAACATGTGTATTATTTGGTGATGGTGCTGCTGCGGCTTTAATTACAGATACAGGACCGGGTTTAAGCATTGATACAATTTGTTTAGGTTCTGATGGAACACTCGTTGATTTAGTGAAAATACCTGCCGGGGGATCAAAATTCCCTGCTACTCCCGAAACAATTGCACAGCGAGCCCATTATTTTCAAATGGAAGGGAATGAAGTTTTTAAACACGCCGTTCGTCGTATGACTGCTGCTGCTCGAGATTGTTTGCATAAAGCTGGATTAGATGAAAGTCAAGTCGGATGGTTAGTGCCGCATCAAGCAAATAAGCGTATAATCGATGCAATTGCAAAGCAGTTTAATTTTGCAGATGAAAATGTATTTAAGACTGTGCATAAATATGGCAATACATCTGCGTCAAGCATTGGTATTGCTTTAGATGAGCTATTACAAGAAAATCAAATAGCAGAAGGCGAAAATTTGCTTCTAGTTGCTTTTGGTGGTGGTTTGACATGGGGTGCTTGTATTCTTTCTAAAATATCTAAATAGAGATATCGAATGGTAAAATTTAAGAAGATTGCATTTATTTTTCCTGGCCAAGGAGCCCAAGCCCCAGGAATGGGGAAAGACTTTGCAGAAAATTTTTCAGCCGCTCGTTATACATTTGAAGAAGCCGATGAAATTTTAGGTCGAAATATATCAAATATTATTTTTAGTGGGCCTGAACAAATCCTTACGCAAACTAAAAATAGTCAGCCAGGCATTTATATCACAAGCATCGCCATTTTACGTGTTATTTTGGAAATGATTGAAGTGCAACCAAAAGTGTGCGCTGGTTTAAGTCTAGGAGAATATACCGCTCTTACTGCTTCGGAATCACTACCTTTTATAAAATGCTTGCCTCTAATTCACCATCGAGCTCAGTTTATGAGTGATGCATGCGAGTCAAATCCTGGGACAATGGCAATTATCATCGGAATGGAAAATGAAGCAGTAGAAAAACTAGTAAAAGAGGTGAATTTGCCCCATGATTTGTGGGTTGCGAATTTTAACTGTCCTGGACAGGTTGTGATTTCAGGGACGGTGAAAGGAATAGAAGCAGCGACAATAGCAGCTAAGGAAAAAGGAGCCAAACGAATCCTTCCACTGCAGGTGCAAGGAGCCTTTCATAGCGGACTTATGAAAAAAGCAGAAACACGATTGGCCGAATATATTCATGAGGCTCCGATAAAAAAAGGATCCTCTGAAATTGTGATGAATGTACCTGGTGACATTGTGTCCGATATTCATGATATACGTGAAAATCTTATCAAACAAGTGACACAACCTGTTCGATGGGAACAGGGGATTCGAGCAATGGATAGAAGTGAGGTAGATTTGTATATAGAAATAGGTCCGGGTAAAACTCTTTCAGGCATGAATAAAAGAATTGGTGTCCAAGGTAAAACATTTAATGTAGAAACCGTAGAAGATTTAGATATTATTTCCAAAGAGATCAGATCGTGAGGATATATGAAACTTTTATTAGAAAATCAAGTGGCCATTGTCACAGGTGGTACAGCAGGAATAGGCAGAGCTATTGCCTTAAAGTTTGCTGAAGAAGGGGCGAAAGTAGTCCTTTTTGGTACAAATATTGAGAATGGAAAAGCTGTCGTTGAAGAAATCAAACAGATGACTAAAAAAGATGAAGCGCACTTTATTCAAGTTGACATATCAAACACTGAAGCTGTTAATGGAGCTATAGAAAAAGCCATTGGAATATACGGACAAGTCGATATATTGGTTAACAATGCTGGGATTACGGCGGATCAATTACTCATGAAAATGAGTGAGGATGAGTGGGATCGTGTGATCAATACAAATTTAAAATCGTGTTATAACACATGTCACGCAATTGTACGTGCAATGATGAAAGCCAGAAAAGGTAGGATCATTAACGTAAGCTCTGTTGTGGGACTAGTTGGAAATGCGGGGCAAGCCAATTATGCCGCTTCGAAGGCTGGAATGATTGGGTTTACGAAGGCACTTGCAAAAGAGTTGGCCGCTAGAAATATATTAGTGAATTGTATTGCTCCTGGATTTATCCAAACGAATATGACGGATAAGTTATCGGATTCTCAAAAAGAAGCAATATTAAAGGACATACCATTAGGACGAATGGGGGAGCCGATTGATATTGCAAATATGGCATGTTTTTTGGCCAGTTCGCATGGAAAATACATAACGGGTCAAGTATTGACAGTAGATGGCGGAATGGTCATGTAAATTGGGATTTAAGTGTATGAAATTGAGTTTTTTATAATATTTGAGCTTTACCCAGAAATATTAATTGAAACAAAATAGCCATAGAGATAACAATGTTATATATCTGTGAAAAGTTTTAGTTAAGTTTAATAAAGAGAAGGAAAAATTATGACGGTTGAACAAGAAGTCATTGATATAGTAGTAGAGCAACTTGGTGTTGACAAGGATGATGTAACTGAAGAAAAGTCGTTTGTTGAGGATCTAAATGCTGATTCATTAGATCTAACAGAACTCATCATGACATTTGAAGAGCGCTTTAGTTGTGAGATATCACAAGAAGATGCCGAGAAGCTAAAAACAGTTGGTGATGTTGTTGCTTATATTCAAAATCACAAAAAGCAATAATAGAGCACTGTTAGAAATTCAAAGAATTTGAAAGACGCATGGATAAATTAATCTTTGCGTCTTTTTTTTTGTTGGGGAGCTAAATTTGCGAAACCATTTGGAGTTAAGCGTTAAATCTAGACATAAGGGGCTGTAGCAAAAAAGGAAAGCGAAAGAGGACTTTCGCACGGCGTTGTTGCATAATGCCCCTCACATAAACTCTTGAAATTAATTAAAAAAAAATGCATGAGATAAACTGTTTTTCACGACAAAAACTAGGAGTTACCTCATGCAAAAATCTAGATATAAAATCAATAACTGGTCCGATTATAACAAAGCTTTAATTCAAAGGGGAAGTATTTCTATTTGGATTGATGAAAATTGTATTAAAAAATGGATTTCCTATGACTCTACAGGAAAAGCAGGTAGACCATCTACCTATTCAGATGATGCTATTTTAATGTTATTGATTCTGCGGGAAAGATTCGGCTTAACCCTAAGATGTTTGCAAGGTTTTGCTCAATCTATTTTTAAACTTATGAATATAGAGTTCCCGGTACCTAGCTATACACAAATTTGTCGAAGAGCTAAAAAATTATATAAGAAAATTGTTCGACTTAGCAAAGTTTCGGCAAGTCATATTATTTTTGATTCAACCGGTCTTAAAGTATATGGAGAAGGAGAATGGAAAGTCCGAACTCATGGTAAAAGCAAACGACGTATTTGGAGAAAGTTGCATGTTGGAATTGATGTTGAAACGCAAGATTTTATTGTATGCGAATTGACTGATCACGGTGTTGGAGAGGTTCCATCTGCAGTGAGAATGTTAGATAAATTAGATAAGATAGAAACATTTCGTGGAGATGGTGCATATGACCCAAATGAGGTAAGAAAGAAGATTAGCGAAAAAGGAGGAAGAGCGATAATTCCACCCCCTAGACATGCCACAATTAAGGGTGCAAAGGATGGATGGATACAAAATCGAGATGAAGACATTGCATCAATTCTGGAATTAGGTACTCGAGAAACAGGAAGACGTCCCTGGAAGGAAAAAATCAAATATTTCAAGCGTTCCTTGGTAGAAACATCAATATTTAGAATAAAAAAAATGCTTGGAGATCAGCTCAAAGGACGCATTATGGAAACACAACATACTGAAGCTTATTGTAAATGCTTGGTAATCAATAAAATGAATCAATTAGGATTGCCCAAAGGTAAGTGGGTACCGGTAGCTGCATAAGCCCCCAATAGCATACAATAGCATCTGACGCCGTCGTATTTTTGGATTTACCCTTCTGTGGAAGGCATTATGCAACAACGCCCTTTCGCACTCCAAACGCTTTGCGTAGCTTTAAGAAATATTTAAGCTACAGAATTCCAAATTTACGCAAAGCGTTTGGAGTGCGAAAGTCCTCTTTCGCTTTGTTATGAAGCACCATATTTGTCAACATGCCTACAATTGACGCATACTTCCAAATACTACACATAGACTTGTAAATAACTTTATGAATGAATCGCGAAGCCTTTGGAGAGTGCATTCATTAATTGAAGCAAACCAAAGACAAACTTAATCAGGCTTATCCGGCGAACTTTCTACATAGCCAAGGAAGTGCTTTCTTGTTTGTATTTATTCGACAACCACTCCAAAATTACTCCCCTTCATCATTGACATATTCATATTCATTGGTGGTACCATTAGAGGTAACTGTAGCAACTCCATGAATCTTTCCGTTTATAAATCTTCCATCCCAAAGAGTTTTATTCTGAGTTAATTTCCCTTCTCCGTGATATTGGTTAAAAGCAAATTCACCACTATAGTGGGTGGTTTCTGAATACTGAACTCCTAAACCATGCTTATCGCCAAAAACAAATTCACCCTCATAATATATAGAGTCATTAACTTCACATAATTTTCCTTTTCCATGTAGCGAGCCATAGGCCATTTCACCCTCGTATTTACGACCATCCTTATAATTTAAGATCCCTTTTCCATGCATTTTTTCTTTGAGAAAATTCCCGATGTATGAATCTCCATTTTCAAATGTCACTTCAGCTTTACCTTCTTTAACACCTTTCACAAAAGATCCTTTATAGATATATCCATCATTCCTTTTTTCTATACCAATGCCATGTTTTTGACCATTCAAAATATCCCCTTCATATACAGTACCATCTGTTGAGGTATAAATACCTTTTCCTTTTGTTTGATCATTAAAATCATTTAATTGAATAAAATCACCATTTGAGAAAGTGTATTTTCCTTTTCCTTCTTTTCTATTTTCAACAAAGTTCCCTTCAAATAAATCACCATTTACATACTTCACAGTCCCTTTTCCGTGCATTTTTGAATCGGAGATATCTCCTGTATAGGTAGCACCATCTTGGAGAACTAATGTTCCATTCCAAATTTTTTTAGTTTTTTCTTGAGTTATGGAAAGTTGCGTTTCAGGACTCTGTTTAACATCAGAATTTACTGTGTCTGTCTCTTTTGCGAATTTTTTGTATTTGCATATGTACAAAATAGTAAAACATACTAAAATGCCCGAAAATATCAAGAAGGCTACTTCTCTGATGTATTTATCTTTAGGTGAAAGATCATCCCAATGAACGAATGAAAATGCTTGTGATGTAGTTTTAGAGCTAGTAATAGGGTCCATATGTGTTTTACCTTATATTTAATATATTTATTCCAAGAACTGATTTCCTTGAACACCATTTTCAAAGTGATATTTGTTAGTAACGCCAATCGTTGTGACTGAACAAATTCCGTGAGGATTCCCCTTCACAAAATTACCTTTTGTTATGACTCCATCCCTTGAAACGAATTCTCCTATTCCATGAAATTTGCCATTAGAAAATTTTCCTTTGCAAAAACCATTCTTGAAAGTCATTTCTCCATAACCATGAGTTTGATTGTTAACCCAATCACCTTCGTATTGAACGCCATTCATGCTAGAGGATTTTCCTTTACCGAAAATTTGATCTTTTATAAAATCACCCTCATAAGTATTCTCATTAGAATAAACAACTTTACCTTTTCCATTCCTTTGTCCATTAATAATTTCACCGGTATAAATATCCCCATTCAAATAAGTAATTTGGCCTGTTCCCTTTTTTGTACCCTTCACTAAAACGCCTTTATCAATTTCTTTATTCAATTTCTTATTGCTTTCTACAGGTAGTGGTACATTCACTGTTGTGTCTTTATCCGTGGGAGCATCCATATTATTATCATTCGTTTTTTCTTGTTTGACACCGTTTACATATTGGTGTTGAGTTGTAATAAAATCAATTATGACAGTAAAGGTTCCATGAGGTTTATCCTTTAAAAAATTCCCTTCATATATTTCACCGGCTTCATTAATATTTTTACCCCTTCCATGTAAAGCACCGAAGGCGAAGTTCCCTTTATAGTAGTAAGAAGAAGTATTTAGTTCGCCAAACCCGTGGAATTTCCCATTAACAAAATTACCCACGTAGACCTCTCCATTGTAAAAATATTTTCCTTGTCCCTCGGGGAACCCCTTAAAAAAATTACCCTCGTAGAAGTTTCCATTGTGATAGGAGGCTTTTCCATGTCCGTAGAAAGACCCCTTAAAAAAATTACCCTCGTAGGTATCTCCAGTGCCAAATATCATCTTTCCGTATCCGTGGGAGAATCCCTTCAAAAAATTACCGTTGAATACATCTCCATTTTTTCGAGTGTGCTTTCCTTCTCCCTCGAATAAACCGTTGATAAAATTACCTTCGTAGACATCTCCATTTTTTAATGTGAGCTTTCCTAGTCCCTCGTATAAATTATTCATAAAATTACCTTCGTAGACACTTCCATTTTTGTATGTGAGCTTTCCTAGTCCCGCACGTATTCCCTTAATAAAACTACCCTCGTAAACGTCTCCATGTTGGTATGTGAGCTTTCCCTGTCCTTCATGGAATCCTTTAACAAAATTGCCTTTGTAGTTACTTCCATTCTTTTGTGTGTACTCTCCTTGGCCATCGCGTAATCCATTCACTAAATTACCTTCGTAGACATCTCCTGCTTGATATTTGTATTTTCCTTGGCCTTCGAAAAATCCCTTAATAAAATTACCTTCGTAGCCGTCACCATTTGGATAAGTTAATTTTCCTTTCCCCTCAAAGGTGTCGTTGACAAAGCTTCCTTCATAAATACGACCATCAAAAAATTTTGCAGTTCCCGTACCGTGCATTTTGCCATCATAAATATCGCCTTGATAGGTTCCTTTATCTATAGATAGAGTACCTTGAAAAACATTATTAATTTTTTCTTCAACAGGTAATAGATGTTTCTGAGAATCCATTAATGGTTCTTGAATTTTTGATATCTTTCGCAGTGTATATTTTTGATATTTGAGAATTAAGTAAGTGGAGGCAATCGCTAGGAATATTATTAAGGATAATGCTCTTATGTTATTGTTTTGATATGAAAGATATTTCCATTCAAAAAATGGGATCGGTGTTGTTAATTTAGTTTGTGTAATAGAATTCATATTTTTTGCGATTAGTTCAGTTATATTTTTTGTAATATTAATTTCAGTTATTTATGTTTTATTATTCTGCAATTAATGCCCCTTGGACATTATCAACATATGCATATTTATTTGTAACTCCTTTCTCGGTGACTAAACAAGGCCCGTGAATTTTTCCATTCAAAAAATTAGCCTCATATAAGGTTCCAGCTTTTATAGTTAATTCACCCTTTCCATGATATTTCCCTAAGGCAAATTCACCCCGATAAAACGTTGTGGTTGTACTTAATTCACCGTGTCCATGATATTTACCAAAAACCCAGTAACCATCATATTGGTCTCCGTTTTGATATCGTATGTTCCCTTTCCCATGATAAAGTTTACGATTGAAATTCCCTTCATAAAAACTTCCATCTGAGTAATTCATGATTCCATATCCATGAACAGAGCCATTATTAAATTCACCTATGTAAATATTACCATTAATATACTGCATTTTTGCTTTTCCATGGAGAGTGTCTCTTAAAAATGAACCACTATAAACATCACCATTTTTATATTTTAGAACTCCTTCGCCATGCCTTAATCCATTTACAAAATCACCTTCGTAAACGTTACCATTGAGTCGTGTTAAAATTCCCTTTCCATTTAGTTGATCATTTTTAAAGGGACCTTCAACAATATCACCTGAGTTGTTAGTAAGCTTTCCTTGGCCTTCACGTTTATTTTCAACAAAGCTTCCGTTGTAAACACCACCATTTAAATAAGTCAAAATTCCCATGCCGTGCATTTTACCATCTAGAATATCTCCTGAATAAGTTCCAACATCAATGATAACTAAAGTTCCTTGGCATATTTTTTTTGTGGTATCTTCGACAAGAGGAATTTGAATTTCAGAAAGCTGAGTGCTTTGCTCTTCTTGAGTTGGTGTGAGAGATTTTTCCGCAATTGGAGCTACCTCAGATTCCTTTTGAGCGAGAGCGAGAGCTTTTTCAGAAAGTGGGGGAATCTCAGGTTCATTTTGAATAAGTGTGAGAGTTTTTTCACCAATTGGAGGAGATTCTTGTGCCTTTGAAACTTTGGCAGTAATGGGTTTTCTGAACTTATGAATTAAACAAGCTGAAGCCATTACAATGAATATGATTAACGAGATCGCCTGTATGGTTTTATTTTGAAATGAGAGGTCCTTCCATTCAATAAAAGAAAGGGTTGGTAGGAGAGATGTGTTTGAAGAGATAATTGAATTCATATATTTTACCTTATTTTGTATATGTAATTTATTTATGCTATTTTACAGCTCAAAATAGTAAAAATCAATAGTTAATTGTCGATTTGTTTATTAATATCTTATTAAGAATTATAAATTAATCACAATATTATTTAGAAAAGTATATAATATAAATTAAAAGGGCAGTTTTTATGACTGGTATCATGGACCTTCAACCAGAAAAGTTTTCAAGATTATTATCAGAATTAGCACATAACCACTATGACAATATAACCTTTGATGGGCGAGAATATCGTGGCGGAAATTTTGGAAGTGGAGCAGTTGTTAGTCTTATGACGCTTGTTGAGGCAGCTTCAAAATATCTATCAAATCAGAATGTTGCAACCGAGACAAAGGAAAAGATCCTTTCGGATCTTCATAAAGTCATTGCTTATCAGAAAGGGGGAACTGGCTTTTGGAATAGGCTCGATAATTGGGTTTTGGGTATTGATATAGATCGTACCTGGAATGAGAGCCTTTTTGTGCTTTATAAAGGCGAATCTACATATACAGTAAGAAAAGCAGAAAATGCTTGGATAGAGCTTAGTAAACAATTATTTAATGAACTTCCTGCGATCGAAAAAAATGACAATATTGTTGTAAAAAAAAGGTTATTAACAAAAAACGTATCGAAGAAAGATTTATCCAAAAAAGAATATGAAATGGGAAAAATATTTGCTGAAAGGGCTGTTCATGCTCCAGATAAAATAACTAGAGATAAGTTATATGATGAAGCATTGAGATGTTTTGAATTTGCTAAGGAAAGAGGAAATGTAGAGGCACACGGGAGCTATATCTTTGAAGGAGAGAAACAACATGGATTTGAATGGGAACCAACGTACTGGAATATGAATGATTTTACTTGGCGGGAGGCAGCAAAAGCAGGTAACAAAGAATGTCGGGTAAAAATAGGGCTGGGGATGATTCTTAGAAAGGAAAGAAGTTATGACAAAAGGGATACGAATCGTATTGTCGGGTGGATGAACGATTTGTCAAAAGATGGATATAATGATGCTAAAGCGGTTCTTGGTTATTTATATTTAACTGGAGAGCGAGGTGTTGAAAAAAATATTGAGCTCGGTAACCAACTTCTTTCTGAATCAATGGTACAAGAGTCAGATTGGGGATTTCTTCTTAGTGCTGAATTAGAAGAAAATTTAGATGATAAAATAGAATTGTTGGAAGTAGCAGCTGTAAGAAATCCGATTGCTCAGTTCCGATTAGGAGAGATATATATCAAATTGTATAACGAGGAAGCCGGCTATAGCGATCATTTTGTTGATGATCATGCTCAAAAGATCGGTCAGAAAGCGATCAAATTATTGGAACAATCTGCCAAAAAAGGATATCCACCTGCTATGGCGATGGTTGTTTCAGAAAGTTATTCCATCTTTAAAAGTAATTTGGAAAAATAAGAAAAGGGAAAGAGGGCTTTCGGTCTCCAAACATTAGCGTCAATTGTACTTGTTGACAAATATGGCGCTTCATAACAAAGCGAAAGAGGACTTTCAGCGGGTAAGGAACAGGCCTAGCCTGCCCTCCCCGTTATCGCAATGGGGTCATTTCCCCATATTTACCGGCGTACGTGTTTCTCGT
>JACDES010000143.1 GCA_013816265.1 Parachlamydiaceae bacterium | reverse complement strand
ATGGATACTAACACAATTATTGAACTGCATCCGCAGTTCGATTTTTCTATATAATAAACCAGGGGTTGCTTTGCCCTTTCAGGGCTGCATTACCCCTGGCTACCTAAATTAAACTGCATCCGCAGTTATTAAAGCTTTCTTCGCTAAGATCTATCTTTACCCACAATTGTTTTCCCTTAAGCTTATCCTTCACTTATCAATATGTCTAGACTTGATGCTTACGTTTTAAGCGGGCTTTCGCTTAGTCCAAATGCCAATGTTGACCCAGGCTGGAGTATACAACAAATAAATAAAATTTTAAAGTTTTAATTAAACTTGTAATAAGATAATATTGATTGTTTTTAAGAACTGTTGTTAGTATTTGGTTTATTTTAATTTAGGATATTTATGCATATAATTGGTAATGATTGGAAGGCTGATGTTAATTTTATTAACGATAATCCCAATAAACTTCTCGTCAATCAACAGTATGAATTGAGCAGTATTGGGCTTGTCAGTAGGTATTGTAAAGTATTTTTCCTTACTTTAGTCAACTTTATCACACTTGCGACATGGCAGAAATCTATAAATCTAGCTTCGCATCATTGGAAAGAAATAAAATCGGGTAAAGCGAAATGTCGTGCAGTCATCGAAACTCCTTTATTTAAGAATTTAAAGCTTGTTAGTGGAAAATTAGAAAAAATAGACGATTTTGCCAATGAACTTGCTCAAGACGAAAAATTTGTTTCGGAGCATACTAAGAGAAATGCTCAAGATCTTAAGCTAGTAGATGTAAATGGAAAAATTGATCTTTCTCCTATGCAAAGACAAATACCTCCAAAACGCCCTGTTCAATTTGTCAGTAGAAACATTAAATCAGAGATCCTTCCTGAAAATCGAATGCATAAAACATTTGTTGATAAGCCAAATTTACTCGAGTTATTTCCTGGAATTATTAGATTGGTAAATTCATTCTTAGAAACTGATGAAAGAGAGAATTTTTTAACTACAAATAAGCAAATGAAAGCGATCATTGAAGAGCATGCTAAAATAGAGTGTTTTCCAATCAATAATATTATCAATAAAATGATGAATTATTTGGATATTAATTCAAAAGTACGCAAAAAGCTTTCAGCTTTACTGAAGGATGATTTATTTGAAAAATATCCTGCAATGGACATTGGTCTTAGAGATGTTTTGATTTGTAATAAAGTTCAAAAGATTATTAAAAAAACTTTTAAAAACGATAAAAGATTCCAAACCGATAAAGAAATAGTAATGTATTTATTAAAAACAGATCATGCGTTTCTAAAATATGCTTCAGATGAACTTAAAGAAGATCCTGAAGCTGTATTCGGTTCATTGTATTGGGGTGATGAAGCTGTTAAGTATGCAGGGCCAAATATAAAAAATAATAGAGAATTATTATTGTTGAAGAGCAAAGAAACTCAACGGAATTATTTTCAATATGCCGCAGAAAACCTACGAAATGATAGAGAAGTTTATCTTAAATTATGTGAATTTGGATGTTCTAGTGTATTGCATAAGGCCCCAACACATATCAAGCACGATAAAGATGTGATTTTGGCTGCAGTAAAAAACAATTATTGGGAGTTATTTTCTGCTCATATTTATAACAATGAATCTCTGAATAATAGAGCTTTTCTGCTAGAAGTAGTAAAAATAAATGGCTTGGCACTTTATTGGATAACTAGACATCATAATGACTTTGACTTTGTTTTAGAGGCAGTAAAACAAAATCCCAAAGCCATTCAATATGCCGATAAAAGACTTCAAGAGTATTTTTTTAGAAAAGATGTTATTAAGTTTGAGGGAGTAAATTTAGATTCTTTGAAAAAACCAGAGGACATGACTGGCGATCATTATTACTGAAAGGGTGGTTAGAATCCAAAAAGAATAGTTATGTGATTTTTATAAATAATTTTTGTTTTTTAAATATATTAAGGGGGATTGATGCATATAAAAGGTAACGGTTGGAGTGGTGAGGTTAATTTTATTAAAAATAATCCAAATAAACTTCTCGTCAATCAGCAGTATGAATTGGGCTGCATTGGGCTTGTCAGCAGATTTTGTAAGGTATTCTTCTTTTCTTTTGTCGGTCTAATGACTCTTGCGTCTTGGAAGACCCCCCTTGATCTTGCATCCCATCATTGGAAAGAAATAAAATCACAAAAAGCAAAATACCGGGCAGTCATCGAAACTCCCATATTTAAAAACTTACAGATTTTAAATGGAAAATTAGAAAAAATCGAAGATTTTACTAACCAACTTGCTCAAGATAAAAAAATTATTTTAGAACATCTGAAAAGAAATGTAAAAAGTCTTGTTGATGAAAATGTAAATCAAAAAAATGACCCTTCTGTTGTACTTAAACAAACGCCTCAAAAACCGATTCCTATTCAACTTGCAAGCAGAAGCATTCAGCCTGAAATTCTTCCTGAAAATCGAATGCATATGGAATTTGTTGATAAGCCAACTTTACTCGGGTTAGTTTCTGGTATCGTTAGAAAGGTTAATTCATTTTTAGATACTAAGGATAGGGAAAATTTTTTAACTACAAATAAGCAAATGAAAGCCATCATTGAAGAACAAAGTAAAATTGAGTGTTATCCGATCAATGATATTATCAATAAAATGATTAATTATTTACATCTAGAATCTATAGAACGCAAAAAGCTTTCAGGGTTGCTGGAGCATGATTTGTTTGTTAAAAAACCCGCATTGGATTTCACAACAAGAAGTGTATCAATTCAAAATGAAGTTCATAAAATTATTGATAAATTTTTCAAAAAAGATAAAAGATTTCAAAATGATAAAGAAATTGTAAAATATTTAATTAGTACCTCTCCGAAATTACTTAAATTTGCATCAAATGAGCTTAAAGAAGATGCTGATGTTGTATTTTCATCATTGAATAGGAGTAATGAAGGGCTTCAGTTCGCGGGTCCGAATATAAAAAATAATAGAGAATTTCTATTATTTGCTAGCAAACAAACTCTATTTAATTGCTTTAGGTATGCCTCAGAAAATCTACGAAATGATAGAGATATCTATCTAAAATTAATTGACATTGGTTGTAGTGCTGTTTTATGTGGGGCGCCACAAGTTATCCAAGATGACACAGATGTGCTTTTGGCTGCGGTTAAAAAAGATGCTTCAGAGTTAATATATCTTGATGAGGTAGAGATCTTATCTAATAGAGATTTTGTGTTGGCGGCTGTGAAATTAAATGGATTGGTACTTAATTGGGCGCACAATTTTAAAAATGACTTTGAAGTCGTTTTAGAGGCCGTGAAACAAAATCCAAATGCAATTCAGCATGCGAACACCAAACTTCAACAGTATTTTTTTAGTAAGAAGGTTATTAAGTTTGAGGGAATAAATTTGGATTCGATAAAAAAACCAGAGCATATGGATGGCGCATATTATTACTGAAATTGTGGTTAATGGTCCCAAAGATATAGAATTGGATGTAATTTTATAAATAATTTTGTTTTTGAATATAATAAGGGGAATAGATGTATATAAAAGGTAACGGTTGGAGTGCTGAAGTTAATTTTATTAACAATACTCCAAATAAACTTCTCGTCAATCAACAGTATGAATTGAGCAGTATTGGGCTTGTCAGCAGATTTTGTAAGGTATTCTTCTTTTCATTAGTAAGTGTGATGACTCTTGCGACATGGCAGAAATCGCTAGCATTAGTTTCACACCATTGGAAAGAAATAAAATCTAAAAAAGCAAAATGCCGGGCAGTCATCGAGACTCATCTATTTAAGAATTTACATATTGCAACTGGTAAATTAGAAAAAATAGAAGATTTTGCTAATAAACTTGCTCAAGACAAAAAAATTGCTCTAAGACTTATCACAAGTGATGATCATAAAAAAAATTCTCCAAAGACTTTAGTCATTCCATCCAAATCTAAAAAAATTGAACAGGTGATTGTTTCTGCAAATTGTGTTAATAAGCCAAAGATAGGCGAGTTTTCTACCGATATCATCAGATTGATTAACTCATTCTTACGAACTGAAGATAGGGGACCCTTTTTAAGTACAAATAAACAAATGAAAGGTGTCATTGAACAGCAAACTAAATTAGAGAGTTTTCCATGTATTCATGCTATTGATAGAATTCTTAATTTTTTAGATGCACAATCAGAAGGATATAAAAAGCTGACAGAGTTGCTGAAAGATCGAATGATCACAACTCCTGCGTTGGATTTAGAACATCGAGATGTATCAATTCGAAATCATCTTTTTGATTATATGGATTTGTTTCAAGGAAATCAAAGAATTCAAAATGATAAAGAAAGTGTGATTTTTTTAGTAAAAACGAATTCAGACTGGCTTGAATATGCTTCAGATGAACTTAAAGAAGATCCTGATGTTGTATTAGCAGGTATATATAATTCACCATCCGCTATGAAACATGCGGGACCAAATATAAAAAATAATAGAGAATTTATTTTGAATGCGTGTTCTAAACGTGGAGAAAGTTGTATAAGATATACTTCAAATACACTTAAACACGACAGAGATCTTTACGTTTCGTTAATAGCCTTAGGTCGTAGGTATATTCTTTGTGATGCACCTGATGTGATAAAAAATGATCGTGAACTGATTTTAGCTGATGTAAAAATTGATCATGATGAATTTTTATTTGTATCTATCGACTTAAAAGAGGATAAGAATTTTGTGTTGTCCGCTGTTAAATTAAATGGAATGGTACTTCAATATACACCCGAATTTCAAAATGACTTTGATATCGTTTTGGCAGCAGTAAAACAAAATAAACGTGCAATTTTATTTGCATCTAAAATATTTCAGACCTATTTTTATGATTGCGATGCAATAAAAATTGAAGCCGTAAATTTGGATTCGATAAAAAAACCTTTAGGGTGGTAGGAATGACATTATTAATAAATGATAACGGTTTCAACTCAGATATAAAAATTGTTCATGGGGATGGGAAGATCTTTCTTGTGGAGCAAGAATATGCATTATCAAAAAATAAAAGGATTGACCGCATTTGTAGGGCAATTTTCTTTTCACTTGTCCATATTTTTACATTGGGATTTCTAAAAGGTGTTTCAGCATTAAAGACACTCTATTGGAAGGAAGTGAAAGCGAATAAAGCCAAATGGAGTGCCCGTATTGATGTGTCATTTTTTGCAAAAGAACATATTGTTTATGTCAAAAGCGATAAGACACACCTTTTTGAAAATAAAGTGAAATATACACGAATTCACCAACCCCCAATCTTGAGTGGATATTTAAAAAATCGAACATTAATCGCAAATGAATTGCGCAAAAATCCCATTTCTTTCTTTGAGATCATCAAAGATAATGGATTAAACTTAGAATATGCTGAGGACAACTTAAAGAAAGATACCGATTTTGTTAACAAAGCGACAAATCAAAATCCGCTAGCAATCCAATTTGCAGATAATACTATCGCAGATCAATTTCCGGAACAAAAAGCAATTTTTAAAAGTCATGCAGAAAACCGTCCACTTAGGGCATTACCACAGCCTTTAATTAGACATATTTATTCCTTTTTATCAGCTCGTGGACGAGCAGATTTAATGGTCATAAGTCCTCATTTTAAATTGACAGTACAAGATGGGATTTTCGCTGAAAAAGAAAAAAATCTTCAATTTATTAATAGAATTAGAAAAATTGTTGGAGAAGAGTCTAAGGAGGGTATCTTTTTAAACCTGCTGTCCGTCGGTAAATTGTTTAAAAATGGCAAATTTTTTACTCCCCTTTTGCAAAAGACAACTTTAAAAAGTCTAATTTCGGGAATAGAACAAAGTTTTGTTTTTTTTGAATGGGAAAGAAAGATGCTTCCCATTATTGAAAAAAGGCATTTAAAGTCGAAAGCTAACTTACTTACGAATAAAGTTACCAAAGAAAAAGCTTTAGGGATAATGATAGGTCAATTATTGCATGAAAGATTTTTAACTGATGTGGAACTTCATAAAAATAAAGAAATCGTAAAATTATTGGTCTATAACGATGCAAAAATGTTAGAGCTTGTTTCAAATGAGTATAAAGCGGATGAGGAGATTGTTTTAGAGGCGATTTCAGCTGATGATAATGCATTTAAATATGCAGATCCTAAATTGATGGAAAATAGAGACTTTATTTGCAGAGCACTTGAAATGGGATCTGAATTAGGAATATTATTTGCTTCCGAAATAATTAGAGAAGATCGAGATATCTATTTTAAGATGCCTCATTTGAGTGAGATAAGTTTTCGATCAGCACCTGATATCATCAAAGATGATTTAGGCGTTGCCTTAAAAGCGATTAAAGATGCTGAGAAGGATGCGAAAAGTGAGCATAGTATTTTTCTTGCTGCGTCACCAAATTTACGAAATAACAAAGAATTTATTATAGCTTGTTTGAATAGAGGTAGAGTTGGTGAAATTTTGCGTTCTCTTTCAGAGGGATTTAAAGACGATGAAGATGTTGCAATGAAAGCGATAAAAAGAGGTTTTTCATCTTCGGATACCCTTTCCCACTTTTCTATGAGGATAAAGGATAATTTTAATATTGTTTTAGTGGCAGTCTCAGAAGATTTTCGAAATTTGGAGTATGCATCTGCAAGGTTGCAGAAAAATCCACAAATATTGAAGGCTGAAAAGAGTTCATTTTTGAAGATTAGGGAGAGTATACGAGCGAAATAAAGTTTCGAAAAAAATAATGAAATGCCGTCAAAATAAGAAAAAGATTCAATATAAGAAGGTGGCTGTAGCAAAAAATGAAAGCGAAAGAGGGCTTTCAGCGGGTAAGGAACAGGCCTAGCCTGCCCTCCCCGTTATCGCAATGGGGTCATTTCCCCATATTTACCGGCGTACGTGTTTCTCGTACCGGGCGGTGCCAAAATAGTT
>JACDES010000142.1 GCA_013816265.1 Parachlamydiaceae bacterium | reverse complement strand
CCTGTAGGGCCTGCATGAAATAGCCCAGGTCGCAGCAAAGCGGAGGCCTGGGTTTAAATAAAATAATAATCGAGTCCTGAAAGGACGGCATAATCATGTACGTATCAATGTGCCGTCCCTACAGGACTCAATGTGTTGTTTGTACTATCTCAGACCTCCGCTTCGCTGCGACCTGGGCTATTTCATGCCGGCCCTTCAGGCCTAACGCAAGGAACTTTTCTTAAGTGAATGTGGGTAAAAGAGTGGGAAAGGAAAAAGGCTATTCGCCAATTTTTTTCTCTTATTTTGACAGCATTGGTTCAAAGCCCAGAGTTCCTTACGTCACTCTGGGCTTTGAACAGACGCTCTCCGAGCTAACGAAGAGTCGACAGGCCTTTATCTTACCTAATTTAACGTATTATAACCTCTCTGCGTCTCCCTGTCTCTCCGTCTCTGCGTTGAATTCAATTAAAGTACTTATAAATGTTTTTTAAACCCCTCAGTTTTTATAATTTAGCTACTTGTGGGTAAAAGCATGCGCTTCGCTGCGACCTGGGCTATTTCATGCCGGCCCTACAGGCCTAACACAATAAACATTTCTTAATTGAATGTGGGTAAAAGAGTGGGAAAGGAAAAAGGCTATTCGCCAATTTATTTTTCTTATTTTGACAGCATTGGGCTTTGAACAGACGCTCGACCGAGCTAACGAAGTGAATTCTAGATTTAAATCAATTTTTTTTGTCGCAAGCGACGCGCACTCCAAGGTTTTTCACCTTCATCAATTGAAGCTAACTCATGTTTACCATTCTTATATGGCAATTAGCCGACTTTCATATTTTCTCTTTTGAGGACTCTAATATAGGTTATCATTTTTCTTAGCTAAAAATTTTAGAAAGCATTTTAGCTACATTCACTTGAAAAGCTTTTTCAAAATAATAAGTCGGAGAATTTTGATCATCAAAAATATCCGAACCTATTTCTATCGGTGGCTCATCAGGAACGTCTTGATTCGATGAAGAACCCTCAGATTGATCTAGAGATGAAGTATCCATGGGGACAGGAGCTTGTTGTGGAACAACTCTTTTTTCAGCTTTACCCAGATTCTAAAGATGTATCCTTAGGATCTGAACTAGAATTATCTACTACAATATTGTCATGATTTTCATCTTCAGGCATGACATTTTGCGAGGAACCTGATTTTTGTAATTGCAGCATAACCTGTGCTGCAGCATCTATTTCTTTATTGGAAGGTTTTTTTATTTTTAATAGCGAAGGAGCTTTTTTCTGAGCACCACTAGCTCCTGATCGGGTGATTCTACCAGGCGGAGAAGCCAGATCTACGGGTTTTGCTAAAGGAATAGCAGGTTTTTCTTGAGCAGAGGATTCTTTTTGAGAAGCGGAACTACCTATTAACGAAGATACCTGAGGTAATGTTGATACTGGTTTCGTTTTCAAATTGATCAATGGTTCTTCATCTGAATCAATCTCGGAATCTTCGTTTTTCTTCTTTACTGGAGCAGCTTTAGACTTTGCTTTGCTTTTGGGAACTTTTGGTTTTACTATTTTCTCTGCTTTAGGTGTTGTTGATGACGCTTTTATGGATAAATCAGAAACGATACTAGGACCTTTTTCTTTTGCAGAGGCATTTCTCTTTAGAGTAGCAGAGGGTAATGATTTTGTAGATTTTTTCGAAAGTTTTTTTTCTGCAACCGTGTTTGTTTTTTGTGCAGAAGAAGCGCTCGTTGACGCAATCTTTTCTTTTTCTTCTGAACTTGACGCACTACCACTTGAGTCGATTTTTCTTTTTTTGCTCTTTTACGAGGAGGCTGTTTGGGTTTTGATGGGGCAACTTTTCTTTTTAGCCCTGCGATTTTTTCGGGGATAGATGCTTTAAATTCTTCAAATTTTTTTTTCTTTATCATTTCTTCTTTGAATAGTTTGTAAAGCAGAACTCACCCATCCATCCATGTGTTCTATTCATTAAGCGTGCGATTTTTCGGTTTTGTGAAGGATATTTCTCATGGAGTTTGACTAATTTAAAGATTCTTCCGTAGGCCCGCTTTTTCTGGTGAGGAGATGAATTTTTGTTGCACACTGCGATGGAGTTTTATAGACACGTTGTAAAAGATCTGGGACTTTTTTTAAATAATCTGAAATGGCTTTGTATTTATTAGATCCATGAATTTTCATCGCTTCTTTTAAAGCGTTGACTTCGCGATCTTCCCATTTTGAACTCATGGGGGTCGATTCATCGTCGCTACTATCTATAACAGTATCACTACCGTCTGAATCTGAACCGCTACTTTCTGACACTGAATTACTGCTGTCTGAATCTGAATCTGAATCACTACTTTCTGAATCTTCTTTTTTAGGTTTCTTTTTTACTGAACTTGAAGAAGAAGCTGAACTTGCAGCAGAAGCGCTTTTTTCATTGCTTTTTGTAACGATCCTTTTAAATGATTCTTTGATTTGTTCAGTTAAAAAGTCTTTGGAGGGGGTTCCTTCACTACGATTCATTTTTTCTTGATTAAATTCTACTAAGATTAGACCTCCATTTTTCCCGTGTTTGACTACGAGCTTGTCTAATAATTCTCTTTCCCATTGTTTAGGGGCAGAAGAATCTGCAAGATTGGAAAATCTATCTTTACAGGTTTAAGAAGGGTGATTTAAAAATTGTTGTTGAACACTCAAAGAAAGCGGCGGATTTGAAACATCCTGAGGCATATTATCAACTAGCCAAATGTTATGAGAATGGATCCGGGGTTGTTGCGTCACAGCAGACAGCTTTTGAATATTTAAAAATTGCTGCTTCATTAGATCATCCAGCAGCCAACTATGAATTAGCGCAACAATGGACGAAAGTCGCTAGAGGATCACCGAAAATATTAATAAATATTTGCTATTTCTATAAAAAAGCGGCTGAAAAAAACCATCCTGAAGCGATGTATGAATATGCACTATGTTTGCGAGATGGTCTTGGTGTAGAGAAAAATATTCCCGAGTTTATGGTAGTAATAGAAGAGGCTTCAAGATATACAGAGAAAGCAAAAAAAGAATATGCTCAGGCTTTATATTTAAGGGCAAAAAAAGAATTAGAAATGAATGAAAACGAAAGAGCTGAAGCCTCTTATGAGTTAGCAATTAAACTTGGCAATAAAGAAGCCTTAGTTGAATTACAGCAAAGACGTTATCTTGTAGAGATGACACGTCCCCAAATTAATAAACAAGATTGTCTGAATCAAAAAGCTCTGAAACAGGTCATGGGACTAAACGTAACCATCAGCAAATGGACGGCAATACGATAAATTTCAGTAAAACAGTTGGTGGTAAAGAAGAAAGGGTTGAACGTCCAACAAAAATAAGAAGAAAAGAGGACGACAAATCTGTATAACATTGTTTTGTTAATTGTAAAAATATGATTGCCTTGAATCAAAAAAATTGCTAATAAAGCACTGCGTAAAAAAAAATGTAACGAGTAATTAAAATAGTAGGAAAACAAAATATGAGTCATATTTCCCTCGGTATTAAGGCATCTGATTATGAAAAAATGCAGGAACAAGAAGAACTTAGATCAACCAAAACTAAAGTTGCTGTAGCTAATGCATGTTGTACGTTAGTTACTGCGGTTGCGTCAGTGGTATTTTTTAGTATAGCACATGGTGACTCTGGAAAAATAGCTGGGGGAGTTATCTGTGCCGTTGTGAGCGTAGGTAGTTGTATTTGGCAATGTTGTAACGACACCTATAGATCAAATATTGTTTAACTGTAACAATCTACTGGCAAAATTAAAACTACTTTTAGAGACCATGAAAATAAGTAAATTACTAATTTTCATGGTCTTTTTTCATTTATTCCAAGTCTGCATCAAATTCCACATTTTTTATGGCGCGCGATAAAATCTTAATGAAAAGGCCTTGACGTATTCTCAGAATTGAAAATGATTCGGTGATCTTTCATTATTGAAATTAATAAATTATCAGATTGCCAAAAAAGTGAATAATTGTTAGAAGTTACGACTCGCAAAATGTTAATAGACAATGTTTTAAACTAACCTTGAGAGAAAGAATATATATATGAGTAAGATTGATTATGCGCCCCTTCGGGGTCCTTTAAGTGTACAGATTAATGAAGAACCAGGCGCACTTGGAAAACAGCATTTGGAAGAACTAAATTCAATTAAAAGAAAAAACAGAAGGTGTTGTACCGGAATTTACATAGGTATTTCTATCGTCAACTTAATTGCTTCAACAATTTTATTGAATACCTACGAGATGACTCCAGCTAGATTGTGGACTGGAATTACTTGTGGAACTGTTGGAATTGGGACAGGAGGTTGGAGATATTACACACATTTCTTAAAACCACGTTGCTGCAAATAAAAAAAGCCCATTTTATTAAACCATTTTAAAGACCATGAACATCAGTAAATCACTAATATTCATGGTTTGTTTATTCTTTTCTGTTTAGTATCTCTTCTCACATTAACGCAAGCATGAACTAAGAAAGTGGCAAAAGCATTTTCAACTATTTCTTTTTTGCGTTGTTCTAATTTTTCCTCTTCACTTTTGAGTTCAACGATTTCTTTTTTCTGTTTCATCGCTATTTCAAAATTACCAAAAGTAAGTTCGTACATCATGGGATGAGCGGTTGGTTTTAGAATCGAAATGAGGTAAAGATATTGGATCAAATCCTTTCGTTTGGGTGGATAAATACATTCTTCACTGGATCGTATTGTCTTTAAAAATAGTGTTATGTATTTAAGGGCAAATCCTGGTTTTGGCATTAAACCAAATTGATAGGAATACGTGTCTTCAGATTGATTTGTGCTTTTGCTGTTTTTTCTTTTTTCCAACCCTGAAATAATACATGTATTTTTGAATGATCCTTTAATAATTGAATACATATCTTCCCACGAACGTTCTGTTTCGCAATAAATTCTTACAGATCCGGGAAAATCCTCTATTGCTAAAGAAATACTATAAGTAAAGGGAGGGGTTGGGATTCCATTATAAACACTTGGTGTTGTCATAAAATAAACTCGACTTATTTGTTATTTTTAATTTAATCATTAAAAAATAAGAATTATATTGATTTCGAAGATTTTTGTCTTTAATTTTTTAAGTCGTCTCATTTTGTAAATAAAATATTTTATTTTTTTGTTTAACAAATATTTAATACATTCATAATAAATTTTTAATAAATGTTGTTTATTGTTTTTCTTAAATAATAAAAGATAAATATAACAAAAGAGAGAAATATGTCTAGTGTAAGTTTTAGTGCTGGTGCCGGTTTAAGTTTAGTTGTCGGGGGTACCAAGTCCTCTGTGGCAAAATCTAGTAGTTCTGTTGGCTCGAGAAAATATCATCAAAGAATTGAAAAAGAAAATAATAAGAGCCTTTCAGCTGATAATAGGTTTGGCGCTAATATCGAAACATTGGAAAAAACAGAAGGTCAGTGGAGTAAAGTTGCAAAGGGAAGTTCTGAACAAGTTAGAAGATCTGTTTCAGTTTCGAGCGGTTCAGATTCGGATTCTTCGTTAGGAAGCCATAGAAGTCGTTTCTCGTCTCCAGTTTCAGTTGGTGATGATGGGGCGAGGGTTAAAACAGACAGAAAAGAAAAAGAAGAAGATTCAGATGAAACGGTAAATAGCAAAAAAAGCCCTCTCGCTGATGCTAAAGTAAAGAGAATAAAAAAAATTATTATAAGTGATGATGAAGCTGATTCCAGTTCAGATTCAGATACTTCTGTGAGCAGAAAACGAAAGCGTTCGGATTCTCCGATTTCTGAGAATCAAAAAGCAGAGGATGAGGAAAGTGATGAAGGTGTTGAGAGTCCATTAAAAAAAAGAAGAACTGAGAGCCCCAAGATTCAAGAAGAAGAGGAAGAAGAGGTCGCTGAAGTATCGAGTATCTCCTCAAAATCATTTAGCGTTGGTGTTGAGGAAAATGCTGCGAAAGATGAATCGGATACAGAAATAAGAATTCCAAAAAAACCAAAGGTTGTTGAACAGCCTAAAAAGGTATCAAAGCAAACATCTTTGGTCTCTGTAGTTAGCGTAGGGAAAGGCGCGGGGGCTGGTGCTGGTGCTGGATCTGCTTCTGTTGCTAAAACAACCTCAGAAAAAAATTCAAGAAAACCAAGGTATCGCAATAATAGAAGATCGAGAAATACTGAACGCTATAGTCAATCAAGAAATTATCAGACTGAAAGAAATAATCAGATTAATAGATATGAATCTGCAAGTCGTCCTGAACGTCCTTATGATCCACAATACGAGGAATATTTAAGGTCGGATCTGAACCCGTTTGAATTTCAATTTAGAGAGGAAGATGAATCAACAATTAATACAGAACAATCTGTTGATGTTCTTCAATAAGCGGCAGAGTGGCTATCACAGAATGGTGCAGGTGAAGCAGCTGTTCTTATTGGTGTTCCTGCTGGTGAAGGGGCTATTGCTATGGATACAGGTGATAATGATTTGTCTAAGCCAACAAAAGAAGAATTACTTCAAAAGGGTTGGGGAAATAGAGAATTTAGAAGAACAAAAAAAACTGAAGCGAAGCCATTGTGGTCTTAGAGTCTATGCTGTCAAAATAAGAAAAAAAATCGATTAAGAAGGCGAATCCCTTTGGAGTGCGTGTCAATTCTAGACATATTGATTTAATTAATATTGACCATATCCAACTGCAGAGCAGTTAAATATAGGTAGCCAGGGGTTGCTTTGCCCCTTCACCCATGATTCGCGTAAAAATTTTGAAAGGTAGTGGGCAAGCATTTAAGTATAGTTCTATGGCTGTTCTCAATAATTTTGTTTACATGATTCTCTTTGTTAGCTCGAAAGATCGTCTGTTCAAAGCCCAATGCTGTCAAAATAAGAAAAAAAATAAGAATTGCTTATTTCTTTACGGTTCTATTAATATTAAGGAAAGT
>JACDES010000141.1 GCA_013816265.1 Parachlamydiaceae bacterium | reverse complement strand
CTCCAAACGCTTTGCGTAGCTTTGGGATCTATTTCTTAAAGCTACGCAAAGCGTTTGGAGTGCGAAAGTCCTCTTTCGCTTTGTTCTGAAGTGTCTCCAGCAATAGACGCTCTAACGAGCTAACAAAGAATCGAAGGTGATTAATTATTCTGGTACGCGGCTGCCGTCTTCTAAAATTTCTAAGTTAACGCGAATTCCGTTACGACTAGCTACTGACATCAAAAGAGTACGGATGGCATTAATTGTTTTTCCTTTCTTACCAATTATTTTACCAATATCGGACTTTTCAACTGATAGTTCTATAATTAATGTTTGGGTTCCCCCAATTTCATTGATTTTAACTTTGTCAGGATGGTCTACAAGATTTTTTACGATGTATGCGACAAATTCCTTCATAAAAATTCGATCCTTTTCAAAAGTGAAAAATATTGGTTAATTTCTTAGTCAATTTCGCTGCAGTACATATACAGTATATATTGCACAATTATTCGAACATATATAAAAATTACTTTCTTTCATAGAAAAAAATAAAGTAATTTTTTAGATATTGGTTTGCTAGTAGAAAACTAGTCTTAAACAACTAAAAATCAAATAGAAATACTGAGAATTTGTTTTTTATTTTTCTCATACACACATAGTAATAGGATTAAACATCCTTCTCTAAAATAAATGTTACTGGCCCTTCATTCACTAAAGATACTTGCATTTCTGCTCCAAATTCTCCTGTCTGAACTTGTCCATGACATTCTAATACTTCTCTCACAAATTTATCATAAATAGGCTTCGCGATATTAGGTGGAGCCGCTTGTATGAAATCTGGCCTTCGTCCACTTAAGCAATTTCCATATAATGTAAATTGACTAATTACCAATATTTGCCCCTTCACGTCATTGACATTCAGATTCATTTTCCCTTGCAAATCATTGAAAATTCGTAAATTTATAAGCTTGTTGACATACCACAAAGTATCTTCAGGCTTATCATCTTTATGAATGCCTAATAAAACAAGAAGCCCTTTTTGGATAGAGCCACAAACTTTATTTTCTACAAATACACTGGCTTGTGAAACACGTTGTATCACTAATTTCATATAATTTAGAGTTTTGTTTTCCAATTAGAATCAATTTTTTTCAACATTTTCACCATGTTCTCTGGAGGGGGTGCGACAATATCTAATTCCTTTCCTGTCGCAGGATGATTCAATCGTATTCTAGAGGCGTGTAGAAGTTGATGCTCGACTCCATAGAATTTATTAGATTGGGGTATGCCATATACATTATCACCTAAAACAGGCACACCGCTATGTTTGAGATGGACTCTTATTTGATGTGTTCGGCCGGTTGCAATGACTATTTTGACAATACTTAATTTTTCATTCCATCCTATCGTTTTGCAAATCGTTAAAGCATTTTTACCGGTCGGGACAACAGCCATTTCTTTGCGATGCACTGGATGCCTTCCAATTGGAGCATCAATTTCTTTATCGCCAATGTTTCCTATACATATCGCTAAATATTCTTTGTAAACTTGACGTGATGCAAAAGCCTCTACAAGCTTTTGTTGAGCCCATGTTGTTTTCGCTGCTATGAGAACACCGGAAGTGTCTTTGTCCAAGCGATGAACAATACCTGGCCGGAGATCGTTTTCATTAACTGACAAATGCTGACAATGGTATAACAATGCGTTTACAAATGTACCGGTCCAATTGCCTGGAGCGGGGTGAACGACCATTCCGACAGGTTTGTTGATCACAAGTAAATGCTCATCTTCGTATAGAATATTAAGAGGAATGGCTTCAGGTTTTAAATCAATTTCTGGAGTGAGTGCAAATTCGACTTCGATTTCATCTCCAGACTGTGGCTTGACACTTTTTTTTACTGGAAATCCATTTAATAAGACGAGATGTTCGTCAATTAAATATTGGAAATAGGTGCGGGATTGAATTTCTCGAAAACGATTAGCTAAGATTTTATCTAAACGAACGCCTTCTTCGTCTTCTTGAATGATTAGAATCTCGTTTTCATCTTCCTTCATGTCCTTCCTATACTATTCTGTGGTGTGATTATTAAGAAATTGGAAGAGGCAATAAAACAAGAGAAACGCTTTTGTATTGGTAATTACCTACGAGGCGTTGTAAAAGACTAAAAATATTGGCTTCCATCTGATCAATTTTCTGAATTTGAACTGAAGAACCTAAACTTTTCCCTAAATACAAGATCCCTTCGTGTTCAACTTCTTGCAAATAATCGGGATCATTTTGAATAAATAAAGAGCGTAGATTTTCCGGAGTCTGTTTTAACAGAATTTGATAATCTGAATTTAGGGGAAAACCCAAAAAAAGTTGGTAGTCTAGTTTCATATGAATGAATATTAAGAAATTTCTCTATTAAAAGAAAGTATGAAATAGAGAAGGAGTAAGACAATTTTATACGAATAAGGATTTCCAAAAAAACTAAAAAACTCTTAATGCCCCTGAGCTTGGCGATCAGCATCTTTGATTATTTTAGCCAATCTTTTTTGGTGATCATTTTGCTGAGAACATATCATCGAAGCGATACCTTCCAAAATCCCTTTATATAATTCTGGTGCTTCTTTTGCGAGAGCGCCAATAGATTTAATTACAGTGGAAGATGTGGGCGTTTTCGATGCAGATTTTGCAGCAGCCCCAGCGATTTGTTGATTTGTGCTGGTTGGAACTGGAGTTGTAACAGATGTCTGTTGGGGGGCTGGATCTGATGTATTCTGAGGAGTTGGAACTATACTTGGTTGCATACGACCTTCCTTAGCTTATCAATTAAGCTCTTGTTTCTTAGTAATCTCATATTCTTTCATTTTTATGATAACATATCTTCGATTTAAAATTCAATCATTCTAAAAAATATTTATATTTTTATATATCTAAAACAAAAACAAATAAAACACTTCAATGAATGTTAGATTTAATACAAAATATATATATAAAACAATTAAAAATGATATAATGATTGTTAAATAGCAATTAATAGTTTTAATTAGGAGGTTTATTATGAGTATTTCAGGTTATGATTCATATAGTGACTTGTCCAAAAATAGTGATTCGCCCAAACCTGATGCTGTCAGCTCAAAAAAAGAAGCTCCAATGAAAGCATCTAAATCAACAAAAAAGCGAACTTCGGAGGAGCTTTCTCCTGAGTTATTGGGACTCATTGCTTCCTATATGCCACCTGATGTAACAGAAGCTGCCCTGAAAACGGATTGGAAGCCGCATATTCTTGCCGAAGAAAAAGCAAGCATGAAACGATCTATAAAATTTTTAATGACTCATTTACCTAATATAGAGAAGGAATTTGATCCTTTATTAAAAGAAATTGCACAATTAAAAGGTGTTTCTTATTCTCAACTTTTGGATGACAAAGTAAGTTTATCAGATAAACTAGAGAAAATTTTAGTTAATATTCCAACAGAAGTTTTACAAAAGTTAAAAGAAGAAACGGAAGAACCTTTTTTGAAAGATGTTTTAAATAATGCTCAAATGGATAGGGCTGTAATGCAAATAGACTTAAAATCTGAAGGAGCAGACCAAAGTCTTATAGCTCTAATGGAAACATGTCTTAGAAGAGGGGATTATAAAAAATTTCTGGAACTCGAGGCTGTGTTCGATAAATTTTTAAACCCTGATAATGATATTGTTATTACAAATTATGATATTGTAAAAGATTTAGATTTAAATAAATTGTTAGAGTTGATTGATAAGTTACCCAAAAAAGCAACAACTTCAGTCTTTGGAATTGAAATGTCATGGGCACAAATAAAACCTAGAGAATATCAGCGTTTTATTCGTCCTGTATGTAGAGATTTAGGATTTGATAGAGCTCTAGAAATATTTCAAAAAATAAAGACAAGAGATCAATTTTGGGTAGATACTTTCGATAAACTTTTATCAACAATCAAAGAGCCCTTCGATATGGGATATCGAACTTCTAAGCCAATTACTGCAAAAGAGTTGAGTGGGATTAATGATTTAAAAAAACTTACTCTATACGCACCCAACGATTATGATAAAAATCAAATAATCTCTCTTATCAAGAAGATTGAAGTTTTTAAGGGCGCGGATCCTGATACATGGGAGCCAGATTTTCCTACTTCATTATAAGAATTGAGATTGGGGCAGACCTAACCCTAATCCCAATCTTAAAAATGATAAAATTGCGCAAATCTATGAATATTTTTGAGAAAGAATCAATTAAGAAACTAAACATCCGTTATCAGGCTTAGACGCTGGCTTAGATGCATACAACGCTTTTAGAGCCTTAGTTTCGTCATCAGCTTTAATATAAAATTGAGATAATTCACCTTTATTAACAAAGGAACCTTTAATTTTATTTGCAAATTCATCAAAAGTACTTGAGGCTAAACATAAAACATCTTTATGAACCACCTCGGTCTCCCCTTTTATGGCGCACTTTTCAGTCCAAGAAATCGTTTCCAGGTAACCTGATTTTCCAGCATGGGCTTTGTAACAGGGGATGCTCATTAACATTATATATGGTTTGCTATAATCCAAAAAAATTGCATTAAATTTACCAAGAATTTTATGGTGTACTTCAGTTTGGTTGTTTTTCTCATCATCCATTTTTTTTTGTATTTCTTCCATCTGCTTATTCAAAGCTTCCTTATCTTTAGCAAAATCATCAACTTGTTTTAAAAAAGTTTGTTTGCGAATTAGAAATTCTTTATATCTAGAATTATATAGAGCTATGCTATCGTTAATTTTCTTAAAATCATCTTTATATTTTTGAGTTTCTTGAGTTAATTCTGTATTTTTCGCATCTATACCTTTTTGCACAACATCAACACTTGGTAATTCCTCTGAGAGTTCAGGTGGAACTTTACCCTCTTTGATATCATTCAAACGAGTATTTTGTTCCTTTTTGGCAATATCAAACAGTTTTATCTCCGCCATTAACTTATTTTTATTTTCATTAACTCGTTGTCGTTCTGCATCTAATAAACTCTTTTCTTTTAAAAATGCTTCCTCAGCGGCTATTAATCCTTGTCTATCTTTATCTAAGTCTAAAGCCATTTTTTGTTTACTCTGCTTCTCGAGATATAATTTTGAATAGGATTGGATTGATTCTTTACTAACAGATGAGCCTACTTTTATTCGTTCAATAGGTTTACCATCTTTCATTTTATACCAATTACCATCAATGTTAGACATTTGGAATGATTCATTAGGTTTTTCACCACCGCGTTTATTTTCATGGCTACTTGCCGAACTGCTTGGTAGGTGTCCACTTGTGACCGGGCCGGAAGCTGTTACTGTTGTCATATAACCTCAATTTTTTAAAGTTTCGCAAAGCGTTTGGAGTGTGAAAGTTCCCTTTCGCTTTCTTTTAGATTGCAATATCTGAGCTGACATTAAACTCTTGAAGCCTTTTTCTTCAACCTTTAAAAATTAATTCCTTTTCTGTATATTAATAATTTTTGAAAAGTTCGGTCGAAAGGATTATATGGCATCAATCACAAACAATGACGGCCACGCTATTTACAGGCTTTGTTCTTTAGAAGAAATTGATACTCCCTATGTAATCGGTAGCTCATCAATTTTAGCTGTTAGCGTTAATAGTCTATGGAATCAAATGATTGAACTTAAAAATATTTGTAAAAACCATCAAAATAAAAAAGAAAAAGGTTTAAAGATTTGTAAAGCAATTCCCAAATTAGCTTTTACATCATTTGTAAGTGGTTGTTCTATAAGCTTATTATATTTTGAGTTCTATAGCTGTCCCAAATAAAACCTTTTTAAGAAGGAATGGAATTTTTTGTAACATAAGGATTTTTGTGTAATACTATAAGTATGAATAGGGAGTATTAGTATGGATGAAAACACTTGGGGATTTGCTCAGTTAATGATGTGGCTCATTGGCATACAAAGCGGTTTTTTAATTACTGTTCTTGGATCTATGTGGGCTCATTTTAATAATCGTTTCGAGAAAATAGATCATCGATTTGAAAAAATGGAAGAAAGACAATTGGGATTTGAAAATGTTATGATCGAAGTTAAGGCAATCTTGCGAATGAAACATTGTTGTATGATTAAAGATAATCGTCAAATAAAAAAGGTAGAATAATAAGCAATTCTTTATCACAAAAAGATCAAACAAATAATAACGGTTATTCTAATAATACAGATTGAATAAGCTCAAACGAATAGCCTTTGCGAGCTAGGCTTGCAATCACCTTTTGCTTTTCCTTGAAATTAGTTAAATCCTTCTTACGATAACGTGTATCTAAAAGGTGCTGCAATTTTTCTTTTTCTCGTTCCGGATCGTTCCATTTTGAAAATAGTTCTCCGAGAATTTCCTGAGAAACGCCTTTTGATCGGAGTTTCATTGAAATGGTACGCATACTATGTTGCTTTATATGTACACGTACAAAGGATTCTAGCCAGGCATCATCGTTTAAATATCCCCAATCGACACACTCTTCAATTAATCTTTTTCTTGTTTCGGACTGTATTAATCTATCTTTCAATAACTTTTCTAATTGCTTAGAAAAATAACTTTGCATTGACAGACGCCTCAGCACATAATTTTTTGCTAGCTTGTATTCTAGCTGATTAAAATAAGCTTGCAGCTCTTCAATTGTTGTAAATATAACAGAAAATTTTAACTTTTTCCCAAAAATAGCACTATGGATGTCTTTCCAGAGCTCTTCATCAACAAATATTGTGAAGACGTCTTTTTGTTCTCTTTTAGGTAATATTTCTAATTTCACAAACAGACACCTCATATCCTCGATTTAATGCGTGAATAACAGCAAATTGAGATAACGTTAACTTAATAGGGCTTGTAACCATTTAGGTTATGATCACAATGTAAGATTATATTCTTTAAACTAATTTAACGCAGAGACGGGGAGACGGGGAGACGCAGAGAAGTTTATAATATACAAAACTTCTC
>JACDES010000039.1:12079-26178 GCA_013816265.1 Parachlamydiaceae bacterium | reverse complement strand
ATCGTAAGTCACCCAATATTAGTAATATGGGGTGACTTACGATCGCTCAACCCCGGGGCTTTGACGCCACAAAAAAATTAACAACCTACCCGAACGTGGTATACAGCCCCTTTCTTATTTTGACGGCATTGGATCCAAATGTGCCAAACATAACCGCGTGTGGTATAGCTCAGTAAAGTAATGTCTTAGCTTAATAAGTCATGTAAAAATTAACTTTTTAAATAAAAATATTTATTTTAGTTTATTAGTTTGGTTGATTTAAACAATAATTTATTGTAAAATAATTTTAATAAATTAATTAGGTGATATATGAGTTATGATATTGTAATTGTTGGCGGGGGTCCGGTAGGATTGACTGAAGCATGTCTTTTAAAATCTCTAAATAAAAAATTAAATATATGTGTGCTAGAAGGAAGAAGCATAGCGACTAGAGATTTTGGATTATCCATTGCTAAAGATTCGGTAAAAAGAATCGCAAGTGTCATTGACAATGCTCTTGCAAATCATAATTATGATCCTGTAGAGAGAATTGATTTGAAAGGATTAAAAAAATGTTTAGTTGAATGGAGTTATTTTCCCTCAGTAAGAACAAATCAAATCCAAACCGAATTATCTAACAGAGCCAATAATTTAGGAGTAAAAATATTTCGAGGAGAACAGTTTAAAGTTAATGGGGAAGCTCTCTCTCAATTATTCAATCCGAAGGCATCAAAAGAGCTCCTTACACCCGACCTGCAATCATTACATGCTTCACTATCACAGGCTAAATTGATCATTGGTGCTGATGGGGCGCATAGCATTGTACGAAAAACTGTTATGGGTACAGATGAATCTAATCTGACGGATGTTGAAACATATGCATATGCTTTGGAAGTTAAGCATGAAATTGCGACAACCTTGTCAAAAAAACCAAATATGGTCAAGACCAAAATTGCTGCCTCGACTGGTTCCTCAAAAATGGGAGAAGTATTAATTGAATCGATTGGTAAACCAAACCCAAACAGCAATTTGCTACCAGTTACAGATTTATTATTTGTAGATAAAAAAATTCATGATTGCTTTATAGAAAAAAATGAGAAAGGGGAGACCGTCATGGGAATTCCTGGAAAGCCTTGGACTTTAGATATTCTTGAAGAAAGAGCAAAAACCAATAAAGTTGTAAAAGAGTATTTGGAAAAAATTAAGGGGCAAATAGAAAGAACAAAATTACTTTGTAAAGTTGATGTAAGTCAGACTACAAAGGTGCCTCAGATTACAACTATCCCTTTAAAAACATACAGAAGCAAGGAAATTGTTAAAATATATCAAAATAAACCAGTATTAATATTGGGGGATGCAAGTTCAGGATTAATTCTGAGAAGAGGATTTAATAAATCGTTAATTGAAGTAGCTTCTAGCTCAGAAGCGATTATTAAATATCTGGAAAGAGTTGATGATAAGCATGCAGAGTTAAAAGAAATTTCAAAAGAATTTAAGGATTATCAGGTGCAGTCAGAGAAGATTTTTGCTAATGAGAAATGGTGGGTCAAACAGAAAGCTAAAGGGATAAAATTCATTAAAATCCCCTTAAAATACATCATTAGGCCTATTTATAGTTTTTTTGCCTATTTAACAAAAACGTTCGTTGAAGCCATTAGAAGCAGTCTATCATTTATTGTAAATCCTAAAAAATTAAGTTAGTTTTCAAAAAGGTAGGTAATTGTTCTTTATCTATTTATTTTGGATGGCATTGACAAGTCATGAAGATTGAAGAAAAAAGTTAAAGAAAAAAAAATTGTTTTTATAAAGCAGTGATAATTAGTTTTTTTGTGCTTATTTTCTCTATCCTAGAACACTTTTTAGTGGGTTATTTCAAAGAAGTCAATTTTTCAGAAGTCTATAATGAGTTGTTAAGTAGCGGAATATACGCCGATCTTGCCAAATTGTTGGTTGTTTTTTTGTTGTTTTTGCTTTTTTTTGCTTTCTTGGAAATAGCTCGAATTCTTGGTGTGGGCAAGGTATTAAATCTTTTTTTCTCGCAAAATGCGAAAGATAGTGAAAACTAAAGACAAGCTTTTGAATCTGTGACTTTTTAGTTGCTTAGATTAATCAAGCGTCGTTACTTGTGTATCAATTATTTTATAATCTAATCAGTCTTGCTCTTGCGGCAATCATAGCTACAGAGAGCGCGATTCCACCTATACCAAGTACAACATAACCTGTGAGGTTTCGAGCATTACAAGCTTCCCATCCTGCCTGTAGTTCGTGAGGAACTCTCCAATTACTAAATGGTAACTTTTGGGCTATTCGGGCATTAACGTGAGCTAAAATGACTGTCAAGGTAGCACCGAAAGCAAGATAAGGTGCTAATTGAACTGCTGATATTTTTAAAGCCAATCCCCGAAATGGGTATCTCGCAATTAATGCAAAAAAAGAGCCTGCAATTGAACATACATGCCATGTTGCAATCATTCCCCATACAATAGCATTGAGATTGGGATTTAAAGTTTTAAGGGGTCGATTTCTCAATTCTAATCCATCATATTTATGACCCACAGTAAAATATTCTATGCAATCACGACATGCGATCATATCATTTGCGATACCATAACTTACACCTGTCAATACTGTTAAGCCAATAATTTTAATTGATTCAATCGGGACGAAAACAGCCCCAACCGCTAGTCCTGTTGCAATAACTCCCGCATAAACCAATGGTTTATATTTAGGATTTACAATATCAAATGTAGAGGAGATGTTTTTAGTTGTGGTAGTCATTAGTGCTCCTTAATAGTACGGTATAAATTCTATTAAAATTGCTATTTTAGTTCATCATTAAAAAGGTGATTGTGTGAAAATATCTTAATTATGAATGATAGTTGTAAATGCTTTTTTTAAGTAAATTTTATGAATGTTGTTATTGGCGATTAACTGTTAACGTTCATTCCCAAAGTTGGTTTCATACCTATTTGAATCCGTTTTATATAAAAACTAAACTCAAAATCAAAGCCACTCAAGTTTTCGTGGACGAAAATTTAATTCACGTCGAGCTTTCGCATTTGATGCACCTCTCAATTTGGTAGCATAATAAACTGAATCGGGACCCCTTGTTTTAAGAGCTTCTTCTTCAGTTATTCTAGGAGGTTCATTGGCTCCTACAAAACTCGCGAAAGCGGGTAACCAATCCTTCATTTTTGATGGTTGATCATTGACAATATTATATATTCCGGGTGAAAATTGAATGGCTGATACTAAGCATTAGCTGCATCTCGCATTCCTTCTGGAGTATATTCTCTGGGCAAATGAGTTAACATATCAATTACAATGTCTGGTTTTACATCTGCAAGAGCAGAAAAAACGGCATTCAAATCAAGAACATTTAGTATAAGAGGTTTACCACCTCTCTCCTCAATTGTGCGAGCTCCCGTATCTGACTGTGTGATCCCATAAATATCATGCTCATATTGACTTAATAAGTGAATGAGTGGGCGTCCAATCGCACCCGATGCCCCTGCAATTAGAATTTTCATGTGTAGAACTCTTTATTGATTAGAACCTATCCGCGCGTGGTATAAATTGAAAGGGACATTAAATAGTCATTAATGTCCCTTAAAAATACAAAAGTTCTAATTATGGTAAAAGAGGGACATAGGAATGGCTAACGAGCTTCCAATGACGAGCTGTTTTAGACCAAACATCAATTGATGGGCCATTTGTGGCGTCACCTATAGCTATAAAATCGTAGGTGATCACGATTGTATTTTTATCTCTGGTGGCAACTAGTTGTTGAATTTTAAAACTTTGGATATTAAGACTTGAAAGACCTGCAATTTGTTCACTTCTAGTAAAAGCACCTGCAATATTAAGGCCTTGAAAATTCAAAGCCATTAATTTTGAAAAAGCTTTCACATCTTTATTTTGAACATCGGTCCAAAATTCAGTTACTAGTTCTCTCGCGAATTTTTGTAAACTCTTTTCTGGATTTCTGTCATGTGAGCAATCATTTGCATGGGATGCTTGAGAAATGGTTAACAGACCTAGCAAGATATATATTAGCGGTCTTACGTTGAAGACTTTGCTTACAGCATTTGAAATTTGTGTTAAAAACATAATATAACTCCTTAAATAATTGAAATGTTTTACAGTAAACCAAAATTATGGTTGAAATGTTTACATTAGTTTAGCTTACTTTAAGGCGTCAAGTGATATTTTTATATTATTTATTACTTCATTTATTCAGATATTAGGGGGCTGCCACCCGCCTGTGATAGATTCTATTATTGTAGTGAGTGCTAAACTGACATGATCCTGCCATGGTTTTGCTGCAATTTGTAATCCTATTGGCAATCCATCTTTTGATGTTCCACAACGTAAAACAGTTACCGGCCAACCAGTTAATGAATGTATCATGCAATGTGTCATATCTTTGCATTCTTGTAGGGCTGTTCCATGTTTTTTCGCAACTGTTGATGCTACCGGAGAGATTAGAACATCATAGTTTTGCAGCGATTCCAATAATTTTATTCGATATAGGTCAATTTCTCTAAAAAGATTACGAAATTGCGTCACAGATAGAATACTTTTCTCTGCTTCATGAAGAAATTCCTGCATTAAAGTCGAGGGTTTGGTGACACCCAGCATTGAAAGAATTTTTTTTGTTCCTT
This sequence comes from Parachlamydiaceae bacterium, assembly GCA_013816265.1. Classification (GTDB taxonomy): domain Bacteria; phylum Chlamydiota; class Chlamydiia; order Chlamydiales; family Parachlamydiaceae; genus JACDES01. The sequence goes on along the minus strand of JACDES010000039.1, from coordinate 21,535 downwards.
GTCCTTGATCACCCCCTAGGTAAAAAGCTTCCCAAAGTAAATGATAAGCATCTTGTGGATTTCCAATTTCGACGCATTCAACATTTGCCACATGTTTCTTTAATTCTTTAGTTGTTTGTACAAGCGTTTCGATAATATCTTCTGAAATATTAGATAGACCATCTTCAACAATATAGGCAATGCGCAATGATTGAATATTCACCTATTTTGGATCTTTCAAAATTACATTAGGTACATGAGGGTCAATTCCGTCGGGTCCTGAAATAATTGGAAGTATTAGATTTAAATCTTCAATAGATCTTGCCATTGGACCAGAAGAAGCAAATTGAGAAATTAAGCCTCTTGCATTTCCCATAGGTGATCCAGTGCGTGGCACAAGGCCTATCGTTGGTTTGTGGGCTGCAATCCCTGTACAATGTGCTGGCCACCGAATACTTCCTGCAGCATCGGATCCTATGCTCAAGGAGATACAGCCAGATGCCACAAGAGCAGCACATCCGCCACTACTACCTCCGGGGGTTCTATTTAGATCGTAGGGATTGTTTGTTCGACCATAAACAGAATTGTCAGTTTCATATGAAGAGAGAAATTCAGGTACATTTGTTATCCCTATAATAATTGCTCCAGCTTGTTTTAAACGTGAAACAATAGTTGAATCTACTTGAGCAATTTTATCTTTTAATCCTTCGCAACCAACACATGAAACTAATCCTTTTACAAGATGAATATCTTTCACTGTCATTGGTAGGCCATGCAGTACCCCTACATGACCTTTTGCAAAATTTATATCTACTTGTTGTGCTAATCGTAAACACTCTTCTTGAGGCACTTGTTGAACTAACCCATTTAGAATGGGGTTTAAAGCATCTATTCTTCCAAGATATGCTTGCATGAGCTCAACAGCAGAGATTTGTCTTTTTTTTAAGGCTTCTATTTGCTTAGTTGTTGACCAGAAAAACACATCAGATTTATTCATTGCTTTGGCCAACATGCTTCATAAGAAAAATCAAATTCATCAGTAAATCCAAGTCCTATGTCTTCTGTAATTCTTTCCCGTTTTCCGATACCTGCTCTTTCATCAATCTCTTTCATATCAGCTGCTGAGATTGTGAAGTCATTAACTTCTAGATTTTTTTGCATATGTTTCTTATTTTTACTACCAGGTAAAGGAATGCAACCATGTTGTAAGATCCATTTAATTGCTACTTGTGAAGCTGATTTTCCATATTTAATTCCTAGATTTACAAGAAAAATATCATCACTAATTCGACCTCGACCTAGTGGGGCCCAAGCTTGAACAGTTATTTCGTTTTCTTGGCAATATTTGAGAAGTGTAAAATCACAAAATAAGGGATGCAACTCAATTTGTACCCATGAAATTGGAATTCCAACTTCTAAAGCACGCTTTAAATGGTTAATATTTACGTTACTTAAACCTATATGTCGAACCAGTCCTGCACTCCTTAATTCTTCCATAGTTTGGAGGGTATCTTCAATAGGAATTGTACTGTTTGGCCAATGTAGTAAATATGCATCAAGATATGTAGTTTCAAGTTGATTTAAGGTTCTTTTTAGATCCTCCACCATTAGTGTTGGTGTTTGGGCATCTGGCCAAACCTTTGAAATAACATAAAATTTTTGGCGCCCCATTAAATTCAAAACTTTGCCAATGGGAATAAAATTTTCATAGAATGTTGCTGTATCAATGATGCGATATCCTAAATTTGCAGCATCCATTACTGCCTGTTCACATATTTCATCTTGTAAGGGGTAGGTTCCAAAACCAACTCCGGGATATTCGACACCATCAATCTGACAAGAACCATTTACAGATACTTCAAAAGCCACTACATTTACCTCAAAGCAAAAAATCATTATCAGAAAAAGTAAGCCTAATTTTCTTAATTTCATAAATTTGATCATGCAATTATCCTTAATTTCATTTTGAAAAAAACACAATCGTTATTGAATATTTTGTTAATTAATGCTCTACCATATGCGTTCTAAACCACTCAGATCAATTAGGTAAGTTTAATAAATTATTAGTTGGATAAAAGGTCCTGTTGCAAAGACTTAATAATAACATACTCTTCGACAGGTTTTCCGTTTATTAAATGTTCTTGAATGATGCGTTCTAGAACTTCAGGAATACACGAATGATACCAAACCCCCTCAGGGTATACGACTGCTATGGGGCCTTTTAGGCATATTCTTAAACAGTTGACTTTGGATCTAAAAATGCCGCCCTGTTCACTTAAATGAAGTTCATTAAGTCGAGATTTTAAATATTCCCATGACTCTAATCCAACTTCCCTATTGCAACATTTGGGCTTCGTTTGGTCGCAGCACAAAAAAATGTGTCTTTTGATTTTATCGATACCTAGGAATTTAACTTTATCAGACAATTCTTCCATATGACTTCCAAAATATTTTTCTAAGAAGTTTTTATTCTACAGCGAGTCTCTGATTTGAAGAAAGAATTTTTTCTTTTTCATTGATGAATAAAATCCAAGAGAAAACTGCAAGTATAACAATAAACATTCCGTAAGGAACGGTGGAGGTCCTTGGAAATAGCATAAGCATTGAACCTACAACAGAAGCAATACCGAATTCTACAGCACCAAATGCTGCTGAAGCCGTTCCTGCAATAATGCCAAATGGTTCTAATGCAATCGAAGCCGATCCGCCAACGAGGAACATAGCGCCTGTACATGCGATGGCCATAGGAATTAAAAAACCTTGAAGGCTTAAAGAAAATAAATAATACCACCCAAGCATAGATACACCGCCGAATAGCATGAGAAATATTCCTATAGCAATAGTTTTTTGTATACCAAATTTTTCAATAATTTTACCGCTTAAAAATCCTCCCAAACCAATTACAGAGCCAAACACAGCAAAATAATAACCAAATTCATGTGTGGGGATCCCGTGTAAGTCAATAATGATGAATGGTGAAATTGAAAAAAAACAAAAGAATACACCTTCAGCAAATCCTGCAATCATAGAATAGACGATAAACTGTCGATTCGTAAATATCTTCCAGTATCTTTTAAAAACATCTTGATTAATTTTCACGCGGTTGATTGGTTCATGTGTTTCTTCGATAAACTTCCAAGTTATCAATAGGGAGAAAAAACCGATAAAAGACAAAAATAGAAAGAGACTCTGCCATCCAAAAAAGAAAGCTAAATAACCACCGATGATAGGAGCAAAGGTGGGTGATATGCCTATGGCACCATTTAAGAAGCTATAAATTTTAGCGCTTTTGTCGCTTGAATATAAATCGCGGACAAGTGCAAAAGAAGTCACCAACATTCCACAAGCCCCGAGGGAACAGATAACTCGTGCCAGGATAAGCCATAGAATGCTTGGAGAAAATACACAGCCTATTGATCCAAATGCATAGCAAGCTGCTGAGGTGTAGAAAACACGTTTTCGACCATATTGATCAGACAAGGGGCCAATAAATAATTGTCCGACCCCTGTGAAAAATAAAAACAAGCTTAGAGTCAATTGAATAAGAACGGGTGTTGTGTTGAATATTTTTGTCATCTGGGGAACGATGGGAATGTAGATATCCAATCCAAAAGCAAAACTAAAAACGAAAGGCGTTAGAATCAAAACAAGTTGAAAGATTTTATAATTTTTCATAATAAAATTGTTTACCAAAAATGAGAAAATTAATGATAACAACCAAATCATTTAGAATCCATATAAGAATTTTACTTGTTTTGGTTATTTTGTTTTTTTATGTTATCTACTAATCAAGTAAAAAAAATAAAACCCTGCTTATCAAATTTTGAAAGCAAAAATCTATAATTTTTTAGAAAAGCAAAAATTCAATTTTATATGGCTTGTGAAGTTATATGCCTAAAAGAATTCATGGTTTTTCCTTCTTTAAAAAAAAATGATTTAAATTCCTTTAAATTAAGAATATGGAAAATATTTTGCTTTTTAGTTGTTTTTTAGGTTGACTTTTGTGAATATTATCCATCATTTTATCAACGAAGAGATGTTAAAAAGTGTAAAACTATTATTAAATAGTGAATTCTTAGAGCATTGTAAGCACCTCTATTCAATTCTTCAACGAAGAATTTATATCAAATACATATTAGGATTGAAAAATATGTCTCAAATGAAACAATTAATTCTTTTTTTTACATCTATTTTTTTTATTTTTTTCCCTGAGCAAGAAGCTTTCGCAAGTAAACAAAAAAAAAATGAACAAAATAAGCCTGTAAACAAAGCACCCATCCCCCAAAAAAATTCAAATCCACCCCCCATTGACTTAGATCAACATAAACCGCAGGATTTTTTTTTAACGACAAAGGAGATTAAGATCCCCGATTTTCCGGAGGCTTTTAATGCTTCGATTACTAAATGGCAAGGAAATTATTTATTATGTTTTCGACTGCGTTTACCTAAAGAACGGACTACCCATCAAATTGGACTCGTATGGCTTGATAAAGAATTCAATGTGATAAGTAAGGGACAACTTATATATATTCCTAATAATTGGAATGGAGAGGATGCTCGAATAATAACAATACGAGATCGGGTTTTTATTATCTATAATGATTTCCTACCAGGTTATGAAAGTTTTAATTGTAGGAGAATGTGCTTAACTGAAATTCATTTTGATGGTGTAAACTTTTCTGCAGATCCAATGGAGTGTCTTTCTTCTTATGAGGGTGTAATAAAGGATCGAGTGGAGAAAAATTGGGTACCTTTTGAGTATGAGGGAAATTTATTATTAGCCTATAGCTTAGCTCCACATAGAATTATGCGTTTATTAGGTCAAGGTAAATGTGAGACGTACGCCTCTACAAAAGGATCAATTCAATGGGATTTTGGTGAGCTTAGAGGCGGTACACCTGCTGTAATAGACGATAATTGCTATATATCTTTTTTTCATTCGCGTTCGCGTAAGACGATGAAAACTATTCAATCTGAAGGAAAAAAGCTGTATCATTTTTTTATGGGGGCATATACTTTTTCTCTAAAGCCACCATTTGAAATTACAAGAGTAAGTCCTGAACCTATTTGGGGTAGGGATTTTTATAAGGACAACATTTGCCCAGATTGCTTAGTTGTTTACCCGGGTGGGCTAATTGTCGATGAACAATTCTATTGGGTGATTTATGGAAGAAAAGATTCTCAAATTTGGGTTGCTCAGCTTGATAAAAAAGGTTTACTAAATAGTTTAGTGCCAGTTATTACAACTACTCACATAGTAACCCATTCTAGAGAGCCAGAAGCTCTACCTAATGAACTTAGCAAGCAATAATCTAGTATTATCATAATTCGAATTAATTTTTTTCATTCGCAAAGTTTTGCAGACGGCAGGGACTTACCAAATAGGTAACATCCCTGTCAATTGAAAATGTAAAAAAAAATTCGTTTCCATTCAATTTTTATCCCTTATTTAACTATTAAATCACCTTCTAAAAGTTTCTTTAATCTTTCATGAAACATTTTTTTATTTTTTAAAAATGCTTTTCGATTATTGTTCCCAATAATTATCTGTTCTTCATTTGGCAATTTAATCAAGTTATTAATGACCTTTTCAAGGTCCTTTGGGTCTACATAATAATTGATTCCAAAATGTTGTGTTTTTGTTTTTTCATAACTAACAAGACATCGTGGATCAATAATAAATTCATTCATTGGTGGAGCATTTGTTGTTACAACAACAGCACCAGCTGACATTGCCTCATTAAGATAATGACCAAACCCCTCAGTTTCACTTGGACATAGATGAATACCACAAGTATTTTGGTATGAACGTAAAGTCTTTTCATCCACCCTTTTTGCAATTAAGTAATAATTTGGTTGATTTAATTGAACAGAATTAAATCTTTGTATGAGTGTTAGCAGAGGAAATTGAGGATTAGATCGCCAAACGTCAAGGATACGTGAGGTCCCTTTTTGAACACTTTGTCCTGGTAAATGCAATATGGAATGAAAATCTTTACGGAAGCCTTTTTCATAACAATCTATGCTAGTAAACCCTAAATAGTAAGTTTTTTTGCTATATTTTGAAAAAATTCTTTCGGCCTCTCTTGTTCGACAAAGAATTAAATCTATATCTTCAAGCGCTTTTGCCTTTTGCCAATACCATTCTGGATTAGGTATTAACCAATTTAGATTTGCAGTTGACAACCATAGCGGTTCAAATCGTTGAAAAAAAATATTAATATCAGCCTTGGGAGGGCTTTGTTTCTTTCTTATATCTATACTTTGAACATTATGCCCTAAACTTTTTAAAGCATTAGTCATAATTTTTTGATCTACTTCTAATCCTGCTCCATTCATCTCAGAAATAATATTAAATGTTAATATTTTAACATTTTTGTTTTTTGTAGATTGCACCAATGTATAATTACGATCAGTTGAAAAAAAATCACCACTTCCAATCCTGCTTTCCATGCCCCAGATATCATCAGAATCACTCTCAATTCCTATTTCGTTTGTACACAGATCCGCATCAGCATTTACGTTGTATGGAACTTTCAATTCAGATTTGTCATCAATAGAAGTCAATGAGATAAAAGTTGAATAGATCAAGAAAATAAATCTGAAAGCAGTGTTCTTCATGTTTACCTTTAAAGATTGTTTATAATTCAAAAACCATTTAATTCACTTAGTTTGTAATTGGAGTAGTTTTTTTCTTGTCTACCAAATCACTTTGCAAAAGTAGTTTTAATCTCTTATGAAACATTTTTTGATTTTGCAAAAAAGCTTTTCGATTATTTTGCCCAATAAAACGCAACTCTTCATTTGTCATTTTCAACAAGTTGTTAATGACCTTTTCGAGATCTTTTGGATCCACATAATAATTGATTCCAAAACGTTGATTTTGCGTTTTGTTATAATTAACAAGACAGCGTGGGTCAGTAATAAATTCGTTCATTGGAGGGGCATTTGTCGTTACAACAACAGCCCCAGATGACATTGCTTCAACAAGATAATGACCAAAACCTTCAGTTTCGCTTGGGCATAAATGGATACCACAAGTATTTTGGTAGGTACGTAGAGTTTCTAGATCTACACGATTTGGTATTAGATAATAATTGGATTGGTTAATTTGAACAGAATTAACCTTCTGTATGACATTGAGCAGAGGAAATTGAGGATTTGAACGCCATACGTCAACTATACTTGTGGTTCCTTTTTGGGCACTTTGACCAGCTAAATGGAGTATTGTATGAAAATCTTTACCTAAATTGTGTTTATAACAATCAATACTTGTGAACCCTAAATAATAAATATTTTCACTATATTTTGAAAAAATTCTTTTCACTTCTTTTGTTCGACATAATATTAAATCTATGTCATCAAGATCTTTTGCCCCTTGCATATACCATTCTGGATTTGGTATTAACCAATTTTGATGAGCCGTTAACAACCATTCTGGTCGAAATCTTTGAAAAAAAATATTAATGTCTGCCTTTGGAGGGATTTGTTTTTTACCTATATCTATACATTGAATCCGATGTCCTAAACTTTGTAGAGCATTCGCCATAATTTTTTGATCTACTTCTAATCCCACTCCATTCATCTCTGAAATAACATTAAATGTTAATATTTTAACACTTTTGTTTTTTGTAGATTGTACCAATGTATAATTACGATCAGTTGAAAAAAAATCACTATTTCCAATCGTGCTTTCAATGCCCCAGAGATCATCAGAATCACTCTCAATTCCTATTTCGTTTGTATCCAGATCCGCCGCAGCATTTACGTTGTATGGAACTTTCAATTCACATTTGTCTTCAATAGAAGTCGATGAGAGAAAAGTTGAATTGATCAAGAATATGAATGTGAAAGCGGTGTTCTTCATGTTTACCTTTGAATGTTTATACTCCAAAATCATTATACTGCAATCGGCATCAAACTGAGATTTGGACCGTGCGAAAACTCCCGCAATTCAACGATAACGGGTCAATATTAATAATTTGGACCCGTTTACGATCGTTGAATCACGGGGTTTTGGCACGGTCCAAATTCGAAGTTTGATGCCGATTGCAATATAAATTCACTTAATTTGTAATCGGATTAGTTTTTTTCTTGTCTACTAATTCGCTTTCCAAAAGCAATTTCAATCTATGATGAAACATTTTTTGATTTTGCAAAAATGCTTTTCTATTTTTTTGGCCAATAGAGTTCAATTTTTTATTTGACAATTTTAACAAATTATTAATGATCTTTTCAAGATCCTTCGGATCAACGTAATAGTTGATTGCAAAATTTTGATTTTTTGTCCTTTCATATTTGACAAGACAGCGTGGATCTGTAATGAATTCGTTCATTGGGGGCGCGTTTGTCGTAACAACAACAGCTCCGGTGGACATTGCTTCACTGATATAATGCCCAAAACCCTCGGTTTCGCTAGGACATAAATGGATACCGCAAGTGTTTTGGTAGTTTCGTAGATCATTTTCTTCTAAACGACCTGCTATTAAATTATAATTTGGTTGATCTAATTTAACAGTTCTATTTTTTTTCAATAGGTTCAAAATAGGAAATTGAGGATTATTACGCCATACACTAATTACACTACCGGTTCCTTTTTGTACACTTTTACCAGCCAGATGGAATATTGAATGAAAATCTTTGTTTATGCCAGGTTGAAAACAATCTACACTTGTGAAGCCTAAATAGTAAATATCTTTACTATATTTTTTAAAGATTCTTTCTACTTCTCTAGTTCGACATAGAATTAAATCTATCTGACCAAGAGCTTCTTCACCATGGTAATACCATTCTGGATTAGGAACAAACCAATTCTGATTTGCAGTAAAAAGCCACTGCTGATTAAATTGTTCAAAAAAGATGTTTATGTCTGCCTTTGGAGGCTTTTTTCTTTGTTTTAAATCTATACAATTTACGTCATGCCCTAAATTTCTTAAGGCATTCGCCAAAATTTTTTGATCTATTTCTAAACCTACACCGTTCATAAACGTACAAATATTGAAGGTTATTTTTTTTACATTCACATTTAGTGAGGGTATTTCCAATGCACAATTTGAATAATTATTACGTATTTCAATCCAGTTTTCTTGAGTATTTAGACGCATATTGACATCATGCAAAAATTCAGATTCGTGAAAGTTATCAATATCAGTTGCTGATAAGAAAGCGGTAAAAATGAAGACAAAAAATATTAAAAATGGGTTTTTCATTTCTTTTCCTTTAAAAATGTAGTAATTGTAATTGACCATTCAGAGTCTAATTAAAAGAGGTTAATAATGCATAAATTATTTAGTGCTAAATGTTAAGCATTGGAATTCTATTTGATATGTATCACATTAATCACAGATACCACTTAGAATCAATTTGAGGGAATTCAATCTCCCACTAATAATAAATTCACTCCTAAAAATCTGTGAAGTGGGTAATAACTTTATACTGCAATCGTCATCAAACTGCGAATTTGGCGCAGGTCCAAAT
>JACDES010000039.1:0-12069 GCA_013816265.1 Parachlamydiaceae bacterium | reverse complement strand
AATTCGCAGTTTGATGACGACCAGTATAGTTAACTTAATTAATGATCGTAGTTGTTTTTTCCTTTAGCATCAAATCGCTTTCCAAAAGCTTTTTTAGCCTAATATGAAACATTTTTTCATTTTCTAAAAATACTTTTCGATTATTTTTGCCAATGGCTCTCAACTCTTCTGGGGACAGTTTTAATAAGTTACTAATGACCTTTTCAAGATCTTTTGGATCAACGTAATAATTGATTCCAAACCTTTGTTTTTTTGTTTTTTCATATTTAACGAGACAGCGAGGATCTGTAATAAATTCGTTCATGGGAGGAGCATTTGTCGTTACCACCACCGCGCCTGCTGACATAGATTCAACTAGGTAATGGCCAAATCCTTCTGTTTCGCTTGGGCATAAATGGATACCACAAGTATTTTGGTACATACGTAGAGTCTCTTCATCTAGTCGACCTGGTAATAGATGATAATTTGATTGATTTAATTCAATAACATCTCTTTGCGTAATAAGGTGTAAAACAGGAAATTGAGGATTAGAACGCCATACTTCTACAACCTTGGAAGTGCCTTTTGCTACACTTTTACCTGCCAAATGGAGTATAGATTGAAAATCTTTGGATAGGTGCGGGGAATAACAATCTTTACTAGTAAACCCCAGAAAATAAGTGTTTTTGGTGTACTGTGAAAAAATTCGTTCAACCTCTTTTGTTCGACAAAGTATCAAATCTATATCATTAATTGCATTAGCCCCATGTATATACCATTCTGGATTAGGTACGAACCAATTTTGATTTGCAGATGAGAACCAATCGGATTTAAATGCTTGAAAAAAAATATTAATATCAGCCTTGGGTGGAATCTGTTTATTTCTATATCCATAACTTTGAACATTATGTCCTAAAATTTTCAAAGCGTTTGTCATAATTTTTTGATCTACTTCTAAGCCAACACCGTTCGTAGACGATATAACATTAAATGTTAATTTTCTTTCTTTATTATTAGTTGTAGCTCCTACAAAGGTAGAAATAATATTATCATGCGACAACGTATCTTGAGGTTCTATTCTTCTCTCTTGAATTTCAGTAGAGACTGTTGTATTGCCGTATTGTGATAATTCCAACAGATGGTTATCATAAATAGCACTAGCGGTTAAGAAAGTTGAATAAATCAAGAGAAAAAAGATAAAAATTGAGTTCTTCATCTGGCTCCTAAAAATATGGTGGATATCAAACGCATTCTTTTTGGTTCGTCTTATAAATCTGTGGTATGCAAGGTGAATGATAGCTGCAACTGCTTTAATAACTGTATCCGCAGTATTGGATCTCATACATTCAATATAATTGTATTGAACGATCTCTCAGTCGGTTGGAGGCGAACACATAATGATTTAAGCATTCACTACTATCGTATCGGTTGTCAAATACTCATTTGTGAGATAAACCTTCTTTCTGAGTATTAATACTTTGTAATAAAATTCGAACTTCCTTCATCAAAATCTGATGATATATTCCTAGGAAGTGTATAATACAATCGAGATTTTTGAATAAATCAAATTCTTTGTCAAAACATGATATTTTGGTTTACTGTATTTTTCTCTGATTAATTTTTTATTCTCAAATATTTTCTTTACGCATTTCTTTTTAAATATGACTAATTTGAAAATTGCCTATAACCTTGCTAGCTAGTGTAGCGTTGTTTTTTTAGAAAATTATAGATTCAACGTACTTTATATTAAAGATCTGGAAAAATTTAACAAAAGGAAGTAGGAAAATTCTTGGCTTTTAAGTCCGCTTTTGAGAAAGTAATCTCGTTTTTTCATTAATTTTTTTTCTTGAATGAAAATTTGAAAAAATTCATCAATAATTAATCCAATTATAATTTTACTGACTAGGTAGCATTTAATAAATTTTTATTGAGATGCGAACAGACTTATTGACGATAATAACCGGAGATAAAATGAGTAGAATCAATTTAATCAAACTTTTCTTAGTTTTCCAATGTATGTTTGTCACAACAATTAGTGCACAAAAAAAATGTTCTCCGTATGATATAGGGGCTAAATTAGTTCCTTATTCACAAAGCGATTTATTTAAAAATCAGACTCCATTGGCTTCAATTATTGAAAAGAATAAAATAAAAACCATCATTGAAATAGGCAGTTGGTATGGTGAATCCACAATATTTATGGCAAGTGTTCTTCCAAAAGGTGGAAAAGTTTTTGCAGTAGATTCATGGATTGGTTATCCCAGACATACATATAAAAATACCAGAAATAACTATGAAAAATTCTTATCCAATGTTGTCCATGTGAATTTGACAAATCGGATTGTTCCAATCAGAATGACAAGTTTAAGTGCTAGTAAGATTTTTCAAAATTATTTTAATCAACAAGTAGATATGGTTTATATCGATGGAGATCACACGTACAAGGCTGTATATTGTGACCTTTTAGCTTGGAATCCTTATGTTAAACCAGACGGTGTAATATGTGGAAATCTTTTTGCAAAAGATGCAGAAGACACTAAACAAATTCAGAAGGCGATTAAAGATTATTGTAAAAAATATAGTAAAGTTTTTGTTTTTGAAGAAAACTTTTGGCAAATCAAATAATTTAACAAATGAAAATTATTCCAAGGCCCATTCAAATACCAAGTTATAAGCGGGCTGTGTTATACCCCCGCATGGTATAAATGCATAATAACTAAGGACTGAGTAAATGTATAACTTGTTGATTCGTAATCTATGCCTTACAATACTTTTGGTGTTTTTTTCAACACCTCTTGATTGTAAACCTTTTGAAACCCTTTTTAAGCCACATCCACATGAACCACGATCATCTATCAAAGGTGTTAATGGTGTCTATTTGATAAATCTAAATGTGCGCCCTGAGAAATGGCATCGGATGGAAACAATTCTTTATTACCATGGAGTGGATTTTACTCGCTTTTCAGCGGTATTAGGAATGGATTTTGATGTTCCCACCATTATGCAGTACTGTACTCTTGATCTTAATGTAGGTGCATTAGGATGTATGCTGAGTCATTTGTCCATCTATCAAGATGCTATTAAGAGAAGTTTAAAAACTATTTGGGTTTTAGAAGATGACGTAGAAATATGGCGTGATCCTAAAGTTCTTACGGGTCTAATCGGAGAGCTTGATGTATTGGATCCTGAATGGGATATTTTGTATACCGATTTGGATTTCATCAACGAACGTGGATTAGTTACTTATAACCAATGTTTTCCTAATCATAAAAAATATCCCCTTCCACATTCTTTAGAATATTATCTTCACCGAGAAAATATTTCCAAAAATATTCAACTCATACGATATCGATATGGAATGGCATCTATGATTGTTTCTGAAAGGGGAATGAAAAAAATATTAAATTATTTTACGACAGATGATGATATTGTATTCCCAATTGACATTGAACTTCATTTTATTCCAGGAATTAGACAATATGGAGTTATTAATCCTGTTGCTTCTAATTACAACTCTAATTTTAATGTCTCAGATACTGGTAAAGGAAGTGGTTTGAAAAATTTCTATGAAATTGATGACAACCATGTCAAATATGTAGCAAGTAAACTTAAAACTTTGGAAGAACTTAAGAAAAATTGTAAAACTATATTTCCAATTCCTAATCAACCACAAACTGAACAAAAAATGAACTGAAATTATACCACAGCTTGTTTAAATTCCAAGTTTTAAGTAGTCAGAGGTATTGTTAAAAATAACAGTTGAATAGTATCGTATATGTAACAATATAAATATGTATCTATACCAAAACAAAAATATTAATGGAGTTTTTTAACAATGTCAACACTAAAAAAAATATTTATTTATACACTGACAATTATTGTAATTTGTTTGCCTGTAAAATCATTTTCTATAAATAATACCTTCAATAATATAAATCCGAATCCGCAAAATACGATCGAACTCGTAGACTTAGAAGCAAAGACTCAAGATTTTATTTTAATGACTAAAGAGATTGAAGTTCCAGGATATCCAAGGGCATTTAATCCTTCCATTGTCCAATGGAATGGAAAAATGTTGTTGAGCTTTCGACGAAAACAAAAATTAGCAGGTCAAACGATTGGACTTGTGTGGCTAGATAAAGAATTCAATTTAGCAAGCAAGCCTCAAATTGTATTAGTTCCTAATGCTATCGATGCTCAAGATGCACGTCTTATAACAATTCAAGATAAGCTTTTTATGATTTATAATGACTTTGTATCTATAGCTAATAAGGTCCGCAGAGTATACATAGCGGAGATTCATTACGATGGAGAGAATTTTTCTCTTGTATCGAATGACTGCATCACTAACTTTGACGTAAATGTAAGGGGTGGAGAAACACAAAAAAATTGGGTCCCTTTTGAATATAAAGGGAATTTATTATTAGCTTATAGTATAGCCCCACATCGAATTTTTCAAATAACAGGTAAAGATAAATGTCAGACTTTTGCATTGACAAAAGGTGCAATTCAATGGGGTTGGGGACCAATCAGAGGTGGAACTCCTGCACTGATTGATAATAACTGTTATATATCATTTTTTCACTCATCAATAAAAATGGAAAGCCTTCAATCAAATGGACGGAATATCCGTCATTATTTTATGGGAGCCTATACATTCTCACCTAATCACCCATTTGATATTAAAAAAATAAGTCCTCAGCCTATCGTAGGAAAGAATTTTTACACAGGGCAAACCGCCCAAAAAAATAGTGTAATTTTTCCTTGTGGTTTACTAATAGACGAAAAATATATTTGGGTGGTTTATGGAAGAGAAGACAATCAAGTTTGGGTTGTAAAACTGGATAAAAAAGGTCTTCTAAAAAGCCTAGTGCCTGTTGTTTCCAATAAAATCTAATTCTGGGCGCAGTTAAGATTGCATTTAAATATAAGCAAGTCTGCTTATATTTATGCCACGCATGATCTTAAACTTGAAATTTGGACCGCGCGTGGATAACTGCAATTTTTGATTCTACAGACAGAAACAAATAAATCAACTCAGGCTTTTTATGACATTTTTTAGAAGTAATATCATCCATGATCCCAGGTCGTCTAAATACCGCAAAAATATTATTGGATAGTTTGGTTATGAACATGAACCAAGCTTTCGTACAAAGCATTTTTATTTATTTCCATCACTTTAATTGCACAATCATTTTCCCCATAACAAACAAATATTGAGTTATCTCTCACGACAAGTCCGCTTGCGAATAAAACGCGTGCTGTTGTAAGAGGGCATGGTGGCGTCGTATAAAAATCAGGATGAGAAAAGGGTTCCGCAGAAATTTTTGTGATGCGAAAAGGTGGTTCAGCTTCAAATGTATAAGCTCCCAAATAATATGTATAGCGTTTTGTGACAGGGTCGTTTACAGCGCTGTGAAAAATAGCAAGATATTCACCATCAACTAATACTGCAGGTGTTCCGCCTCTAATGGTTCCATAATTCCACTGAATCGTCGGATTTGAACATGAATAAATGGGACAAAAACCATCATATAAAGAAGGATTTAAAACAAAATGAGGACTAATGGAATATGTTAATAATAAATTATTTTGATAATCAAAAGGGATCCAATTTTTTTCCCATATATTTTGGAATTTAACGTTTAGTGGCATCGGAAAATCAATTTTTATTCTATTACCAATTTGATATATTTGTGTTAAGCAAATTCTTGAATTTAGACATGAATGTTTTGCTCCAGTTAATGGAGAAGTAAAAGTCATGTAGATGACATTATTAACACGTATTAATCTTGGATCATATGCATAATTCCCCAGCTCTTTGCAAAGGATAGGTTTACTAATCGGTTTAAATTTTAAATTGAGTTGGACAAGGCTGATATGTTGATAGTATTCTGTGAGATAGGTTGACATAGGGAGTTTATATTTATCGTGCCGAAATGCCATTAAATATCCATTTTCATTTTCAATGAAAGTTGGGTTATATGCCCCAGGGTAACTAGGTATGACAATACTTTGAATGCGTGTGATGAAATTACTTACTGGAGATGCGTTTAATACATTTCCATAAATCAAGTGTGAGCAAATAACACACACGATTGTTAATATGTATCTATTTAATTTCATTATATTACCCTTATCAAAATTGTTTTAGTTGTCTTTATTTTTTGTTAAAATCTTAATTTAATATCTACTGTTTTTTTGGTTTAATAAGCAAACTTTCTTTTCCCGATTTAACAACAGCCGTAAGACCATAGGCTTCTTTTTTGTACTTAGTGCGACTACGATCTTCATAAGTAAAAGTATGTCCTTCAGCTTTAATTGTATCGATTACCTTACCATTTCGATAAATTTTATAATGTGTCGTTAATTGATCAAGACTTGAAACCCAAGTTAGCCTATGGACATATTCTTTTTGTGAAAGATAATGATTGGTTATCACTTTTATACGGAAGGATCTAGGATGTAAAGGAAGAATCTCTTTTATTAGAGGGGCAACATAAGGTTGGTATGGAAAAAGATGCAAATTTACGGATGAATTTATTATTCCAGAGAGAAATTGTCCAATATCATTTTCCCATACAACTACCACAGTTCCTGAGGAAGTTATCACAACATGGGGATTTTGATTTTGCTCCATGTTCGGTGATAATTGCGTTTGTTGTTGCCAGGTTGGGTAACCCAATGGAAGAACTGCAGACTGAATAAATTCAGTTGCTGCTCTATAAATAGCCCAGGTAGCTACAGCATTTCCATGTACATCAACAGATAAACTTATATTGACGGGAATTTTATTTACTAAATCATGTGGTGCTAAAATAGTCCACTTACCTGTTTTTCTAGAATATCTAGCAGACCCGAGTCCTTCTAAATTCTCAGGCCAAACAGCTATAGCATTTCCTTGGGCATCATTTTTTATCACAGGAACTGAGAAAAAGGTATTGCCATTTTCTGATAATAAAAATTTATTACTATAATTCAGTTGTTTTGAAAGCAATGAGATACCATAAACCATATTGTAATCATCAATCCAAACTAAAGTTGCATTACCTTCGGAATCCATCGTTGCACTTACCTGAGCGTTGGTAGCATCCAATAAAAGAGGTTTTATACTAGTCCAGTTATTGGTCTCAAAGTTTAACACCGATGTTTTCAGAAATCGATTTGGAGTTGTGACGACCGCAATTGCATTGCCTACTTCGTCAACAGCGACGTGATTAATATTTGATAGCTCGTCAGTTGAACCTTCATATACAACTCTTTCACCTTTCCAGGCATTTGTTTGGGCATTGTATACATTGGCTACAGTTTGAAAATTCATTGAATTGATTGTTTTGGTCCACAATACAACTGCATTTCCATTGGGTGCCACTGAGATATAAGGATTGCTTACTTTTGATGAAGTATTGTTTAATTTATTATTGATGGGATTAGGAAATGTATTCCAATTTGATTCCAAAACAGGAAGACGGCTCACGAGAATATTATTATCATTATCAGTCCAAACAGTTAGTGCATTACCTTGAGCATCAATTCCAACAGGATGTGTTTGTGTTGTAAAAGGGAGTAATACATTGTATGCAACTGGGGATGTATAATTCCAATTTAACTCGCCTTGATTATCTACAAGATTTGAGTCTAATGTCGCAGAATGCATGGAACCATACCCTAAAGGTTGTCCGCCACCATCGAACCAAATGGCAACCGTTTTGTTATTTCCACTAGTGACCAGATAAGGCATTGATGCACAGTTTGGGGGGGATGGTGGATAAAGATGGCTTTGAGATAAAATCCATTTAGATGCCGCTAGTTTATCACACTGTAAAGACATCATAATCAACATGCAGAAAGCAAAACATAAGACATTTTTCATTTTCATAGAATCTCTCAAGTGCTAATTTTTAAACTGAGAAAAGGTTAGAGAAATTCTATATTATTGTCAATATTACGAAATTGGAAAGATATTTGAAAGCTACACCAAAGACTGATTTATCAAAGTTTTTCTTCTTAAAAATGTTTAGAAATGCATGAACTTATTTAATAATACTTTTCTCGTTCATTCCCTATAAAAAATATAATAATAAATTAAGCGTTGTACATTAAATAGTATGTTTTTAGATTACTTTAAATAAAAAGAGGGAGTTTCAACTCTCTCGTTTATTGTTATTATTTTATCTATACCGTAGCCCTCTCAAATTTCAAGTTTTAAGCCGGCTATGGTGAATGTTAATCAACTCTTGTAAGCATTAAGTACCGAATTGGTTAGCTGGTTAGATTGAGCAGAAATTGCAGGATTATAAGGCCATACAGCCGTACTAAATCCCTTACTTCCAGCCCACTTTGCAAAAGCATTCACATCATATGATGTAGTTTCGGAATTTAATCCCACAGTTATTTGTGCAGGAGTAAATCCGTAGTTTGTCTTCATCATATCCGCCCAACCATTAATCCAACCTTGTTCATCGGATAAAGAATTAAAGTAAGACATAATATACAGGCGATCAAGCGCACATGTTTTTTTATTTGTTGCTAGAGCCGTAGTTGTTGCTGCATTTAATATGTTTTGAACAATGCCTGGCCAAGGATAGTAAGGGCCAAAACCCGCATTTGTACAAAGACTAGTTTGAAAATTTGGATTTATATTTTTAAAATCTTTTATTAGCATTCCTACAAGCGCTTGTTGGGCAGGTCTATCTTGCGCCGATGTAAAGTTTTCAACATCGAAATCGATACCATCTGCTCCATGCAAATAACAGAAATTAGCTAAAGCTTGTGCAAAGCCGGCAACATTACTGTTGGTTAAAACGTTCCAACAGTTGTCGTAGGACCCTCCACCTCCTCCAAGTGACATCTTAACAGCAATTCCTTTCGCATGACATGCTTTGATAAAATTATCCATCAAAGATATATTTTGGGACATTGTACCAAATCCGTCGATTACTGGGTTACCGCTTGAATCAACGCGCATATTACCAACAAATATATCCACTAATTTAACACCGTCAGGGATTGGATAATCCCAGCTTGTCCAAGTTAAGTACCAGGTGCTATTGACAACATTAACTGGAGGTGCAGTACCTGTTGTAACAGGCGCTACAGGAGTTACAGGTGTGGTTGGGGTTGGGGTTGTAGTAGGTGGTGGTGTTGCGGTCGGGGTTGGTGTGGGCGCTGGGTTGGTAGTTACAGGAGGAGTCACTGGTGTGGTAGAAGATGTGTTAGTAGCATCATTTATAGCTAATGCAATGTTGTTTTGAATAACAGCATACGCACTTTGAAAAGTACTGAGAGTAGCATTAGAATTATTGTACTGGTTGGTGTATAAGGTATAAAGATCTTTTTGCAAAGAAACAATTTTTGCCCTATCGAGGATAACATTAGCTTGTGTTCTTTGATTGTAAGGTAGTTGATCCAACAAAGTAATTTTTGTATTAATATCATTGTAATATGTTAAATATTGATTGTAAATCTGACTGGCTTCAGGGCTTCTTCCTGAAGCTGTCGTTGGAGTAATTACTGGGGTAATTACTGGAGGTGTTGGACTCGGGGTGGGTGTTGGTGTTGTTGTTGGAGTGGGTTGATTATTTGTATAGGTATCAATTGGTGTAGGCAAAGGTGGAGTAGTCGGTACCGTCGGTAAAGGTGTAGGTATGCTCATAGCATCATTATAGGCAGTTAATACGCTATTCTCAATAGAAGCAACGGCGGTTTTAAAGCTATCAACCGTTGCATTTGAGTTACCATATTGACTTATATAGATGGGGTATAGTTGTTGTTGGAGAGTAACAAGTTGTGCTCTGTCTTTAATAACATTAGCTTGATTTCTTTTATCACCAGATAATTGATCAAGTGCATGAACTTTCGTGTTTATGTCATTAAAATAGTTGATGTACTGAATGTAGATAAGATCAGCAACTGGACTTCTTCCAGTATTTGGTTGACTTGAAGATATTGGAGTAGTCATATAATCTCCTTAGTTTTTTAAAATTCCTATAAAACCTCAATAAGTTGGATTTGCAATATTAATAATTGTTTCTAAAATAATATTAACATCGTTGTGTTAAGAAGATGTTAGCAATTCATATACAGAAAGTAAATTTTTCAAATTTAATCCTAAAACATTAATAACGAATGTGTTACAGCGGGTAATTTTGATCGGACATTTAGTTCAAATAGCGATTGGCAAAAATAACAATATTGCTGTTAATACCCCGGGTGAAAATCTTCTTTGAATTATGGTTGGGAGAATATGGAATTCAATACCATTAATAAGTTGTAATGCAGGCAGGATTAATGCAAAACACGGTAATTTCCATCCTACCATACCCCCGCAAATCCCTGTAATAATTACTGCGGCATTTGCGACAAAAAAGTCGGTCCAACTTAATGTTATTAATCCTAAGGTTGTTTCGGACCAATGTTTCCAATTTAAGGATGGTTTCTTCAAAAATATGAAAGGCATAAGGGAAAAGCGAAATCCACAAAAGATATTCATGTGTCATAAAAACCACATTTTATTATTTCAAAACCACATTTTCTTAATTTCCATTTAACCCGTAGTTTTGGTTTTTTTTGACAATGTAATTTGTGATCTTTAGAATCAACTTCAATTGCCAAAAAAAACAAAAGTCAGGTTATGAGCTCACTTTTTTATAATTATGCAAAGGCTTTGATAAAAATGTATTGAGTCGATATTACGATGGTAATAATTTAATTTCTTTTTTTTATCATACGGTACCTTATCAAAATCTGCACAAGCAGTAACTCCGGCAGTATAATTTAGATCATCGATTCTCTCTTTAAGAAATTCTATACATGTTCCTTTGCCGCGAGCTGGCGCACCAATTTGTCCACCACCACCATATTCTTGCCAATAAGAAGTGTGTAAATCTTCGATCACATAAATACCACCATTTTTCACATATGGGAAAAGAGTTTGAAAACTCATAATTTGCTGATGCATTGTATGTCCACCATCATCAATAATGATATCAAAATTGCCACCTAAACTTTTTACAAGTTTTGTCAAATCTGTAAAGTTTGTTTGATCTACAAAATGATAATGGGCCCTTGGTGAATAGTATTGGATGTTAATTTTATCAATATCAACAAAATGAAGATCACCATCTGTAAAATAGGACTCCCATAATTTTGCAGAAAATCCTTTATTTATCCCAATTTCCAAAAATTTGATTTTATCATTTCTCAACGAGTCAAAATATTTTGCATAAACTTTAGTGTAATTGTGAAATGTAGAACTTTTATCCGTTCCTGCAGCTATTGCTAAGTTATCTAAATACTCATAAGCTTTTCGATTTTGATCAGAAATATTCGATCCGACTAGAGTGCTATTAAGAAGTAATACTGAAAAGATAGCAAAATTAAAAATAATCTTAGAAAACATTGAAAACCTCATTATTTAATTGCTGAAAAAAAACATATACTAGCCTGGATAATTTTGCTAGCAATACTGTAATTTTCCTAAGTTACGATACAATCCTGTTAAAATAAGAAAGAGACTGTAGCAAAAAATGAAAGCCCTCTTTCGCTTTCATTTTCGCTACAATTTATACAAGCCAGAACTTAGAGACATCTCATTTAATACCAATAAAGGGATTTTATTTTTTTTCTATTTTTCCCGGATTTCCTTACGTTACTCCGGGCTTTGAACCAATGCTGTCAAAATAAGAAAAAATAGCATAATCGCCTAATTTCTTTTTCTGTTACGTTTTTTAAGAAAGTTTCCTTGCGTTAGGCCTGTAGGGCAGGCATGAAATAGTCCAGGTCGCAGCAAAGCGCATGCTTTTACCCACAAGTAGCTAAAATGCAAAAAATGAGGGATTTAAAAAACATGTGTATGTACTTTAATTGAATTCAACGCAGAGACGGGGAGACAGGGAGGCAGAGAGGGGTTATATAAGGTAAATTAGGTAAGATAAAAGTCTGTCGACTCTTCTTTAGCTCGGAGAGCGTCTGTTCAAAGCCCAATGCTGTCAAAATAAGAGAAAAAAATTGGCGAATAGCCTTTTTCCTTTCCCACTCTTTTACCCACATTCACTTAAGAAAAGTTCCTTGCGTTAGGCCTGAAGGGCC
>JACDES010000038.1 GCA_013816265.1 Parachlamydiaceae bacterium | reverse complement strand
CTGTTGGGCCTGTCGGACCTGTTGGACCAGTCGGTCCAGTTGGACCAGGAAGACCGGTTGGTCCAGTCGCGCCTGTTGGTCCAGTAGGACCAGTCGGTCCAGTTGGACCAGGAAGACCGGTTGGTCCAGTCGCGCCTGTTGGTCCAGTAGGACCAGTCGGTCCAGTTGGACCAGGAAGACCGGTTGGTCCTGTCTGTCCAGTCGGTCCTGTTTGACCCATTGGTCCTGTTTCACCTGTGGGACCACGCTGACCCGTTGGTCCTGTTCCTACAGGTCCAGTTGGTCCTGTGACACCCGGTATTCCAGATGGCCCTGTAGGTCCTGGACAACATGGACCTGTTGGACCCGTGTCTCCTTTCTTTCCATTTGGACCTGTTGGACCTGTTTTTCCTTGATCACCTTTTGGACCAGTATGACCTGTATCACCTTTAGGACCAGTCGCACCTGTTGGACCAGTAGGACCACGAGGACCTAGTTTTGGCATTTTGCATGAAAGTGATGGATCTATTAGTAAATCATCACCTATTTCATTTGGCTCGAAACCAGATGGATTAATAATTTCATTTAGTGCGACTTCAAATTGATCAATAGGTGTAAGTGAATGTTCATTAACATCATCGGATAAGCTGATCCCTTGAATGGAGTCGCCTTTGAATCCGTCGTCTTCAATTGTTTGAATGCATAATCCATCTTCATTTAAGAAGTTGAAAGCACGTTTTTTGATATTGCCATCTTGTTTGATGACTTTTTTGATGAGGAGATTGGTAGAAGGTTTATAATGATGAAATGTCTGTTCGCCTTGACCATTATCCGAGCTTAGTAGAAGATTTAATCCATCGGTTGAATATGTGAATGATTTAATGTTGCAGTCGTGGTCATTCGGATTGATCAATGTCCCATTAGAATCAATTTGTAATGGAGAAGTTAATGGATCATTAGATTTGTATTCTTTTTCTTCAATCACATTGCCATTAGCATCGTATTCAAAGATTTTGTACGATTGAATCTCACCATGATCATTCAGAATAGCTTTTGCAATTAAAACTTCTGGTTTTCCCTCAGTTTTATCCCAGAAATTCTTTTCTTCGTAAAAAACATGCTCTTCTTGATCGAATTTCTTTAAAGCAATGGGTTGTGCGTTCTTATCGAATTCGTAGTGATTTTTCAAACCGTTATTGAATACATCAGTATAGTTATCGCCATATGCAAAAGTAAATTGAGCTTCAGGATCACCTTTGATGGAGGTTGATTTTTTTATGGATTTTACACGACGTAAGTCATCATATTCGATTTCAGTCGTTGGTTTATCGGTAGCTTTTTTTCTTACAAGAACGCACTTCTCATTATTGGTATTATAATCGTAGGTGATGGATGAGAGGGGAGTTCCTTTTACATGGGTCAAATGGTAGGATTTAGAACCATTTGAAAGTTCATAAGGAGAAAAATCATATTCAATTAATGAATCATCACTTGTGTGTAAACGAAGAATTCGTTTTTCATCATTGATGTCATAATCAAAACGCACCCAGAATAGGTCTTTAGTTTGAGTTGAATTTTTGATGTCTATCGATTTTAGATCATTTTCATCGGTATAAGAAAAGAAGGCCTGATTTCCGTTTGGAAGTACTTCGTGAGTGAGGTGAAAAAGTTCAGGATTCTTTACTTTATTTTTTAGAGAAGATGCAAGATCTTCTCCAATGATTAAAGAGGGAAATTTTGAGGTTTTTTGATATATACGTTTTGTTCCATCGCCTAAAACGATTTCGCAGGTGTCTCCTGAGTAGCTAAGTCGATTGTTAATTCGATAATTATTGGCTATGGAGTATTTTTCAGTAGGGTCGATAATTAAAGGATCTGTTGGTGGTCCCCCATGATTTTTCCAACCAGAATATTTCAGTGTGTCACCAGAGGAATCACCGGCAAAAGCACAAACTTTATCTTGAGAAGCAGTTGGAGATTCTAGAGTTTGTTCTAGAGGATCATCTCCAAATACAAGGAATACTTGAGGAAATATTTTCCATTCATTAGAGCTATATTGACGATTGATTGGAAAAGAATCTGGGACTTTTGCGATATGATCGGTTGCATATTCACGGTAATCGCCATGAAGAGGCTCGACACAATCTACAATGAGTTTACTATTTGTGTCAGTGATGATACTAGAAAGATCATCTGCAACGATTGAATGTACACAAAAGTGCACACTCAAAAGGAGAGAGAATATTCTAGAAAACCATTTAAGGATCATTGTCGATTCCATTTATTCATTGCATGTGTAGATGGCATAATATTATTATTTATCGGGATGAAAAAAACATTTTTCGATTCCAAATTTTACGAATGGAACCATTTTAAAATAAGTCGTATATGCTACCTTATTTTTCAAATTTTGTTTAGCAAAAATTTTATATATATATATGAAACATAACTCCAAAGAGGGCCTTCATTAATTTACATTTTTTTTAATTCATTTGTGCGATGAAACCTAAGAAACTCGTTCCCATTCTCTGTTAAATTGAATATAAATCTCAGTAAATCGCATTATACCAGCCTCTAGTCAAAATGGGAAATTTTAACTAGAGGTTGGTATACTA
The DNA here is from genome assembly GCA_013816265.1 of Parachlamydiaceae bacterium. Lineage (GTDB taxonomy): Bacteria > Chlamydiota > Chlamydiia > Chlamydiales > Parachlamydiaceae > JACDES01. The sequence continues at coordinate 23,645 of JACDES010000038.1, read as the reverse complement.
TCGAATAAGAACGAATTCGATAATATAAGGGTCATTCTAATTTTCATATTTGATGATGAAAAACGTTTGCTTTTTCTGCATTTTATCTGCATAATATGATAAAAATTAATGCAGATAAAGAGCCGTTATTATGCTGATAAAGTTTAAACCAAACTATACCATTTCATTAAAAGCCATGAATTGCCTGCTTCGGATTGAGGCATCAAAACAAAAAATATTGCATTTGCCCTTAACGCCAACAGTTCTTAGTTCTTTGAGAGAAACAGCACGCCTTTATACCACTCATTATTCGACGATGATTGAAGGAAATAGGCTGGATCCGGATCAAGTAGAAGAAGTTTTAAAGCACCATGGTCATTTTCCGGGCCGTGAACGCGATGAGCATGAAGTAAAAGGCTATTATGCTGCCTTAACTCAATTAGAAAAATGGGCAGCACAAGGTGTAAACATTACAGAAAAAATGATCCAGACACTCCATGCACTCGTGATGGCCAATGGCAAAGGAAATGCGAAACCAACTGCATATAGAGATGCACAGAATGTTATTCGAGATGGAAGAACAAAAGCGATTGTCTATATGCCTCCCGAGGCTAAAGACGTAAAAAGCATGATGACAGATATGGTAGATTGGATTAATAAAAAAACTGAGATACTGCCTTGCCCTATTATTGCAGGAATTGCTCACTATCAGTTTGCAACTATCCACCCTTATTATGATGGAAATGGTAGAACAGCGAGATTACTTACCACCCTAATTCTACACTTAGGAGGGTATGATTTAAAGGGGCTTTATTCATTAGAAGAATACTATGCTCGGAATCTAGGTGCTTACTACGAAGCAATTTCCATTGGAGAATCTCATAATTACTATCTAGGCCGTGCTGAAGCAGATATCACAAAATGGGTGGAATATTTTGTAGAAGGAATGGCTGTTTCATTTGAAAATGTTTTAAAACGTATGGATGAAGCCGGAACACAAGGTTCACCCGATCTAAGTGCTCGAATTAGGAAGCTTGATCCAAAACAACGCAAGGCGCTTGAATTATTTCAAGAATTTGAGACAATTACTAGTCGGCAGATCGGAGAATTATTTGGATTTAAACCACGTACAAGTGCGGCCCTATGTGCAAGTTGGGTTGAAAGTGGCTTCCTAACTATGGTTGATTCATCAAATAAAGGACGAAAATATAAGTTATCTGCTGAGTATCAGAAATTAATCTATCCCACGATCGGGTAGAATTGTTAATTTTTTGCTGCGTCAAAGCCCCGGGGTTGAGCAATCGAAAGTCACCCCATATTTAATAATATTGGGTGACTTTCGATCGCCCAACCGCACGCGCGTTCCAAATTTCAAGTTTTAGACCAAGCGTGGTATATCTCGAATTGATGAAAAAGCATTAAGAGCTTCAACTCTGGCAATCGCATGATCAACGATTGGAAATGGATATGTTTTACCAAGGATTACGCTCGCATTTTCTAATACTGATTTAGGGGCATTCCAGGGTTGGTGTATCCATTTTGTTGGTAATTGAGTTAATTCCGGTATCCATTTTTTTACGTATTCTCCATTAGGATCAAATTTTTCACCTTGAGTGATTGGATTGAAAATCCGAAAGTAGGGGGCGGCATCAGCTCCGCAGCCACCAACCCATTGCCATCCAAGAGTGTTGTTTGCTAAATCGGCATCTACAAGAGTCTCCCAGAACCATCGAGCTCCCTCGGTCCAGGAAATAAGTAAATCTTTAACTAAAAATGAACCAACAACCATCCTTACTCGGTTGTGCATCCAACCTGTTTGCCAAAGTTGTCGCATACCCGCGTCTACAATAGGATAACCAGTGAGGCCCTTTTGCCAAGCTTTTAGATATTCAGAGTTTTTTTTCCAGGGGAAACTTGCAAAATGACTTCTTAAAGGAAAATCAGGTGTGTTAGGGAAATGAAAAAGGAGATGATGTGCAAATTCACGCCATCCAAGTTGCCTTAAATAGGCGGTGGCAATTGGATCATTCAATGAAAAATTATCAAGAACGGAGCTCCATATCATACGAGGGCTTATTTCTCCAAAATGTAAGTAGGGGGAAAGAAGTGAAACACCTTCTGTATCAGGACGGTCTCTCATTATGCTGTAACTTGATATGCTATTTTTTATGAAAGAAGAAAGCTTTATTTTGGCTTCGTTTGTACCTGCTTTCCATTGTTTTTTTAAGCCAATGTCCCAGTTGACTTTAGGCAGCAGCTTTAGATTACCTATTTGTTCGGAATTGATGGTCAGTTTTAGTTTAAAATTAACTGTAGGGATAGGCAGAGGAGTTTGTTTATGATTCATTTCAAGGCATGTTTTCCAGAAAGGAGTGAAGACTTGAAAGGGTTTTCCCTGCTTATTTGCAACGGTCCATGGTTCAAATAATAATGAAGAGTTAAAAGATTGTGATTTAATATTGATATTATGTAACTCACGTTTTATCAAGGCTTGATTCTCGATGGCGAACGGTTCGTAACGACGATTCCAGAAGACTGCATCTGCTTTGGATTCAATGATCAATTGTTTCAATATATTTAGAGTATTTCCTTGACGAATGATGAGTGGCAATCCCATTTGATTAAGAGTGCTGCTGAGGCTTTCTAATGAGTGATGTAGCCACCAGCGAGAGGCCTCACCTGGAGGCCAATTGCCTTCTTCTTCTGGTGAGTAAATAAAAATGGGTATAACAGGACCACGTTCGCAGGCGGCATGTAGTGCTGGATTGTCTTCTACACGTAAACAATTAGTTAGCCAAACGATTGTGAGGGGATGTGTCGCCATAGATTCCAATATTGAGATTTTAAAAGGAATCTAAAGAATTATTATTTTGGAGGAAAGGAAAAAATGGGGGGATATATTTTGTTCACTTTATATTTTACCTTTTTTCTATTGAAAGAAAAAAAGTACGGAAGAGGTAGGATTCGAACCCACGGTCGGGGGCTGCCCGACTTCTGTTTTCAAGACAGACGCATTCGGCCACTCTGCCACTCTTCCGTATAAAATGAAGTATGAGTTATATCTGTTTTGAACTTATTTCGTCAATAGACATCTTAAAAAAAGTTAATTTTCGGCTGTTGTTCCAGGACGATCTTCTTCTTTATCAAAAATAAAAGCCCCAAATAACGAGTAAAATGATGAAGGGATGATGTCGGGTTGGTAAATATTTAGTAGCCAATATTCTGATCCATCTTCATTAATTATTCTGGTATATCGAGCAATGATAAAATTATCAATCGGAGAAAGGAGGTTGAATCCTCTTGAATCTTCATCCATTAGAGCTATTCCTAAAAGCTCTTCTGAATTGTTATAAAATTCAAATTTTGCTGGAGAAGTGGTTAGGAAGCACCCTTTGATCTTGCCTAGAAGCTCATTGCTTGGGGAGTAGATGTCAATGATATTTGACCATTTGAAAAGTTGACCCAAAGTGAAGAATCTCACTGAGGCGATAGCAATTAGCTCGTGATCATCTCTGTGACCATAGAAAGAAAAGTGCGACTTAACATCCATTTTTTCTCTTATTATCTCTCCAAGATGTCCTTCAGGAGATTCTAATTTATAATGTGTGTGGAAGGGGTAACGTCTTTCTGTAAATTTTACTTCTGTTGGGAATGGAACGGGCTTGGATCCTTCAAGGCTATGTACGGAGCTTAGTTGGATTACAAAAGTCAATATTAGGGCGATCAGTTTCATATTATTACACCATGTATGTTGGAAATAGTTAGGATTATATGTTCACAATAGCACATCAAGCCAAAGAGTATATAGATTTATTTTTTTATATATATTATTAAAACTATTCATTTTATTGATTTTTTTAATAGATATATAGATTAAGTCTTAGTCTGATTTATTACAATATATTAATTAATTTAAAATTTAAATTATTGTTAGTATAAAAAATAGGTTATTTGACATAATTAAATTAGTGAGGGTTGTGAACAGTTAGAACTAATATTACTCGCGAGGTTTTTATGGCTTCCAAATCCCACTCTAATCTATCAATTATTGAAGCAGTAGAAACTTTATCTAATATTGCGGACCTAGAATTAGATAGAGATGTTGGTGTCGCGCAAAAACATGAAATAGTGCTTCACAATGAGAAAATTGCTTATAAGACAGTCCACTGGCTGCATGAGCAAGACGCAACTACAACAGTATCATTAGTGCGTGAAACATTTCGAGTCGTTTTACATTTTCTGAAGCAATTCTACAAGAAAGAATATAGCTATGTGTCTGATCCTAAGACTATTGAAGGTATAAAAACCATCATGGTTTTAGTCGGTGAGGCGGCAAAAAAACTAGACAAGTATACCAACCTATTTCATGAGTCACATAAGCAAAGTGTGATGGAATTAAAAGAATTTAAGCAATTGCAAGATTTTTATTTATCTAAGATCGCACGTAAAATCGATGAAGAGGTTTTAAGTCGTTGGATATTAGGACTTACGTTCGGAAAATTGCAAAAGCTTCCGTTTAAAGCAAAAGCACCTAAGCTAGTAGGAAAAGAGGCTCCTTCAAAAATTGAAGAAACAAAACACTTATTTATAGATCTAGAGACAGTAAAAAAAGACACTGAATACGAGTTGTTCTTCATTCGAAAAGAGGATGGCTCTCGTTTTTTCAGTCCTCGTTTATTACGTAATATTAAATTAGTATGTGATTTTGGAGATTATTTTGGCGAAACCAAGGAATTAGATCCAATAATTGATGTTAAAAAATGGTTGGATAGAGTTTTTCATGAATCGGCTGTTGATATATTAAAAGCTGTAGGGAATAAACTTAACGTATTTTTTCATGATATCGTTGGAAATAGTAAGGATGAAGAGTTTACAGATCTACTAAAAGATGCTTTTATGGCACTCATGCTAAGTTCGCATAATCATAATTTGTTACAAAATAAGCCTGTAAAAAGTTGTGGAGAATATTTTGTAGATTTTCAGGGTTTCCTGAGAGACGTTCTAAATTCCAGGGTTTATCAAAAATGGATTGCGTATCCTCCAAAAGAGAATAATGTCATCGCCGTAGATACATTGGACATTATTCATACAGTCTGTAGTGCCTATTATAGCAGCTTGCAGGGCTTGGAAGAAATGGTTTCAATTATTGATGTTCTAATCCATGATTCTATTCAAAAAGTTTCTGCAGAGCACCTTCAAGAAGCTAAAAAAATTGATCGACTATGGAGTAAACTGGGAGCAGATTATATTGCGATGACAAAATTACTTAAAGGTCATCCTAATGGTCCTTTGTTTAAAGTGTTGGATGTTTTAGAGGAAAATGCTCTACATCTTTATGACCCAATCATGCAACATAATATTCCAAGTCAGCTTTTCGATCTTTATGTTCAAAATCATCGAATTGAGAATATTCGTTTTGCATGTCCGATAAGCCAAGAATTTATTAATAAAGCTGTTGTCAATGAAGAGTTCAAAGGATTTTTGAGAGATTACACTCAATCAAGTGTTCAGAAAAAACACTTATTGTTCAATTTACAAGATCGAACATCATGGCGTGAGCATGCTCGTAGTGTTGTTCTAGAAGAACTACAACATCAATCTGAATTTGAAAAAGCTCTCTGCGTTGTTACGTTAGCAATCGATACAGATTTCTTCCATCAGCTAGCTCCCTATCATCAAGTAAATCATGCGACCACATTTATTGATCAATTTAAGGAACACTTGAAAGGCGAAGGATCAGGATTCTATTTCCCTCCTTCAATTAATAAAAAAGAGTTATTCAATTTCATAGATAAAGGAATGGAGCTCGTACATAGAATATTTTTCTCGAATAAAAACGTTCTGTTGCGTGAGCATCGATTAGATTTCATTGAAATATTTTATCTCTTTTTACAACTCAAACTGATTGATATGGTAAAACCAAATTCATTTAGTTTCACATGTAAAGATGGAATAGATGTAGGAATGGCTTATAATTCTGAGTTGTTTGTTCTTCTCAAATTCATTAATTTGTCTGAGTGGAATGAAAGTGATAGAGATTATTTGAATTTCTTGATCTATACTCCTGCAATTTTATATAGAGAGCGTGTGATGCTTCCCGATCGCTTTAATCGAATGCTTAGTGCGATCCGTACTATTGAAAGTGCGCAGCATGAATATGGTAAAGAAAAATTTTCTAAGGTGATAGAAGAAAGCTTTGCGAGTGTATTTAATACACCCATTTTGGGAAGTATGCTCTTGCTACCAAGCTAAGGGGCTTGGTGGATTCCACAAGTGCCAGTGCAGGTTGTTAAAAATTCAACACAAAGCGAGACAGTTGCCCTCGGCACCCCCTATCGGTAAATAACAAAAGATGTTTTTGTAAGGCACAACTCTTAAGACTCTAAGGAGGGTCCTCTCTTCGTGTCTTTGTGTCTTTGTGTTTAATTCTCACCCAACTTATACACAATGAGTTTAGAAAATTCAACACAAAGACACAAAGGCACGAAGAGAGGACCCTCTTAATAGTTTTGTGGTTAATTCTCTCACCCTAATGGCATCCTGTTCTATTTCAGACGATAGATTGCGCTATATTTCTTATTTAAATAATCCAAATATGGATCCGCCGAAAAATCCTTACCTGTAGCATTCTTGAGTAATTCGTGGCTTGAATAGCACCTACCGTGTTGATAAATTTTATCATTCAACCACAACTTAATGAAAGCTAAATCTCCCGATGCGACACGTTTTTCCCAATCTGGATGTTCTTTTGCAAAAGCCTCGAATAAGCTCGCTGCGAATACATTCCCTAATGTATATGTGGGGAAGTAACCAAGACCTCCCATAGACCAATGGACATCCTGCAAGCATCCTTCCTTATTTGTTTTAGGAACGATACCAAGATATTCTTTCATCTTTGCATTCCATGCCTCTGGGATATCACGCGTTTTTAAAGAACCCTCAATAAGGGCTTTTTCTAATTCGAACCTCAATATCACATGGAGGGGATAAGTAAGTTCATCTGCATCTACTCGAATAAAAGATGGCTCTACTTTATTGACTGCGCGATAAAAGTCTTCTAACGTAATGGAATTGAGCCGACCGTTAAATGTCTCTTTTAATAAAGGAAGAAAATACTGCCAAAATGGCTTGCTTTGACCGATACGCGTCTCCCACCAGCGAGATTGGCTCTCATGAATCCCTAGCGATCTCGATTGCCCCAAAGGGGAGCCATAGTAATCCTTACGCAATCCCATTTCATAAAGGCCGTGGCCTCCTTCATGTAAAATGACAAAGAAATTACTTACGAGATTTGTAGGATGGATTCTTGTTGTAATGCGGCTATCAGTAGGGTGTGATGCTGAAGAAAAGGGATGTGCTGAAAAATCGAGTCGACCGAAATTTAAATCATAACCCATTGCATCAAGTAATCGATGACTAAAGGCGATTTGCTTATCTTTATCCCAATCACCCATCAAAAAGTCGTCGTTGATTTGTTTTGAAGAATGTATTTTCTTGATCAATGGAGTTAAATTGGTGCTTAACTTATGAAATAATTTTGTTACTTCTTTTGTTGTCATATCGGGTTCATATTGATCTAAAAGAGCGTCATAGGGATGATCTTTGTAGCCTAATAGATCTGCCTTTTTACGACACATTTGAATGATACGATCTAGATAAGGGGCAAACTGTGAAAAAGCGTTATCTTGTTTTGCTGCTCGCCAGGCGAGGATTGATTGAGAAGTGAGTTTTGCAAATTCTTCGACAAATTTTGAAGGTAATGCAGTATCTTGAAGATAATCGCGTCGCCATTCTTTTAAAGCTGCCATTTGAGGCTTTGGAAGATCTTTTACAAGAACCTTTCCTGTTTTTATATCAATCAATTTTGCAAGAGCATTTGAAAACTTCTTACTAGTTTTTTCACGATGGATGATTCCTGCCATTGTCTTCAGTTGTTCCGAACGTATTCCCGCACTTCCCGCAGGCATATATGTTTCTTGGTCCCAATCAAGTAGGGCTGCAATACCTTGTAGAACATGAGTATGTTTTGATATTTCAAAGAGTTTCTGATAGTCTTTCTGTGACTTGGTTGTTTTCTTGCTCTCATTCGTTACTTTTTTCATAAATATCCTTTAATTTCAATTCTATCTAACTTGATGCCCTTCTTCATAGACAAAAACTCTTTGGATACGAGGTCCAAGGCATGTGATGAGTTCATGAATGATCGAATTTCCACTTGTCGCAAGGTCTTCTGGAGACAAATATTGACCAAATTCATCTTCACCAAAAATTAAGACCTTATCACCCACTTTCACATTTGGAATATCTGTGATGTCTACCATCATGTAATCCATACAAATTTTTCCAACCATAGGGGCTTTTTTACCTCGAATCAAGACAAAAGCTTTACCACTATAATTACGATGAAGACCATCAAAATATCCTATTGGAAGTACTGCTATTTTTTGAATATCTTTTTCAATTTTATAGCTACGTCCATAACTAATTGTTTCGCCCTTTTTGCAGATATTAATACCAACAATACGGGAAGTCAAGGAAAGAGCAAGGCGAAGATCGGCTGCTTCCTTACTTTCGTTTGATGAGTATAATCCATAAGCTGCTAATCCAACACGAATCATATTATATTGGGGAAGAGAAAAACGGATCGCTGCACTTGAGTTTGCCGCATGTCTCCATGTTGGTGAAATACCAACATGTTGTAATTGTTCAATGACATTATCAAAAGCTTTTACTTGCGAAAAGGTGAACTCATCTTCATTTGGATCTTCAGCGCAGGCAAAATGGGTCATGATTCCTTCAAAGATTAAATTTGGGAAGGAAGTAATATATTTTGCAAGCTCGAGGCCATCTTCAGGGCGACAACCGAAGCGTCCCATGCCGGTATTAATATGTAGATGGACTTTAATTTGTTTGTTCAGTTTTTTTGCTTCGATTGCAATTGCTTGAATCATTTCTTTATCGCTTACACCGATTTCAAGATCCCATTTTGCAACCTTGGATGCTTCATAAACAGCAGCGTTAATTGAAAAAATTGAATGTTTCACACCTGCTCGTTTTAAAACAACGCCTTCGTCAACATAGGAGACACCCAAAATATCGATTCCGCATGTATTCAAAAATTTTGCCATTCGTACATCATCAGTGCCATATGCAAGAGCTTTCACAATCATCATCAGACGTGTATTTGGAGGTGTTTTTTGTTTTAGTGTTGCGATGTTAGATTGAATGGCTGCAAAATTTATCACGCATTGATTATTGCTTAAACTATCATTAAAGGTTTCTGTCAATTCATCTAAAGAGACTTTCTTTTCGCCTTTTATTAAGATTAAATCTTGCGGGTGGATACAAGATTTCAGGTAATCCAATGCTTCTTCGCTATTACTACATTGTGTAATTGTAGGCATTTTTTGTGATGTTTTGAGTTCGTTAATGAGTGAGCTATATTCTTTATTGCCATGAAGAATGAGGTCGTTGATACCGCTTTTACTTAGTATCTGTGCAACCCTTTTGTAGTCAGTTTCTAGATGAGCAAGGCCGCCTTGCAGTCCACCGAAGATGAATATTTTTCTTTGATTTGGCATTGCGGAATTAAAATGTCTAAGAGCATGATCAATAGATTGGGGGTCGGAGCAATAGGTGTCATTTATAAAAGTGGCTCCCATCGGCGCTTTCCATATCTCTGTACGCATGGATTCGGGTTGATAGTTGGAAAGGACTTCCTTAATTTTTTCTGAAGGAATTCCCATCAGCCAGGCAGCTTTTACGGCCATGTTAAGGAGGTTTAAGAAATAGGAATAACCGGAATTAATCGTTCCCTTGAAATGGTCGTTATTGGGAAAAGAAATTTGATAAGGAGTTGGAATCACCCAGTCATTAGTTTGGGTTGAGATATAGGGGAGATTGGAGTCTTTTTTATCCCAAAAGTAGTAGGGACTTTTAATTGATTGACAATGATTCTTGATTAGTCCTTCATTTGGAATTAACGACCATCCAGTTTGAGGAGTATTCAAAATTAATTTCATCGTCTCTTGTGTGGTGGTGGAAAGGTCAGCAAGAGTTGCAAGATGTTTTTTTCCGATAGGAGCCATGATAGAAAAATCGGGTCTAATAAGGTCGACGAGGAAATCCATTTCATTTTTATGGGAAATAGCCGCTTCGATGATAGCAACTTCATGTTCTTTTCTGAGTGTTAGCAAACTCAGAGGAACACCGATTTGACTATTAAAGCTTTCTGGCGAGGCTGCGGTCTTATATGTTGTGTTTAGTAGAGTAAAAAGAAGATCTTTTACCATCGTTTTGCCAAAGGAACCTGTAATCCCAATAATTTTTACAGGGAGCTGCAGACGATATGCTTTAGCGATTTCTTGAAAGGCTCTGAGAGGTTCTGGAACGCGTAGAAGTTTTAGCTTTAGAAACTCTTCATTACATTCAAAGTCATGTGAAACTAGTGCGAATTTTGCCCCTAGATGTGCTGCTTGAGTGACAAATTGATGTCCATTAACATGGACCCCTTTGAGGGCTACGAAAAGGGTGTTTGGAGAATGGATTCTTCTGGAATCAATAACAATTTGATCGATAATAGCAGGTTGGTCAACTTGTCCACCAGCGGTTTTGAAGGGGGACCATTGGCGTAAGTCAAATGCGTCCATATTAGGTAAGCTCCGGTCGATATCGATTTTTTCAAGGATGTTCGATTGTAGTTTATACAGAGAAAAATTTTAATAAAAAAGAGAATTTTTATATATATTTTCATTATATAGAAACTTTCGTCAATCTTTCACTGAGTAAACTATTAATAAGGTTTCTGTAATGAAAGCGAAGAGGTCTTTAGAACTTAAAACGCTTCGAGTTACAAAGCTACTCAAAGCATTTGTAGCGTCAAATTCAGGCATGTTTACATATATGGCGCTTCATAACAAAGCGAAAGAGGACTTTCGCACTCCAAACGCTTTGCGTCGCTTTGGAGATATGAATTTCTAATATTTCGCAAAGTGTTTTAAGCACGTTGCGTAGCATAAATATTACTTAAAGATACGCAAAGCGTTTGGAGTGCGAAAGTCCTCTTTCGCTTTGTTTTGAGGGAATTACGTGGGGTTAAATATTTGTGATTTCATTATGTATTCTTCAAATAGCGCCATCCAAAAAATATAAAGATAGCAGAAAAAGGAGCTGTGATAGCCCATATAGGATCTAATACCTGCCTTTTAGCTACAACTAATGCTGCATCCATGAAAAAATAGAAAGCGATCAATCCAAAAATTCCGCAAATATAAACTAAAAATAGGGGAAATTGTCTCGAAAAATAGATGCAAAAAGGTATGGGAGCTATAATTGCTAATAGACATAGCCATGGGATTGTCATTTTCCAATAGAAGGCAGCCAATATCTTACTTTGTTTTTCACTTAAGTTATCACTTCTATTTGTTTCAATAGGTGCTTCGCTCCATAAAGCTGAAAGTGATAAAGCATCGGGATCAATAATAGTAGATTGAAGCACCTGTTCATTAAATCGAATATGCGGTAACTCCAGTTCAGCATCCGATTTTATTAACTTCAGCTCACCATTGCGTTGTCTTTCCAAACGATCAACAAAATACCCTTTATGGATCAAGGGTGATAGATATTTGATTCGATAGATTTGATCTACTGAGGGGATCCAATAAGAATCAAAAAACTGTTCTTTTGACGCATCGTAGGATTGATAAATGAATAGGGAACCATCTTCTAAAAGAACCTGATGAGCAGTCATAATGAGTTTACTTCGCGTTCTTTGATGTTTTGTGGCATCTTCGATGCGTCTCAATTTTTTTAATGCTGAGGGAACAATGTATTGCTCATTTAAAAAAATTAATAGTGTTCCGAGAAGTCCCATAATAATAAAAGGACGCATCAATGTTTTAATCTTGAAGCCACTTGCCATCAACGCAACTAGTTCCCCATGGACATTCAATGTGGATAATGTCTTGATGGCTGCAATGAGAAGAGCTAATGGAATGAGAACTTCCGCGCGGCTTGAAAAAATATATAGATAATAACGAGCTAATTCTGTGACCTTAATTTGAACATGATGATGAGGAAGAGCGCTTGTGTGACTTGCATAGTCGATGATGACATAAAGTCCATAAAAACAAAGCAGAAACAGAAGGAAAACTTTAATAAATTCTTTTAGAAAATAACGCTCCCATATTTGTTTGAAGATCATTCAATCCCCCTCGTGGCACGATTGAGAGCAAACATTGAAGTTAATATGATGATAAATAGGGGGATTGTATACAATGAGGCGGCAAGTGGCCAATTTTGATCGGCCCCTTTAGCAACAAAAAATGTAATGAGATAGAAAACCGTTAAGAAGATTGCGTAAAACAAGTGACTTGTTTTTTTCTGACGGCTAATATTTATTCCAAAGGCGATACCCATGAAAGTAAAGCTTAAGACAGAAAGTGCAATGGAAATTCTTCTAGTTATTTCGGCATAACTCCGATGTAATTGACCACTTAATGTTTTGATTTGAGTGGAATCATTTTGTAAACGAGCCTGTTTTAACGCTGCTCTTTGATCACTCATTCGCACTAATAGGAAGGACATTTTCAGATAATCGTTGTTGACCGTCCACACTTTCTTTTGAAGGATTTTTGAAAAATCGTCTGTCGAAGAAACAAGTTTCTCCATATTTTCTATGAGTAAATGATCAAATTGATCTTCTTGTTTTGAATCCATAGTAGTGATGAGTGTGACATTATGTCCGACAAAGAGAGAGGGGGCCGCCTTAAATTTTTGTGCAATAATCAAGTTTAATCGCTGCTGGTTTGTATTCGGTATTGCAAGAATAACCTCTGAGGCTGACTCTCCAACACGTGTTGGACCTAATGCATCGAAATAAATTCCTTTTAAGCGCATCATGTGTTTGTTATTTAGTAAAAGAAGAGGATTGATGGAGCGGAGTTCGCTTTTTAAAAGATTTGTCGTCAGGTGGGATTGAGTGGCGACTTCCGATACCATCCAAAAATTAAAAACAGACAAAAAGGCTGCTGATAGAAGAAGGGGAGCCATGATATCATTAAGAGAAAATCCTGATGCTCGTAGAGCTGTGAGTTCGCGCGTGCTCGAGAGTCTTTGAGTAATGATAAATGCAGCAATTAAACAGGAGATTGGAATTGCAATAGGCAAAATGTACGGAATTTGGTAAAACGAGAATAGTAAGATGTAGTAAACGGGAGCGCCAAGGGCAGCAAAATGTGCGATTTCATCCAATTGCATCGTAATTAGGATTGCAACGAAGGCTAATACGCAGAAAAAGGTTACCTTAAAAAAGTGACTGAGCAAATAGCGCCATAAAGTGGGCATTGTTTACTAAACCTAATTTTGATTTAAAACATTAATAATTTACCATAATAATGGCAGGATTTGGTACTATTGTGCAATTAAAATTGAGTCACTTATGAATAAAGAATGGTATATTTTGATCGATAGCAAGCAAGAAGGACCTTTTACCCTTCTTGAATTGAAGCGCCATCCTCTTATTACTCCCGATACTCTTGTTTGGCGCCCCGGATTTGAAAAATGGGTGCCTATTCGACAAGTTGCGGATCTTAAAGAAGTTTTCAAAGATGAACCCGAAGCTGTTCCTTTGGAAGATCTCGTTAAGCCAAAATCACAATCGACATCTGATCTTAAGCAAGATCAAGATACCCTTGCTATTCAATTGGAACCCTTCCAATTTTACATCTGGCTATTGGTTATTATTATTGTTATTTTGTTTGTGTTAATTCAGACCTATAGGAATGGATAGTGAATCCAGTTCATGTTTTAGAACAATTTCTCCAAAAAAAATGTACTTCTGACAGACCTCTTTTAATAGGCCTTTCTGGCGGTGCGGATTCGTTATGCCTTTTGTATTCACTTGTAGAGTATAAAAAAAAATGTCACATTGATTTTTATGTTGCCCATATTGACCATGGATGGCGTCAAGAGAGCGCTCAAGAGGCTATCGAACTTGAAAAACTAGCTCAGTCATTAAATATTCCATTTTATATGAAACGATTAAATCCTGCAGATTACAAAGGAAATCTAGAAGAAATCTGCCGAAAAGAGCGCTATTCTTTTTTTAATGACCTTTGTGAAAAGCATTCTTTCCAAGGAGTCCTTTTAGGGCATCATGGAGATGATCTTGCTGAAACAGTATTAAAGAGGGTCTTGGAAGGATCTCATTGGTCTCATGTTGCAGGATTAAAAGAGGACTCTATTGTTTATGGTGTGCGTGTATTGAGACCTTTTCTATCGTTACAGAAATCGGTGATTTTAGACTGGCTTAAAACGAATGGAAAAGTCCATTTTGAAGATAGAACAAATGATGATTCTCGCTATATGCGAGCGAGGATGAGAAAGGAAATCATTCCCCAATTGAATCTTGATTTTGGAAAAAATATTTATCCTTCACTCATACAAATGTCTAAGGATTCTGAGGAACTGGCAAGTTATTTTGATGAAAAAATTCAAGTATATCTGAAGGAGGTCAAAACCGGGCCATTTGGGTCATATTTGGACTTAAAAGATACATTATCTACGCAATCATTAGAAATTAAGTATTTGGTACGAAAATTATGTGAGATTAACAATTTTTATTTGTCACGAGATAATATTGAACTAGCTGTGCGATTTTTACAGGAAGGTGCATCGAATAAATTATTGAAAACTGGGTTGAATGAAGTATGGATTGATCGTAAGTGTATTTTTATTACAAAAGAACTACCAGAAGGCTTTGAGGGAACGATACCTATAGCCCCAGGAAAATTTGAGTGTGGAAATTGGATTATTGAAGTGAAAAGTGTTAAAGATGTAGAGGTGAAAATGACGTGTTGGAAAGAGGTTTGGGAGGGTCGATTTTCAGTGATTTTGCCAAAGGGAAATTTCCATTTAGCACCTCCAGTTTCAAATGCGTCATATCAGGGAAAATCTGGAAATATTAGTGAGTGGTGGAGTACCCATAAAATTCCAGCCTTTTTTAGGAATAAAATTCCTGTTATCTGGGAAAAAGATACAATTTATCATGAATTTTTAACTTCCCGCCCTAATATAGGAAATAGTAATAAAGCAGAATTATTGGAAATGATGCTGATTTATAAAAAATAGTTAGTAAAACTTTGTATCTTTTATTGATTTGATCTTCATTGTTAGCTCGATAGAGCGTCTGTTCAAAAGCCAAATGCTGTCAAAATAAGAAAAAATAGGAATAGTCCTTTTAGTTTTTTTGTTCTTGTTTACCCCCGGATGGGGGATTCTGGCATGATAGCCCAGGGTAAGCAGAGCGCAACCCTGGGTTAAGGTAATTTAATGATTGCACCCCAGAAGGGGGTGCCGGAATACAACGAATCTAATTCGTTAAGATAATATTCATCTTAGTTTGCCGGCACCCCCTTCTGGGGTGCAATACTTCATTTAAATTTTCCCAGGGTTGCGCTTTGCTTACCCTGGGCTATCATGCCAAAACCCCCATCCGGGGGTAAACAAGAGCAAGAAACAAATAGGGGGTATTGTTTTTTTTATTTTGACAGAATTGGTTCAAAGCCCCCAGAGTGACCAGAGGGAACTCTGGGTAAAAAATCAAAAATAGTGGAGCCCGTTTCAGGGCGATTCAAAAATCTGACGTTAAATTATTTCATACCAATTTATTAACTTATTTGTGTGAGGAATCAAAATAATACTGAGTATTTATTCTATAAATTTATAGTTTATAAAAATTATTATATACTTATGGATTTAATAATTATTAATATGTATAATAAAAGATGGTAGATTAGATAAATGTAAAAGGGGGTTGTTATGCCAAGTATTAACATCATTAATAATAGTTCTAGTAACAATAATTTTGAGGTTTTTCAAAGTCCATTGACTACTCAAAATATAGCTGTGAATCATGATATTTCACATGCAATTACGGGTGGAGATTTAACTAAAGAAACAATAAAAACGATGTTAGATATCATTGATAAACCTGGTTTTCATAAAACTTTATTACTACTAGCAAGTGCTGATGTAGATAATACCCGATCAAATATACAAAATTTTGAAAGCCAATTAGAAGAACTGGAATCCAATCCCAATCCAGATGAGTCAGAATTAAAAGAAATACATCGGGTCAAGGAATATTTACGGACTTTTAGAAGTGAATTAGTTGATTTTAACGCTCATTTAGATGAAGTACTAAAGAAAGATTTGCCCAAAATAATTGAGAGCGTTAATCACTTAATGGTAGAATTGAAACTTCCAAAAGGACAACAATATCCATTTGATATTAATGATTTTAATGTTCATGACTTAAAAGAGCAATTAATAACGGGTACAAGTTTTTTTAGTCTAAATATGGGCTTTGCAATAAGAAGTACTGTTCATCTCATAATCAACAATCAACATGAGCGACATGATAGCGTAAAAGTTATTCAGGAGAAAATTGCGAAATTAAGAGTAGATAAAAGAAATCACCCAGATCAGGAAAAAGATATAAATACTGAAATTCATGAACTAATGGTCGGGGAAGCAGAGATAAGAGATTATTACGATACTATAATTTTGCAAAATAAAATTGTTTTACGTGATGAGTTAAGAGGAATGATTCAGCCACACCTCTTTTCATTACAACAAAAAACAAATAAAAATAACAGTTTGATTGACAATGGACTTTTTGGTCTTCAACAAACAACAAAATCTCAAACGAAAGTCAAATCTACAACGAAAAAGATGAAACCCAAAAAAAATAGAGGGACGAAAGTTTAATTAATTTAAGAAATTGGGGTCTGAATAGATTTGACCTCAATTTAGTCCATAAAAAGCAGTATATAATTTGGATTGTTTTTTCATTATAATTGAGGTTTCTATTTAACAGGGGGTAAGTATGTCATCTATTAACACTAATAATACAAGTATTGTCTCTCAAGGGGGGCAAGTGACACAACCCTCGACTACTCAAAATCCACCCCCACTCCAAGAGTTTTTACATGTTGGAGCCGGAGCAGATTTACATGAACACACAATCGAAAAAATGTTAGAAATACTTGATGATCCTGGCTTTAATTTGAATGTATTAAATAGACTGGTTGACGAAGCACGAAATTTTAAAAATACTATTGAGGCTTTACATTTTCAAATAAGTCATGAGCGTAAGAAATTAGAAAATCCAGATATAACACCTGTTGATAAAGATAAAGCATTAGCACAAATAACCTTATTTGAAGAACAGCTTAAAATTCAAGAAGCTGGTGAATTAGAATTAAAACCAAAACTAGAATTAAAACTTCATGCATATTTCCCTAAAATAATTGAAAGTGTAAATAAATTAATATTAGATTTACATCTTCCTCACGATAAGCAAATTAAATTTTATATTGAACAATTTGATAATAGTAAAATAAAACAATTAGAACATCATTTAATTTCCTATTGGGGCTACCAATTTTTTCAAGGAAATACAGCCTTTCATATAGAAAGGCATGTTAACTATATAATCTATTTACAGAATCAGCGAACTGAGAGATTGAAAGAACCTCAAGAGCAATTAGCTATACTAAAAAAAGATCTGCTAAAAAAAGATTTAACTGAGAATGAAAAATTTCATATAAATTTTGCTATTAATTACTGGGAAAAAAGAGAAAGAGAAATTATAGCTGATGTCAACCATTTTATTTTGCGAGACAAAGTCGCATTACTTGAAACATTTAAAGATTTTTTATTTGGCCCAGGCCCAAGGGATTCCTCTGTGCAAGAAAAAGTAGCTTCAACGGGAAGTGATCAAGGCTTATTTGGATTGCACCAACCACAAAATCAAAAAAAAGTTAAATCTAAAACTAAAAAGATGAAACCCAAAAAAAATAGAGGAACGAAAGTTTAATTGATTTTGAAATTGATTCATAGACAAAGGTTAGTTTGACATATGGACTTATAATTGATAAAATTATGATTACTTAAGTAAAAGTAATTAAAACAGATAAGGTCCAAATGTTCGTATGGCAGACCGACCCCGATAATTGAGTTATATAAATAAGTATATATTAATTTCCTTATCATTTTGGATTCATTAAAATTGAGGTTTTATTTAACGGGGGTAAGTATGTCAACCATTAACACTAATATTAGTATTGTCTCTCAAGGGGGGCAAGTAACACAACCTCTGATTACTCAAAATCTATCCATGGCCCATGTAAATTTACATCTAGGAGCAGGTCCCGATTTACATGAACACACAATCGAAAAAATGTTAGATATACTTGATGATCCTGGGTTTAGTCTGACTGGAATAGATAGACTGATCAATGACATCAGAATATTAAGATCAGATAATGTTTTATTGAGAGAACGAATAAAACATCTACAAAGTCAAGTTCCAACATCTGCAAATTTAGAACAAATAAAAGCTGATGAAAATAATATAAAAAATTTTGAAGAAAAAGAAATATTAATAAATAAAACACTAGTTCAAAAACTTCATGATTATTTGCCTAAAATGATTGAAAATGTCAATACATTGATAGTGGATTTAAAACTCCCTCATGCAAATCAAATTCAATATCATATTGGGCAATTTGATAAAAATAAAATTATAGAATTTAAAGATTATTTGATTAATTTTGGAAACCACATTTTTTTTAAAGGACAATCATACGATCTTATAAAAGAATCTGTTCATAAAGTAATTGATTTACAGCATAAACGAAATGAAGAATTAAAAGCACCTCAAGAGAACTTAGTAACACTAAGAGAGGAACTAAACAATATAATAGAACGTCAAAAGACATTAGCTTCAGAAATAGAGGAACTAAATAAAAATCCAACTGAGGATAATAAAATTGTTATAGAAACTCTCATTACCGAACAGGAAGATATTGCAGTTCGTGAAAATGATATAGATAATCACATTGTAAAACAGGAAGAAATTGAAAGAATAATTATTTTGACATCCAACAGTTCCATTTTGCATGAAAAAGAAAAACTACTTGATAGATTTAATCATTTTTTACCTCATCCCACCCAAATGGTTTCATCTGTACAACAAAAAGTAGCTACCAATGTAAGTGATCAAGGCATATTTGGATTGCAACAAACACAAAAACATAACAAAGTTAAATCCAAAACAAAAAAGATGAAACCCAAAAAAAATAGAGGAACGAAAGTTTGATCAATATTTATTTGAAAAATTAATAGTTTATAAAAATTATTATATACTTATAGATTTATTAATTATTAATATTTATAATAAAAGATAGTAGATTAGATAAAAGTAAAAGGGGGAGTTATGCCAAGCATTAACATCATTAATAATAGTTCTAGTAACAATAATTTTGAAGTTTTCCAAAAAGCAGCATTAAAAGCTCAAACATTTGCTTCTATGCAAACTGATTCCCATCATGTTGCTGGTGGGGAGTTACATGCTCATACAATTGAGAAAATTTTAGATATTTATGATGATCCAGGGTTAGAGCCTGCAGGGAAAGGGGTAAAGGATAAAATAGCAAGAGATGCTAAAGAAATAGTTAGATTGGATGGTAGTATTTCTTATGAGGAAGAAACTTTAATAGATGCAGAATTGAATAAAGATGATGATGCAATAGTATACTACACAGAACAAATAAAATTAAATAAAGCTTTATTGATAGAAGTTAATTCAAAACTAGATAGAGCACTGCATGCAAATTTACCTAAAATAATTGAGAATGTTAATCAACTAATATTGGATTTGAAACTTCCAATAGGTCATCAATTTCAATTTGACACAAATTTTAATTTTAAAAACTTTAAAGATCTCTTAATAGCTAGTGGTGGCGACTTTTTTTTTAGTGCTCAGCAAGCTAGTCATGTTAAATATTTAGCTAATATTATAATCTCCTATCAAAAGAGTCGAGAAAATGATGAGAGGAGTTTAGTAATAGATGAGAAAAAATTAGTTGAGGAAGAAAAAAAAAATCCACTAAATGAAGAACATATATTAACTTTGAAAGATACTATTCAAAAACTATCAAACTCTATTCACAACTTGAACCTTCAAATTTCATCCCTTAAGACTGATATTCTTAATGAATTTAAAAAGATAGTTGAGCCAGAACCTTTAGCACAAGAGAAAGTGGCTAACGGCCAAGGCTTATTTGGATTGCCATCAACACAAAATCAAGATGCAGTGATATCTAGCAAAAAGAAAATATCCTCTATTAAAAAAAGAGGGATTAAAGTTTGATGAGTTTAATTTTTGATCTTTTAGATATTCTGAATTTGCATTAAATTTGGACATTTGATCAAATGTCCAAATTTTTTTTCATCATAATTCAATATACACATACCGATAAAATTCATCTAAGTGTTGATCTAGAATCCCTCTCCTGTTATAATGACTTCTTAAATGAAAAGACCAAGAAATCAGGTTTGTATAGCCTAAAAAATTCATATTTTGGGATGTAGTAATTCAAAATCCCTTTTCAAATAGTTTGTGAGAGCAAATGAGATATAAAAGCGGATCATTAAATTAATAAAATTTTCACCAAACCCCAATAAAAAACCTTGAGTGCAAAATTGTTTAATTAGTATACAGGCCTTTTTATGAATTTTTTTATAAGTGTTTAAGTGTAAAATTTTCAAAATGACTTAGTGTGAGTAGAAGCCATCTATCAGTTGTAGATGCCTATTCGTTAATCGATTTTTTTAGGGAATTATGGCAGACGATAATAAACAAGATTTTAAAAAAGGTGTAACCAACAACTTCGTGTGGTTCCTTTTAGCAGCATTTTTATTTGCGCTAATGGTGCAGAATTTTATCGATACCAAATTTGCCAAGGTTGGATTTAGCTATCAGCTTGAACACCTTGTCAATTTACAGCTTTTACAACCTGAGGATAGTCATAAAATAGCCTTGAATGACAATCTTGTCACGTTTAGCGGTAAATTCAGAGAAAGGGTTACCGATGAAGGTAAAGCGCGTTATAAGTACCTAGAACTTCTCAAT
This sequence comes from Parachlamydiaceae bacterium, assembly GCA_013816265.1. Lineage (GTDB taxonomy): Bacteria > Chlamydiota > Chlamydiia > Chlamydiales > Parachlamydiaceae > JACDES01. The sequence goes on along the minus strand of JACDES010000038.1, from coordinate 2,686 downwards.
ACCAATCACGAATTGACCACTGATCAACAGCGAATCAAAAATGAATTGAAGTCTACCAAAACAAAAGTTGCAGAAGCAGCCACACTATTTCTTCAAGCCAGTGGTATTTCTATCCCAAAAAGTGGTTTTGTTGTTGTAGATGATTCGTACAATACTACCGATGAAGATCTTAGTGTTGTTATTAAGGCATTACCGCAAGACAAAATTGATAGTTTAGCATCTTTACAAGCTGATTTCACAAAAATACAATCAAGTCCAACGCCCGCAGCTTTGAAAATTTTTGGTGATTCCTTATTTAATCTTTTACGGGACTTTCGTTCACCACGCTTAGGCATCGGTTCTGAGAGTATTAAACAGACATTAAAAAATATCGACCGTGAATTAGTTGAGTCCAACTTAGCTAATACGGCTCCTCAAGATAAGATCGCATTGTATCAAAAATCATTGGATTCACTACAAGGGATCGTTGATGGACTTAATCAAGACGAAGAACATGTTCGTTTAACAAAACTTAGAAGCAATCGTAATTACAAAGAATTATTGGATGAAAACAATCAACTGAACGCACGTCTTGATGACAATGTGGTGCAACTTAATAAAGCCCGTCAAGCTGTCGCCAATGTGATTTGGTATTTCAATAATCAAGAGTTATCTACACGCGTTTTGGAAAAGCAAGATCCAGAAGCTTTTAGTCAATGGTTTGCTAAGGCTCGAGATGAGTGGACAAGTTATGCCCAAAATAGAGGAGGCGTCTTTAGAGCTCCAGATCAAGCTTTGAATACCGTATTAGAAAAGACATTTAAGAGCGAAGAACCTACTCCTAACTATTTTAGCTATTTATTTACTGCCATGCCAATATTATTGGTTTTATTAGTACTCTATCTCTTCTTTGCACGTCAAATGAAGGGAATGGGCAATAACGCCATGAATTTCGGTAAATCACCAGCGAAATTAATCAATAAAGGTGATAATAAAATCACATTTAAAGACGTTGCTGGGGTCGATGAAGCATTAGAAGAATTACAAGAGATTGTTGAATTCTTAAAGAGCCCTCAAAAATTCACTTCGCTCGGTGGCCGTATTCCAAAAGGGGTTTTGTGTATTGGTCCTCCAGGGACCGGTAAAACATTAATCGCGAAAGCTGTTGCTGGAGAAGCGGACCGACCTTTCTTCTCGATATCAGGCTCTGACTTTGTTGAAATGTTCGTCGGGGTTGGTGCGAGCCGAATCCGTGATCTTTTTGATAAAGCAAAGCAAGCGGCCCCATGCATCGTCTTTATAGATGAAATTGATGCTGTGGGACGTCATCGTGGTGCTGGTATTGGTGGTGGACATGATGAAAGAGAGCAGACATTAAACCAATTACTTGTTGAGATGGATGGTTTTGATACCAATGAAGGTGTAATCCTGATGGCTGCTACAAACCGTCCTGATGTTTTGGATAAAGCGTTATTGCGCCCAGGACGTTTTGATAGACGTGTTATCATTAGTTTACCTGATATTAAAGGCCGCTTTGACATATTAAAGGTTCATGCTAGAAAAATTAAGATGGATCCAAATGTGGAATTAATGGATGTGGCGCGTAGTACACCGGGATCTTCTGGTGCCGATCTCGCTAACATTCTTAATGAAGCCGCCCTTCTTGCTGCTCGAAGAGGACGTTCTGCTGTTACAACAACAGAGATGATTGAAGCACGTGATAAGGTGTTGTATGGAAAAGAGAGACGTAGTCTCGAGTTAGATGAAAATGAAAAGAAAACAACAGCCTATCATGAATCTGGACATACTGTTGTTGGTATGATCGTGAAGAGTGGTGATCCGATAGATAAAGTGACCATTATTCCACGAGGCATGTCTCTTGGTTCTACGATGTTTTTACCAACAAAAAATCGTGTCAGCTATTGGAAGAAAGAGTTGCATGATCAGCTAGCTGTGTTGATGGGTGGACGTGTTGCGGAAGAGATATTTGTTGGAGACGTATCGAGTGGTGCGCAACAAGACATTGAAAGAGCAACGTCGCTTGCACGTAGCATGGTATGCGAATGGGGCATGAGTGATGTTCTTGGAACAGTTGCTTATGATGAGCGTTCTGAGGGTGGTCAGTATTTAGGAATGTCAGGTTATCATGAGAAAAAGTATTCTGAAGATACTGCTAAGTCTATTGATATCGAAGTGAAAAAAATTCTTGATGAAGCACATGAATCGGCTTCAAAGATTATTCACGACTATCGAGATCAAGTTGAGCTCATGACACAGATGTTGATGGAATTTGAAACATTGGATAGTGAAGATGTTCAAGAGATTGTCATCAAGAAATCATGGGATGCAACAGCAAAAAGAGAAAGGCTCAAAAAGGCAGCTGACTTGCATAAAAAGTCATTGCAAGGTTTGACTCCTCCTCCTCCGCCACCAAAGCAAGAAGCAGGATTAAATCCTGTTTAGATTTTTTCCTTTGGAGTGCGGTCGCAATCGACTAGCACTCCAAAGAGTTTCGTAGATAAAATACCTATCTTTAAAAAGTCCCCACAAACTATAAGAAATAGACTGTAGCAAAAAAGGAAAGCGAAAGAGGACTTTCGGAAAGCGCCGATTAAAATCGGCTAAGAATCGCGGATGAGAGAGCCGCACACTGAAGGTTAAAGCAAAATCACAGTGGCTACGAGTCATGCGCGGATAACCGTAAGGT
>JACDES010000140.1 GCA_013816265.1 Parachlamydiaceae bacterium | reverse complement strand
GTGCTAAAAAAGCATGATTTTTTAGATATGCTTATTTTTAGTTACTTATAAAAACGAACCTTCCTTAACCGAATGCCATTGGGCCTCCGCTTTGCTGCGACCTGGGCTATTTCATGCCGGCCCTTCAGGCCTAACAAAGGGTGCTTTCTTTAGAAAATATTGTGGATTACAATCTTTAAAAAAACAATAACGAATAGCCTTGTACATGTTCATCAAAAACTAAGTTTTGCATTTTACCATTTATTGGAAAAAGAAGGCTTAATTTCTCGGATGAGAGGATTGGAAGGCTTCTTGGATATGTGTCCGGCTCACATGGGTATATCGATCTGTACTGCTTATACTTGAATGACCAAGCATTTCTTGTATCACTCGTAAATCGGCTCCATTATCCAATAAATGAGTCGCAAAAGAATGCCTAAAAGTATGGGGCGAAATGTTTTTTGTAATGCCTACTTGTTTTGCATATTTCTTAACCATCACCCACACAGATATTCTATCAACGGGTCGTCCCCCCTTAGAAATGAATAAGAGTTTATCTCGCTCTGATGTCGACCCCTCACGATAATTTAAATAAGCATCAATGGCCTCTATCGCCTTTCTACCTATCGGAACAACACGTTCCTTTCCTCCCTTTCCCATAATACGTAAAAAGGTATCGTCCACATCATAAATCTTTAGAGAGCACAATTCCGAAACACGTAATCCACTGGCATATAAGACCTCTAAAATAGCTTTGTCACGCGCCCCTGTCATGGTATTGACATCAGGATGTGCTAAAAGTTTATCAATTTCTTCGGGAGTCAGAACTTCAGGGATCAATTGCCATAATTTTGGCGTATCAAGAAGCTCTGTAATATTTTTCGAAAGCAGCCCTTCTCGTTTCAAAAATCGAAAAAAAACCTTGATTGCAATAAGATAACGACATTGTGTAGATATTGCATATTGTTGTTCTTTCATTAGCGCTAAAAATTCAACAATGTGCGACGAATCTACTTCCTTCCATGTGCTAATTGAATGTCCTTTCAAGAACTTCAAAAACATTTCAATATCATGTCGATACGCACTAAGCGTATTTAGTGATAACCCTTTTTCCGATGAGAGATAAATGGCAAAATCGTCTATATCTCGCTGCATAACGACTTCACTTATTGACTCAATTTAGTAGCTAGTGATTGCTGAATTGACTTTGTCTCCAATTGGGATAGTGCCACTTTTTTTATTGTGACGAATTGATCCTGATGTGCGATCTCATAAAGGCTGTATCCAAATCCATCTTTTTCAATTTCACGTCTTAATATCAATTTACGGGCATGTGCTAGAAATAGCGCTAAAACAAAAAGTTCCGATTCATTTGCATCAGGTTGGCGTATCAATTGCTTCAATAGTATGAGGGCACGGGTGACACGATTTGATTGTTCATCGACTGGTTCTTGTTTTATCTCACTGCGTGAAAGCCAATGACTATACCCTTTTGGTAATTGATCTTTTACCTCATTCCAACAGATAGGGCAATAATCTTGTCTTATGATTTTTTTTTCTGCATCTTCAACTAACAAAGAGTAGTATTCAGAACCAGTTGATAATCTCTCTTGCCCCTTAAAGCATTGCAAACTTCTTTTGGGAATATCTATTTGGAAAAGTGAATTCATGAAAAGTCCTTTCTCATTCTCAAAGATTATTTATTAAATTTATCAAGATGCTGAATAAACGCATCTCCAATAGGATAATTTGTTTTATTATCAGTTTTTTGTTTTTTTGCAGCAAATCGATTAATGATTTTTGTCGCTAATACCTTTCCCAACTGCACACCTTCTTGATCGAACGAATTTATTCCCCATATGAATCCCTGGAAAGCAATCATGTTTTCATAAAAAGATAGCAAAGCTCCAACAGCATAAGGTGTCAATCGCTCCCCCAATAAAATATTTGTAGGCCGATTTCCTGGAAAATAGGTGTTAGGATTTTCTGATTCTTGTCCTGTTGCCAACGCGATTGATTGAGCGAATAAATTAGATAATAATTTTTCCTGAGAAGTGGTTTCACCATAACTTAAATCATCTTTATATTGACTTTCTTTGAATCCAACCATACTCACAGGAATGGTAGAAGTCCCTTGATGGATAAGCTGAAAGAAGGAATGTTGTGCATTGGTACCAGGTTCCCCCCAAAAAACAGGGCCGGTCTCAAACTTAACAAAATGTCCATGTTGATCGATCAATTTGCCATTGGATTCCATCGCCACCTGCTGAATATGTGCCGGATAACGTTTTAATGCCTGAGAATATGGTATTAAGGCTACTGTTGGATAATTACAAAAGTTTCGATTCCATATCCCTAACAAAGCAGCAAGTAGAGGAATATTGTCATTAAGATTATCTTTAAGAGCTGCTTTATCCATTGCATTAGCACCACGTAAGAATTCCCAAAATACCTCGAATCCAAAGGCAAATGCCAACATAACTCCACCTACCATCGACGTCGTCGAATAGCGGCCTCCAATCCAATCCCAGACATAAAAAGATTCTAAATAGTTCTTTGGGTTATCCATAGGAGATTTGGGAGTTGTAATGGATACAAAATGATCTTTCGGATTCAAACCTTTTGCTTTGAATTTCGTTCTTGCAAATTCTTCATTTACTGCTGTTTCTAGTGTTTTCCCTGATTTCGATACAACGACAACTAAACAATGGCTGAGATCTGCTTCACGCAATACATGAGCTGCGTCATCAGGATCCACATTTGAAATAAAGAAAATTTTACGCCCTGTCTTTTGAAGGTGTTGCATCGCAAAATAATTTGCTTGTGGTCCCAAATCAGACCCACCAATTCCGATCATAATAAGATTTGTAAATTTCTTTTCGGAATCAATCTTGGATATAAAAAGTTTAAGTTTTTCGGTTTCATTTTTTGCGACTGCTGCAGCATCTTTAGCTGCTTTAGCCTCATTGGGATGATCAAAAAAATCTCTCGTTGCTGTATGAAGAACTTCTCGATTTTCAGAAGGATATTTTTCAATAAAATTAAGAACTTCACCGGCTTGCATTTTTTTTATTTTATCTAGCGCATGAGCTTCGTCAGCAAGCTCTTTTAATGTCTTCATCACTTCATCAGTAACCCTTTCCGTACCAAATAAAAGCTTGAAGCCACAGGCTTCTCCATAATATTTGGAAATTCGATCTGGCGTAAGCTGCCGAAGGTCAAATGGTGTTTTTGCTAAAACAGTGAGTTTTTTTGCTGCAGGATAATTTAAAAATTCCATATTTAGCCTCCAATCTTTGATTAGATTGTATAACATTTTCGATATATAGTAAGGAAGAGGTTCTGTTTGCGTTTTTATCTAATCGCAGGAATTCACAATATAGCGTTGAGTTAAAGAGTTAAAAAAATTCAACACAAAGGCACAAAGACACAAAGAGTGGCGCCGTAACATAAATGAAGATGAGCTCTCATAACAAATCACTGGTGCGTTAATAGAGGCTCATCGAATTAATAGCCACCCTATACTTCTTCGTGTCTTTGTGTCTTTGTGTTTAATCCTTTCGATATTTTGAAAGCAGTCTTATAAGTACTCCAATAGAGTTGAGTTAAGGAGTAAGAAAAATTCAACACAAAGGCACAAAGACACAAAGAGTGGCGCGGTAATATAAGTGAAGATAAACCTCTCATAACTATTCACTGGTGCGTTAATAGAGGCTCATCGAATTAATGGCCACCCAAGACTTCTTCGTGTCTTTGTGTCTTTGTTATTAATCCTTATGAAATTTTGAAAGCAGTCTTATGAGTACCCCAAAGGGAATTAACTGCAAAAAGAAGACCAAGATATTTCTTGAGCTAATCCTATTTTTTCACCTAGACTAACTGCGGTTCCTCCAGCAGCACAAAATCCTTGAAGCTTACGCTTCCCTTGACTACTTAGCCCCTTAGGCACATACAATAAATAATCTAATCCATCCCATTCTGTTATCAAATGACTCTCAGATATCACACGAAAATGTTTTTTATTTTCTAATAAATATTTTAGGGCTGTTTCTATACCCTGCGATTGACTTGGACGGATCAAATCGATCGATGCCAAACAAACTCCAATCTTTACCTCATTATTTTGAACAGATGGTTGAATTAAATTACTTACATACCCAAATGGAGAACGCTTATCCCATCCCATTGTCTGCAAACAAAAGAAAGAATTTTTTACAATTACATTAAATTGCTCAAATCTTTCTGGATTTAACAGTACCGTTTGAGTATACGCCGTTGTATTAGAAGGGATATCCAACAAAAGATGTCGTGGTAATTCATCGGGCATGTTATTGCTCAAAAAAGCTAAATATTCAACTGAAACATCACGACAAAAAATCTTTAATAAATGTTTCCCTAATTCGTTTTGTTGTAATAGGTCAGGCTCAATATCATTGAAATCAGAAATCGATATTCCAATCTCACGTGTAAATGTCTCAACCTCTGCAAAACTCTCCAATAACCATCCACGTAAATTTTCTACCTGTGAATGAGTCCATTCAAAATGACAACTAAAATCAGCGGACCCTCGATATAAAATAAGTCCAAGGCTATGTTGATTAAATTCTTTCCACAATGAATCACGAAAATGTTCAAGAGATAACGTCAGGCTTAAATATTGAGTTTGATGATCCAATGCAAACGCTAGATTTGAGAACAATCCCAATTCTATTTCCCACAATATAAAATATCCCTTTTCAATATAGGATTGGGCATATTTTTTTGCATTCTTCCAATCCAAATCGGCTTTCATCATCCCGTTTATTTTTATAATAATGGTATTAAATCCATCGGGAATGTCAATTGATCGATCTGAAGGATCAAAAATGATGGGATAAAAAGGCTTATCGTCAAGTAAAAAACGGGGCTTATCCCATCTTAAACCCTTTGTGCAAATCTGTTGCTCTTCATCCATATATTAGACCTCTTGCATAGCCACTAATGACTTAGATTTTTCGATATTGATGATAGCGAATGACGCGCCCTCTTTCTCGCCACAATTCTTCGAAGAATGAAGTTCCGTATTCTGAATTCTCATGCACATAATAAGGAGCGGGATGAACAGACTCGAAGCCATCAAATTTTTTCGAGAGTTCTATCATTATCTCGGAATAAGGAGCGTCATCGGTAACAAAATGGAACATACCACCGGGTTTGAGCACTCGATGCAATTCTTTGATGAAAGGGAGCTTAATAATCCTATTTTTAGCATGTCTTTGTTTTGGCCAAGGATCAGGAAAATTGATAGAGACCTCAGAGACAGAGTCATCAGGAATATATTGTTCTGTAAGCGTTTCTGCTTCTCCGCAGACAACCAAAAGATTATTCAGTTGCTCTCTTTTTATTTTTGACCAAATTTTACGCGCTCTCTCAAATTTCATCTCGACAGCAACCCAATTTGTATGGGGATCACTAATAGCCTTTGAGCCTATCCACGCACCATTTCCACTGCAGTATTCAATCTTTACCGGTTTTTTATTACCAAATAAATTTGGATGTTCCCATCCCTCAAATTTGAAAGTTTCAAATTGGTTATAATATTGTGGAATGTACCAAACTCTATCATGTAAGGCAACATGCCTATCTTTCCAAGTAAAAGGACATCGTAGTTTTACTGATTTTGTCATTTGTTTTAATTTTCTTTTGTATAGTGAATTTTAAATAGATTTTACTTCATAATAGTATACAATAATTCTCATTTGAAGCCAATAACTGATGACTTGAAATTGACGAAAATTGTTTTGTGCAAAGAGAAAATAAGTTAAAATAATACCCATTGTTTTTAGTAAAAAAATTATATTGAGAGTAATTATGAATGGACGTAATGATCCTTGCTGGTGTGGGAGTGGTGAAAAGTGGAAAAAATGCCATTTTCCAGATACCGGTGCTATCAAAAATTCTGAGTCTAGTCCCACTCTAGCTAAAGATTATTTACGTAAATATCAAATTATTATTAAAACCGATAAGCAAATTGAAGGTATACGCGCCTCTTCTCATTTAGCATCTCGCATACTTGACGCTACTTGCGCAATGGCGAAGGAAGGTGTCACAACGCAAGAATTGAATGATTTCGCTCACAAGCTACATCTTGATGCAGGTGCTATTCCGGCTCCTCTAAATTACGGCTACCCACCTTTTCCAAGAAGTATTTGCACTTCTTTAAACGAGGTTATCTGCCACGGTATACCAAACACTACGACAACTCTTGCAGAGGGAGACATCCTCAATATCGATGTCACATGTATTTTGAGAGGTTACTATGGTGATTGCAGCCGTATGGTTACTATTGGAAAAGTAAGTCCCGAAAAACAACTTGTCGTAGACGTTTCTCATGAATGTTTAATGCGTTCCATCGCTATTCTTAAACCAGGAATTCCTGTTTCCAAAATCGGTGATGTGATTGAATCTTATGCAACTTCACAAAATTGTTCCGTGGTCTATCAATTTGTTGGTCATGGAACAGGCGTTGAATTCCACGAAGGACCTCAAGTCCCTCATTGTCGCAATTCCAACTCAATTATCCTTGTTCCCGGAATGACATTTACAATAGAACCCATGATAAATGCCGGTGTAAATGAAGCTGTTATTAGTGCCAAAGATCAATGGACTGCCAAAACCAAAGATGGAAAGCCTAGCGCCCAATGGGAACATACTATTTTAATAACAAATGATGGTCATGAACTACTCACAAATTGGCAACGATAGTAAATAAACGTTTATGGCCAAGGAACTCCGGGCTTTGAATCAATGCTGTCAAAATAAGAAAAAGATACAATTTATGAAGGCGATCCCCTTTGGAGTGCGCGTCGCTTGAGGCTAAGAAAAAATTGATTTAAATCTAGATTTCATTTCGTTAGCTCGGTAGAGCGTCTGTTCAAAGCCCGGAGTGACGTAAGGAACTCCGGGTAAATAGAAAATAAATAGAGCCCGTGTAGGGCGACTCAAATATGCGACGATATACTAACACTCTTAATAATCAGACACACAAACCACTTGAAATACTTCT
>JACDES010000037.1 GCA_013816265.1 Parachlamydiaceae bacterium | reverse complement strand
CACAAGGAACTTTCCTTAATATTAATAGAACCGTAAAGAAATAAGCAATTCTCATTTTTTTTCTTATTTTGACAGCATTGGTTCAAAGCCCAGAGTGACCAGAGGGAACTCTGGGTAAATAAAAAAAAAGATCGGAGCCCGTTTCAGGGCGATTCAAATACGTGATGTTACATAAATTCACGTCTTACTAACCACTCATTTGTGTGATGATCCAAAAATATAGAATCATTTAAATACCTTTATTATAAGAAGCAGTAACATATGCTCTGGTTTAGGTGGAAAAAAAATTACGCGAATCATGGGTTTCAGGGCCGCATTACCCCTGGCTACCTAAAATAAACTGCATCCGCAGTTATTAAAGCCCTTTCTCGTTAAAATCTATCTATACTCATAATTTTTCTCTAAAGCTTGTCCCGCACTTGTCATTATGTCTAGAATTTGACGCTTACCTCTAAAGCTTTATTCTGACAAATTATAGCTAACTTGTACGATTTGAAAAGTAAACAATCAAACCAAACTATCAATGTCATCACAAACACTCTCCGAAATATTATCTTAGCTAGATAAAAAACTCCTTAAATTCATTGAATAAATTTTTTCTAGATATATCAATACAAATAATCATTTTTTTATGTTGAATATCCATTGAATTATCGAGTTGTTAAATTTATTTATTGACAAAATCAAATCCAAATGTACAATAAAAAAATAATTTAAAAAGAACTTAAACTTCAAAATACGTAGGAAAATCACATGCTCTTACAAATGCTTACATTGTTGCTGGTAGCGGTAGTACCAGTTGCAGCAAGCCAAGAAAGTACAAAAGTTACTCAAAAAGATCAATTTCAATTGATCACTAATCCAGAAGCTTGCCAAGGATGTGGGGGTTGCCGCAATCGTCCTTCTGCAGCAGAACTTTTGCAAGCTGTTCAAGTCCTGTTAAACAATAATATCTTACTGTTGCCACAACTACAGGCACAATTAGTAACGCAATTAACAACTATTGTATTGCAAACGGGAATAAAACAAGGTCCCCCAGGTCCTCCAGGAGCTCAAGGGGCACAGGGTGCTCAAGGAGCTACAGGTGCTACAGGTGTTGCGGGAGTTGCGGGTGCTACGGGTGCTACAGGCGCTACGGGTGCTACGGGTGCTACAGGACCACGTGGACCTAAAGGAAATACAGGAGCCTCTGTCTCAGGGATATCTGAATATGCTTATGTATATAATTTAGGATTACAAGTTGTCCCTGTTCAAACAGCTACAATTAATGGTTCGATTCTCTTCAGTGATGACGGGGAAAAATCTTCAGGTTTTCAACATAATCTAGGATCTGGTGATATTACAGTTTTTAATCCAGGTATTTATCTAGTAGATTTTTCTGTTTCTGGTACCGAAATTAACCAATTCACTTTGTTTTTGGATGGTGCACCTGTTGCAGGAACAATATATGGTTCAGGAGCAGGAACCCAACAAAACAATGGGCAAGTCATTGTTTCTATAAGCACAGGGCAAACCCTTTCTGTACGTAACTTTGCATCTGGTAATCCGAACCATGCTGTAACTCTTGCAGCCCTAATTGGTGGTACGCAGCCAACCGTAAATGCATCTATATCAATACTAAAATTACAGTAAAGCCCTTAACATAGGAAATTTTTGTATGGCAGCTTTCAAAAAGATACATATGGCGGTTATCGCCTTACTAATGCTAATGACAGGCCCGGTACAGGCGGATTGCATTAACTCTTCACCATGCGAGAGCAATGATTGCTGCTCAGCTTTTAGTTGTACTAAAGGATTTATCAGTGTGGATCTCTTATATTGGAGAGCCTTTCAAAATGGACTCGATTCGTGCTTCCCTATTGAAACAAAAGATACTGTCTCTCCCGACGGAACAGTAATTTCTAGATTTAAGGGTAAAGGTAGAGATCTGAATTTTAAATGGGATCCAGGCTTTCGCATTGGTACCGGTTATGAATTTTCAAACTGTGGATGGGATGTTGCCGCCTATTGGACTCATTTTCATTCACGTACCAATAAACATCATAACTCAGAAAATTCAAATCATTGGAAATTAAATTACGACACGATTGATTTAATAGTTGGCAAAAAATTTGGTGATTCTTGTTTTACTTGGAGACCATTTATCGGTATACGTGCTGCTAAAATCGAACAAAAATTGAATGGTGGCTTTGCAAATAACTTTGATAGTTCTGGAAGTTTTTCTTCGGAATTTGGTAGTGAAAGTTCATTTTCAAGTGATTTTGGATTTACAAGTACGCGTAACAGACAAAAATTCACAGGGATTGGTCCAATTTTTGGTTTGGAAGGATCTTGGAACATAGGTTGTGGATTTAGTGTTTATGCAGGTGCTGCAGTAGGTAGCCTGTATGGACGTTATAGAGTTCACACTACTTCAGTTGATGTATTCCCATTTGGTGCTGATTTCTGTTCTATAAGCCGTCATCTACATTCGTGCCAAATTTTCACAATTGGTGAAGTTGGTATAAGCTGGTTGCAATACTATTGCGGCACTGAAGTGACCTATAAACTAGGCCTAGAATGCCAACGTTATTTTGACCATAATCGTCTAGGTAACTATGGGGACTTATGTTTGTGCGGAGCCAATTTTTCAGCTGGCCTCGCTTTTTAATGTCGAGTTAGCCAACTATAAAATTATAGTTGGCTCTCTTTAGATATGAGATGACAATGATTTATCGACAAAATTAAGAGCACGTACAATAAATAGTTCCATAGAGGAACTTAAACTTCATTATAATTAGGACGTCATATGCTATTACAAAAACTTACCTTGCTGCTGGTATTAGCAATGCCTGTAGTTGCAAGTCAAGATAGTTCAAATGTTAATCATCTTCAAGATAATTTCGTTTTACATAAACAAGATCATTTTCAGTTGATCAATAACCCAGAAGGCTCTCAAGATTGTCAAAATTGTCGTCAACGTCCTTCGGCAGCTGAACTCTTGCAAGCTACACAAATCTTTTTGAATGAAAATCTTTTAGGATTACCACAGCTACAGCCACAATTAGTAAAACTGTTTAGACAGCTTATTTTGAAAGGTGGGTTAGCGGCAGGTCCTCGTGGTCCTCGTGGTCCTCAAGGTACTCAAGGTGTTGCAGGCTCTCAAGGGGCCCAAGGAGCTCAAGGAGCTCAAGGAGCTCAAGGTGCGCAAGGGGCTCCAGGAGTACAAGGTGATGTCGGACCAAAAGGGTTTACAGGTGATGCAGGTACTGGTTCCGGTGTATTAGGTTTTCTATATGTATATCATACACTAGGTGCTCCGCCATCCATTGGTTTAGAAGTTGCTGTTCCTTTCAACACAAATGGACCTATATCTCCAGGATTATTTACACACACACCCTCATCGACGGATATTTTAATTGTTCAAACCGGCATTTACAAGGTAAAGTTTTCTGTAACGGGAGCGGAAAGTAGCCAATTTGCGCTATTCTTGAATGGTTCTTTACTACCAGTTCCAGGGACTACATATGGTTCCGGTGCAGGGACACAACCAAACGTTGGGCAAGCTATTTTCCAAATGAACGCTGGAGATACGCTTAGGTTAAGAAATCACTCATCGGCTGCCGCTGTAGGGCTTGTAACCCCTGAGGGTGGTACTAAAGGTAACGTGACTGCATCTCTTTCTATTCTAAAATTACAGTAAAGCTTTAACAAAGGAAAATTTTTGTATGTCAGCTTTCAAGAAGATAAATTTGGCTGTAATAGCCTTGTTAACGCTAATGACAGGCCCGGTTCAAGCAGATTGTATTAGCTCCTCACCATGTGAGAGCAATGATTGCTGTTCCGCTTTTAGTTGTCCTAAAGGATTCATCAGCGTCGATCTCTTATATTGGAGAGCCTTTCAAAATGGACTCGATTCGTGCTTCCCTATTGAAACAAAAGATACTGTCTCTCCCGACGGAACAGTAATTTCTAGATTTAAGGGTAAAAGTAGAGATCTGAATTTTAAATGGGATCCAGGCTTTCGCATAGGAACCGGTTATGAATTTTCAAACTGTGGATGGGATGTTGCCGCCTATTGGACCCATTTTCATTCACGTACCAATAAACATCATAATTCAGAAAATTCAAATCATTGGAAATTAAATTACGACACGATAGATTTAATAGTTGGCAAAAAATTTGGTGATTCTTGTTTTACTTGGAGACCATTTATCGGTATACGTGCGGCTAAAATCGAACAAAAATTGAATGGTGGCTTTGCAAATAACTTTGATAGTTCGGGAAGTTTTTCTTCGGAATTTGGTAGTGAAAGTTCATTTTCAAGTGATTTTGGATTTACAAGTACACGTAATAGACAAAAATTCACAGGGATAGGTCCAATTTTTGGTTTAGAAGGATCTTGGAACTTAGGTTGTGGATTTAGTGTGTATGCAGGTGCTGCAGTAGGTAGCTTGTATGGACGCTATAGAATTCACACTACCTCTGTTGATGTATTCCCATTTGGTGCTGATTTCTGTTCTATAAGAAGTCATCTCCATTCGTGCCAAATTTTCACAATTGGTGAGATTGGTATAAGCTGGTTGCAATGCTATTGCGGCTCTGAAGTGACCTATAAACTAGGCTTAGAATGCCAACGCTATTTTGATCATAATCGCCTTGGAAACTATGGTGATTTATGTTTATGCGGCGTCAATTTTTCAGCCGGTCTCTCATTTTAACATCGCATAAGCCAACTATAAAAAAATTATAGTTGGCTTTCTTTTTATTTCTTTAGTTATAGCAATTGCAATTAGAACATTGGAAATATTACCAAACAAATCCACGAACCTTCATTGCTAAGCATCCAATTTAAAGTAATTATCTATCGTCAATAGTGTTTGGAGTGCTCGTTTGCGACCGCAATCCAAAGGTAAGCGTCAAATCTGGTCATATTGACAAATGCAGGATAAGCTTTAGATTAAAAAATTGTGGGTAAAAATAGATCTTAGCGACGAAGGCTTTAATAACTGCGGATGCAGTTTAATTTAGGTAGCCAGGGGTAATGCAGCCCTGAAAGGGCAAAGCAACCCCTGGTTTATTATATAGAAAAATAGAACTGCGGATGCAGTTCAATAATTGCGTTAGTTTCTCTCACGCACTTATTGAACTGCATCCGCAGTTCGATATTCTTGTTATGCTATCCAGGGGTAGCTTGCCCTTTCAGGGCTGCAACCCCTGGCTACCTATATTTAACTGCTCCGCAGTTGGAAAAAGTCAATATTATGACAAGTTGTGGCTAATTTGTTTACGATTTGAAAAGTAAACTATCAAACAAGAACCTATCAACGCTATCCCAAACCATCCCCAACGTACCATCTTCGGTAAATCGAAATGTTGGAACTCCGTAATTAAATTGGCTAATAATATGACTCCTAACAATACAGGAGCAATATAGCGTAATGCAAAAATAAAAAAACTACTCATTCTTGATGAATCCCATTCTTTCATTTGATCACGAAATGTTTTTGTATAGCCGAATGCAATCACAAGAGCTAAGCCTCCGATCAACATATTAGTTCCCAATACCATTGGTGCTAAAGCATCGATTAAATGTGATGCATTTCCCATGCAAAAGAGAACAGATATCGCCATCAATGTTCCAATTACCCAAGTAACAGCTGTACGTCTGGTCGTGCGGAACTCCACTTCCACATTGCCTGCAATACTTTCCACAATCGAGAATACACCTGTAATCCCGGCTACAAAAATACAGAAGAAGAATATTGTTCCAATAATTTGTGATAAAATTGGTCCAAAGTACTTTAACATTTTTGGGAATAACACAAACCCGATCTCAAATGTAGAATCGCTGGTAATAATGGAATCAAATGGAATACCCTGCGTATAGCTTATGTGAGCCAAAAATCCAAATATTGCTGCGCCTGATATGAATGATACAGCAAAATCTCCTAATGCGACCCAAGCCATCGCCTTAGCGATATTCATCTTTTGTCCGGTATGTCTTGAATATCCAATAATAATCCCTAAACCGAGCGATAAGCTGAAAAACAACTGTCCAAAAACATCACGCCATAAATTAGCATCACTTAATTTACTGAAATCAGGTTTTAAATAATAAATCCAACCATCCATACCACCAGGCAAGAGGCAAACAATGACAGCAAAAATAGCCATAATGACAGCTAATATGGGCATAAAAATGGAACAGATGCGCTCAATGCCGTCCTTGACCTGACGCACCAACACAAACCATGTTAAAAATCCAACGACTAATGTACCCAAAAATATCGGCACAGATAATTCACCAAAATGTGAAAGACTTGCTGTTGTTTTTAAGAAAGTATCAATAAAAAATGCTCTGGAATCTTCTGGTATTAAATCAACTGCTGCAAAATATGTGAAAGCGGCAGAATATCCTGTCAATACGATATAGAAACCTCCAATTGTGAGACATGCCAATACCGAAAGCCAGCCTAAAACCTTTCCAACTTTATTCCATTTGAGACCGTATGCGCCCACGACAGGAAGCTTCCATTTATATCCAACGAAACCTTCTAATAACAACATGGGGATTCCCAAAACCAAAACGGCTAACATATACGGGATTAAAAATGCCCCCCCACCATTTTTATAAACTTGAGCACTAAAACTTAATATGTTGGCGAAACCAACAGCAGATCCTATTAACGACCAAACATACCCTGATTGGGTTTTCCAGTTTGATGATTCTGATTGATTAGACATGTTTTTAATCCTTTCATTTCTTAAATTATTAATAACCTATGAAGGTTGATAACGTGAACTCAATCACGTGAAAAATTTTCAACTTGTAATGATGATTTAGGAGTTTTTCCTTCTCATCTTCGTCATTCAAAGAATTATTTGTATCCTTTTGAATTTTAGATAGCATATATAATGTGAAGCAAGGGTGGATAATAGCCTAGCAGGCTAGGAATAGGCAAAGAAGGAGGGGAAAAAGATGCGTTGCAGGTATACTCAAGCCGGGATCAACATTGGCATTTGGACTAAGCCAAAGTCCCCGCGGTTGGTCGATCGCAAGTCGGTCCATATTTATTAATATTGACCGACTTACGATCGGCCAACCGCGGGGGCTTTCGCTTAGTCCAAATGTCAATGTTTGACCCCGGCTGGAGTATAACATACTGGAAATACCAGCGCTGCTATTCGGCAAATTAAATCTTGGTAAAAAATGATTCATCATCTTAAAAAATTGGTTAAATAAATTAAGATATTAAAATAGTCATTATTTTTTGTCTACCTTTTCTTTAATTGAATTCATTTGACTTAGGGTTTATTATTTAGTAAACTTACTATTAACTTACTCTAAATTAGGATTTATTTATGGAACCAACCAAAAACTCTTTATCATCATATTTTTTCCCTCCAATCCCAAGTCAATGGAATTTTGAGAATTTAAAAGCTGCCCAACTAAGAAAAAAAACAATGCGTAATTGGGGCGCCACATTAAAATTTCTGGGTTATACTGGCTTGGTTCTCGCCTCCTATAGAAAAGTGTACAGCGCAAAATACCTCTCTTCTACAACAAAATTAATAGCAGCCACATCTGTTGCATTATGTTGTTTGGGTATGATTTTAAAAAGGATTGCTGCACGTCAACTTAGAAATATTACAGAACATCAAATAATTCAATTTGCTTTTGAAAAACTCAAAACACATTTTGTTTATCTTTTTGTGTGCAAAACTGAAGAAGAATTTAATAATTATCATAAGGAAGATATAGAGAAAGATATAAAATGTTGGGATGCTCTTGAAGATGTAAACACGATCTTCAATTTAGCAACACCACTTTATCAACCCTCCAAAGACTTTCGTCCAAAATTCAGAATTAATTCCGCAAAGCTTACTGAATTACAACAACAAGAATTACTAACTACCGCCTATCAAAAAGGAATTATTTTAGAATTTAGCCATCTGAGACATTTTACCTATAAAAAAACTAAAGACGCAGGAATTACTGATATTAGGAAAGAACATGGAGATAAATGCTTAGAGGATATGCAGAAAGGTTTTGCTTGTGCAGTATCTTTTGTTCTAAATCGGTTTAAAGCACAACATAGAAATTTTGATTTGATCAATGCTCAATTAAAATCATTTAGCTTCAAATTTATGGAAAATAGAAATACTTCGAGTTCTTTGAGACCTACAATTTATTTAGAAAATGCAGACACTCTAGTCATTCGTTCAAATTGTTCTGAAATCATAGATCCCAGAGGAGCTATTGATGCATTAGCCTCTGTAAATGAAATTCGCACAATCAAAGTTGAATTGAAAGGAATGCATTTAGTCGGGGACCTCCATCGACCAAAAAATATGGAGCAATTTAAAAATGAATTAAGTGCAAAATATCCGGGCAAAATCGTGTTTGTTGAATCCCTTGATGAGAAATCTATCTGGGAATCATTATCTGTAAAGGAGAATTCCTTCTACAAACCTACCTCACAAGATACCAAAGCAGTGAATGTGGTCCAAAAAATAAAACCAGAAGATCTACCTCCAATCGAACACACACCAGCACCTACTCAGATTCAATAATCGCAAAAAATATTATACCACGTTCGGGTAGATTGTTAAATTTTTTGTGGCGTCAAAGCCCCGGGGTTGAGTGATCGTAAGTCACCCCATATTACTAATATTGGGTGACTTACGATCGCTCAACCGCGGGAGCTTTCACGCACAAAAAAATTAACAAGCTACCCGAACGTGGTATAAATCATGAAACTATTCCTACACGTGGTATAGTTTCTTGTTTTTTTAATCTAACTCTTATTATTGTTCATTGAAACGATTATTTTTATAATAATAATTAAATATTAAGTTACAAACTTTACAAATTAATAAATTTTTGATATAATTACCATTTATTGTTACAATAATAGGTAATTAAATGATACTATCAAATTATATTGGTTCTTTATTACAAATTGCTCAAGCACCCCCAACCAAAATGATGATCCAATTCAATAATCAAGCTATTTTAGAGAATGTGAACCTCTCTGAAGCTCCTCCATTGCACAATACAATAAATAAATTGAATTTAACCCATACGCACTTAAATAGACCCTTATATATTCAGAGAAATATCAATCTTCTTTTGAATATATTTTCATCCATTATGCTTCAAATATTAAAAATTTCAACCCTCGTATATTCAATTTTAGGACGTGGTAACGCAACTACAAAGCTTTTACAACCACCAACAAATACTTCAGCAAAATTAGTAACAGAAAAACGGACTATAGTATATCCGGCAGGATGTGATTTTACAAAATTGCATCAATGGAATCGTGCCGATGTTAAAAATTATCACGATTGGATTAATGGATCTCAATTCATAAATTCATTGATGATATGGAGTAAATGGTCAGATGGCCATATTATGCCTAGCATGAAAGGGTTGGCATATCTAAGCTCTTCAATAAAGAAAAAAAATAAATTCGCAAATGATGCTCTAATGGTATGTGAGACACTTCAATCATTTAGAACTGAGCTTGAAAGAATTCAGATTGATAATACAAATACGCCTATAAAACGTGCTTTTGTCATTCCGACCCATTCGACAGATTGGGGGCACAAAGAAAAGGGCGGCATGGCCGGTCGATTTGAGCATCACACTCAGCATATAGTTACAGTAGTGGTAGAAAAAATTGATGGAAAACTCCATATAGCTCTGATGGATCCAATGAATCGCGCGGGAAATGAAATACTCAACCCTGATCATATTGGGCTTGGTGAAAACAAAAAAGATGTGCGGTTTACCGAAAAAGAAATCGTTTTGAGTTATATTACAGCCTCAAAATTAAATCCAGCAACGACTAAATTATATCATTCAAGCGTCTTAAGAGAAACTGGAAATGGATGTTGGGCGTTTGCACTTAAAGATGCAATTGGTTTTCTAAATGATAGGGATTTTTTCAATAACATCAAACTTGCTGATGAAAGAGAACCGGTTAGATTAGTATCTGAAACAAATAAAGATCAATTTTTTGAGTTACAAAAAATTGAAGCGTTGCCATTGAATTTTATGAAGACAGCTACATTACGTCCTCAGGAGTTTAAAGAGCACTTTGATGCAAACAGAAAGTATTTTAAAAAATATCCAGATCATGAAATCACCGATTTTTCAAAAAATAAGCTTTTAAAGCACTGTGTGGAAAACCAGAATATGCGTATAGGCCATTTAACGGCAAAGTGGATGAAGCAATTATTGGAAGCGGCTCCAGTGATAGCTCAAAGCACAAGTGTTCCTTCAATGCAAACAGAACTTGCTGTAGCTATGTCGTTGGTTTAGATCTTGAATAATCTGTTTGAATAATAAGATGCACAATCTGGTTTAAGCGACTCTTCGTTAGCTCGTTAGAGCGTCTATTCAAAGCCCGGAGTGACCCTAAGAGAACTCCGGGTAAGTAAAAAAAAAGAATAGAGCCCGCATAGGGCGATTCAAATCCGCCTTTATCTTAAAATAAATCCAAATTTACATGATTAGCAATGAAATAACAAATCGCATTTGAGTCGCCCTATACGGGCTCTATTCTTTTTTTTTGCTTACCCAGAGTTCCCTTAGGGTCACTCTGGGCTTTGAACAGACGCTCTACCGAGCTAACAAAGAATCGCTTAAACCAAAAAACTTACAAAATTGTTCTAGTTTTACATTCTGTGTAAAACCACAAATAAAGTCTCCGCTTAATGAGGATGTTCATCTCCATGACTTGTATATCTCGAGTTTCTAAAATTTGCAATTTTGACAGTGCATGGCATAGTTTCCAAAAACTTATTTCGAATACTAATAAGCATTAATCTAAGCATGCATAAGAAGCTTAACAGAAATTAATATCAAGAATAAGATGCACAATTTTTTTAAGCGATTCTTCGTTAGCTCGGTAGAGCGTCTGTTCAAAGCCCAGAGTGACCCTAAGGGAACTCTGGGTAAGTAAAAAAAGAATAGAGCCCGCATAGGGCGAATCAAATCCACCCTTCTCTTAAAATAGATCCAAAATTACATAATTAGATAAAAAAATAAATTTTAAGAAGAAAATAAATATATCATTGATGTATAGATATATAATTATTTATATAATTATGGGGTTTATATGTCTCACACATGTTCACAAAATTATCTCCACATTATTTTTGCAACAAAAAATAGACGTCTGCTTATTCCTTTAGAATTGGAAAATAGGCTATATGGGTACATTCAAGGAATAGCCAAACAACACAAAAGTCCGATAATACAAATTAACGGGGTTCAAGATCATATACATATATTATTAAAATTACATCCTTCAACAGTCCTTAGTGTGTTAATTAAAGAAATAAAAGCTTACAGCACCAGCTGGATAAAAAAACAAGACATCAATGAATTCAGTTGGCAAGAAGGATACGGTGCATTTTCAACATCGATTAATCATATTGAAGGTCTAATTAAATACATTCAAAATCAAAAAAATCATCACAAAACAAAATCATTCAAAGAAGAAATACAATTCCTAAATAAAATTTGGGGTGTCGAATGGATGCAAGATGAATTTGAAACCGAAGATGATTTGGATATGCAGTATAGTTCAGAAAATAGTATGAAGTAATAAACCGTATTTGAGTCGCCCTATACGGGCTCTATTCTTTTTTTTTGCTTACCCAGAGTTCCCTTAGGGTTACTCTGGGCTTTGAACAGACGCTCTACCGAGCTAACGAAGAATCGCTTGAACCAAAACTTTGCGCAATTACAAAACTTGTTATTGTAAGATCTTTAGTTTATACCACGAGTTGTCTAAAACTTGAAATTTGGACCGCGCGGTGAATAGTTTTCAATAAGCGTATCTCGGATTTTAATAATAAGCATTAATCTAAGCATATATAAAAAGCTTAACGTAAATTAATATCAAGAATAAGATGCACAATTTGGTTTAAGCGATTCTTCGTTAGCTCGGTAGAGCGTCTGTTCAAAGCCCAGAGTGAACCTAAGGGAACTCTGGGTAAATAAAAAAAAGAATAGAGCCCGCATAGGGCGATTCAAATCCGCCTTTCTCTTAAAATAGATTCAAAGTTCCACTCCAAAACTGTCGCGTGATTTAACTACAAAAACCTTAGCTTTATGCGGATGTGTATCGCATGACATGAAATAAACCAAGATTTTCTTGTTAGTTGTTGATCCACTTTTATTAACTATTAATAAAATTGACATAAAACATTTAATTTGGTATATTAACATTCAAATATTAAATTAAATTTGGATAATTATGTCAACAAATCAAACATCAATAAAATCTTCTTTTTTACATCCGACTATTCCTGAACAATGGACTTTTGAGAACCTCAAAGTTGCTCAACAAAAGAAAAAAACATTAAATTTATATGGCGAATTTCTTAGGGTCGTTAGTGGTATAGGTTTATGTGTAGGTATTTATAGAACTAATTTCAGTATAAAAAATTTAACTAATTCAAACATACTCGTAGGCATAACATTGATAGCTTTGTACAGTTTGGGGAATTTTTTAAAAAAAATAGCTGACCGACATCTAGGGAAACTTACTGAATCCCAAATTATTGATTTTGCCATCGAAAAACTCAAAACTGAATTTAGTAATTTAAAAACCTCTGGTAAGTCTCTTCAGGGATGTGTTGAAGAGGTTAACAAAGCTTATCAGTTAGTACAACCTATGCCTGGATTCTATCGTCGTGATAAAAAACAAACACGATTTTTAATTGATGCAAATAATCTTTCAAATGGGCAACAACAAGAATTATTAACTGCTGCTTATAAAAATAAAATAATTTTGGAATTCGATCATTTCAGCCATTATGTACTGGAAGATGTAAAAGAACTTGACATGTATGAGCTTAAACAAGTATTTGGTGATCGAGGGTTAAAGAAAACTCATCAAGCCTTTGCATGTTGCGTTTCTTTTCTAGTTAATCGTTTCAAAGAAGAAAATAGAGATTTTGAGTTGATAAATTCACAATTGAAAGCCTTGAGTTTCAAAACTTGGCAAAGAAGTAAGATTCATACCTTAAGACCTACTATATATTTTGAAGATGCTGACGCATTGGTTATTCGTGGAAATTTTTCCGAAATTGTAGATCCTAAAGATGCCATTGATCAACTTGCTTCCTTACCTGAAATTCGGCAAATAACAGTTGAAATGAAGGGTATGGCTATACTTGAACAAATAATTGAGCTTTATATTGCGGGTGGAACTCTTATTGAATTTCAAAATGAATTAAGTTCAAAGCATCCAGGTAAATTAGTTTTTGTGGAATCTCTAGATGATAATCCAATTTGGAAATCAACAATATCAATTTAAAAGATGTCTTTTGAAAACGCATGATGTTAATAAATCAGCGTTTTCAAACGATACAATCAATTCTACACTATCACATGCTTTAAAATAGGATTTTTTGCGGCTTGCACCTCATCCAAACGCGACACAGACTGCTCATAGGGTGCATGCTTAACAAAATCCGGATCCTTTTTTATTTCTTCCACAATTTTTCCAATAATTTCTAAAAATTTGTCCAGCGTTGCCTTCGATTCACTTTCCGTCGGTTCTATTAACATACATTCTTTAATAATTAATGGAAAATACACTGTTGGGGCATGGACACCATAATCTAACATTCGCTTGGCTATGTCATAAGCCCTCACACCTTTATCCAAATAATTATCTGCTTGCACAACAAACTCATGCATACAAAATTGAGAGAATGGAATCGTAAAATATTGCTTTAAATTCTTTTTAAGATAATTTGCATTCAAAACTGAGACTTCGGCAATTTTTCTTAATCCATAATTTCCATGCAATTTTGCATACAAGTAGGCTCTCAGATAAATTCCAAAATTCCCATGAAAAGATGCCATTAGACCAATTGAATCTTTTGCTTTTTCTACTACTTTGTAACCATCCGCTCTCTTCTCGACTCTAGGAACTGGCAAGAATGGTTTTAAAAGCTCACGACATAATACGGGACCTGATCCTGGTCCTCCTCCACCATGAGGCGTCGAAAAGGTTTTATGTAAATTGATGTGCATGACATCAAATCCCATCATCCCGGGCTTTACGATATTTAACATGGGATTGAGATTTGCTCCATCATAATACAATAGACCTCCTGCCTGATGTACAATGTCAGCAATATGAGTAATAACTGAACTAAATAGTCCTAGTGTATTCGGATTGGTAAGCATTAAACCCGCCGTCCTCGAACTTACTAACTTTTGCAAGTGATCTAAATCTAAATCTCCTTGCGCATTAGTTCTTATCGGTATCGTTTTAAATCCGGCCATCGTTGCTGTTGCTGGATTAGTTCCATGCGCATTATCAGGTACTAAAAGCTCTGTCCTTTCTAAATCATCTCTCTTCTTATGATAAGCTGCTATCATTTGAATGCCGGTCAGCTCCCCTTGCGCTCCAGCATTAGGTACTAATGACCCTGCTTGCATGCCACAAAGCTCACAAAGTGTTGAAATAAAATCATAGATCAATTGCAAATTACCTTGTACGGTATCATCAGGAGCAAGAGGATGTGTACGTGAAAATCCAGGTAAATTCGCACAGACTTCATTGATTCTTGGATTTAATTTCATTGTGCAACTACCAAGAGGATAGAAATTAGTATCTATTCCCATATTTCTTTTTGCAAGCGCAGAAAAATGACGCGTTAAATCTATTTCAGATACCTGTGGTAATCCTAAGGAGGTCTTTCTTACTAAAGATTGAGGAGGCTGTAAAGATTGAAATTCTGAAGAATTTCGTGGCAAACTATAAGCATGTTGATCGACCTGCGATTTTTCAAAAATTGTCTTCATAATTGCCCCTTTTTAGAAGCACATAGTTTTGCAACATTGATGTATCGATCCAATTGATCCTTATTTTTAGTTTCAGTAACAGCGACAAGAAGGCTTTGCTTATATGAAGGATAGTAACGTCCAAGCTCAATACCTGGTTCGATCCCCTCTTTCCTAAAAATCGTTAATACTTCTTCCAATGGTTTTTCAAAAGTTAAAACAAATTCATTAAAGGTCGTTGCAGTAGTGTCAACCTTCAATCCTTTTACGTTATTTAAATGATTTTTTAAATAATTAGATCTTTGATAATTTGTGAGGGCTAATTCTTTTAGGCCATTTGGGCCATACCACAGAATTCCTACAAGGGCTGCAAGAGCTGCAAGAGCCTGATTGGTGCATATATTTGAAGTTGCTTTTTCGCGCCGAATATGTTGTTCTCTGGCTTGAAGTGTTAAAACAAAACCTCTTCGATTTTTAGTATCTACCGTTTCGCCAACGATTCTTCCGGGCATTTGCCTAACCAATTCTTGTTTGCAAGCCATATATCCCACGTAGGGACCACCAAAGCTTAATGATAAACCGAGTGGCTGACAATCTCCCACAGCAATATCTGCTCCTAATTCTCCGGCAGATGAAAATAAACCGTACGCAATAGGATTTGCACAAATAATCGTGAGGACTCCTTTGCTTTTGGCAAATTCAATGAAAGGCTTCAACTCTTCAACGACACCAAAAAAATTGGGGGATTGAAATAGGACAGCTGCAGTATTGTCATCTACTTTATTATAAAAATCTTCTAAATCGAGCGATCCGTCGTTTTTGAATTTAATTGTTTCTATTTTACCATTTTGATTTTTCAAATACTGCTCAACGACGCCTTTATAATTAGGATGTAATGAATCGGCAACTAAAATTTTAGATCGTGTTTTGTTATGACGGAGTGCCATAAGAGCTGCCTCTGCACATGCAGAAGCTCCATCATAAACGGATGCATTGGCCACATCCATTCCAGTAAGTGCACAAATTGCGGATTGATATTCAAAGATCGCTTGTAGCATCCCCTGTGAAGCTTCAGCTTGATAGGGAGTATAGGATGTTAAAAACTCAGATTTGCTACAAATGGCGTTGACTAATGCCGGGACATGGTGTTCATAAGCACCTGCACCTAAATAATTTTCAAAAGATGGAAATGAATTTTTTGCGGCGAGCTTTTCCATATGGCGTAACCCTTCATACTCGGATAAGCCATCATCAATAGAGGGTCGTGGAAGCTTAAGAGTTGCAGGAATGTCACAAAAAAGTTCCTCGATATTCTTAATGCCGATTGAAGATAACATTTCTTTAATCTGAGGATCTTTATTCGAAATAAAATCCATCTACGCTCCGTTAAGCATCGCTTGGTATTCTGTCGAGTCCATTAATAAATCTAATTCTGCCGGATTTGATAGACCTATCTTAAAAATCCATCCATCTTTTTCCGGAGATTGATTAATAAGTTCCGGTGCTTTATTTAGCATTTCATTCACTGCAATAATTGTTCCACTAACAGGGCTATAGACGTCTGCGGCGGCTTTCGTTGACTCTAAAACGGCAACTTCTTGACCTTCGTTTACCTGTTTACCAATAGTTGGTAGTTCAACGTATACGACATCACCCAGCTCCTTTTGAGCAAATATTGAAACGCCTACTATACCGGTTTGATTTGATTCGATTTCGATCCATTCATGTGAATCTGTGAATTTCATGATGATTTCCTTATAAAAGGGATTTTAACAACTTGTGCCTGACATGGCTTTTGACGTATGTGTACATCAATATTATCCCCAATTTGTAAAGGGACATCGACAATGATGATAGCGATGGCCTCATTGAGAGTTGGAGAAAACGTACCGGAGGTGACATGACCGATCTGTACTTCTTTTTGAAATACAGGATATCCTTCACGAGCGATTCCTCTTTCTATTAGTTTAATACCATATTCATGTCGTTTTTGGGGACTTGTTTCCAACTTTTGTATAGATGTTTTTCCTACGAATTCTTCCTTCTCCCATTTTATCGTCCAGTTTGCAACACTTTCATTGGGAGAAATCGTATCATTAATTTCATGACCATAAAGAGCGAACCCCATTTCTAAGCGCAATGTATCACGCGCTCCTAAACCTATAGGCTCGATGCCAAATTTCATTCCTTCTTTTAATAGTCGATCCCACCACTCTACGATGAGATCATTTGAAGCATAGAGTTCATATCCACCTGCTCCGGTATATCCTGTACGAGAAATAACTAAGTCGCGTCCTTTATCAGATACAGTCAGAAAATGCATCGGTTTGATTAATTTTACTTCGGGATAAAACTGACTCAAGAGTCCTTCAGCCAAAGGACCTTGCAATGATAAAATACCATCTTCTTCAAAACGATCTTTTATTGTAATTTTGAATGACGCTTTGAAACGTAAAAGGTGATCTAAATCTTTTTGACGATTTCCTGCGTTGACGATGACAAAAAAATGATTGGAATCTTTGCGATAGATGATTACATCATCGACACATCCACCTTCTTCATGACACCAAACCGTGTAGGTTGCAGTCCCGTTATCTTTACCAGCAATTTGATTAGTTGACAACGTGTTCAGGAAGGTTTCTGCATCTTCTCCTTCAACAAGGATACGTCCCATATGGGAGACATCAAAAAGGCCAACCGCTTCACGGACAGCATTGTGTTCTGCGATCACACCTTTA
Organism: Parachlamydiaceae bacterium; assembly: GCA_013816265.1. Lineage (GTDB taxonomy): Bacteria > Chlamydiota > Chlamydiia > Chlamydiales > Parachlamydiaceae > JACDES01. The sequence goes on along the minus strand of JACDES010000037.1, from coordinate 9,061 downwards.
TATTGAACGGGCATCTCCCATCCGGCAAAAGGTACCATTTTTGCGCCAAGCGCACAATGACGATCGTAGAGTGCTGTTTTCATTTGATAAGCCTTAGTGAACTCCAAAGTGATGGTTGTTGATCGATTTGATACTCTTGTGAAATCACAGAAAAATGCTGTGGTTTTCCACCGGTACGGTTAATACGATATGTGAAACCCAAACGATCAAACTGTTTAGGATCATATCCATATAGACATTGTGAGGGAATAAAAATTTTAACTTTATATCCATCTTTTCCAAATTGTGGCTCGAATTGGAGCAAATGGGAGTCGCAAAGATCGTGACGATCTTCTGTTCTGAAGCGAGTTATTTCACCGTAATGATGTTCATCAACCGGTTTTGGAAGAAAATAAAAATGGTGACAAAAGCGCGTATTGAATCCTGCAGATTTAAGATCGCGTGTATCGATCATTAATTCAATGCTGTCTCCACGTGTCACATCGGGAAAAGTTGATTTTATAAATGGTTGATCGATCTGTAAATGAAATGCTAAACCATCTTCATGCCATCCCATTGCCACCTTTGCGAAAGAATATTCATGACAAAGATTGGTTGTGTTGGGGAGCAGGCATTTGGTAAAGGATGGTGCTGAATCTTTTTTCGCTAAATAATGGCAGTCGAAAGCGAGAGCGAAGAAATTAACCGGAGTGAGACTAAAGGGTTGTTCATCAAACATATTGACCTGAATAATTAAGATAATTTTCACTAGGTTAGCAACAGTGGTATCCAAACCTTTGGAGTGTGTGTCGCTTGAGGCTAAGAAAAAATTGATTTAGAATTCACTTCGTTAGCTCGATAGAGCGTCTGTTCAAAGCCCAGAGTGACGTAAGGAACTCTGGGTAAATAAAATAAAGATTAGAGCTCGTAGAGCGACTCAAATTTGCGACGATATACTAACACTTTTAATAATCAGACACAAAAACCACTTGAAAGACTTCTACGTTATAATCTCATATTTGAGTCGCTCTATGGAGCTCTAATTCTTTTTTTATTTTTCCCGGAGTTCCTTACGTCACTCCGGGCTTTGAACAAACGCTCTACCGAGCTAACGAAGTGAATTCTAGATTTAAATCAATTTTTTCTTAGCCTCAAGGGACACACACTCCAAAGAGGCTAGCTCCACTTAATGAATTTAACCCAAGAAACGCAGAGACCTTTAAAGGTCTCTGCGATAGGATTCGTCTATGGAACAATAGGATCCGGTTCAATAACTTGAGATTCTTGTTGAACGTTCATATAGGCTAGTGAAATAGCACCCTTTTCAGATATGTATTTTAACACACTACGCATGAGAACTCTTTGAGCCTCTGCCGATAAAAGGGTGTGCGCATTAGCTGTTTGCTCTGCAACAGCAATCGCCTTTTTGTCATTCGCCCCTTTTTCCTTCATTTGAAAGAAAACGACATCTCCATTTGCAGGTGTTTTAATGCTAGACCATGATTGATCAGGTAGTGCAAATGCCTCTGTTGCATCAACAAACGCGTCTTTATTACCTCTTTCATATGTATAGGCAGTCTTTTCTAACATCCACTGGTTAGTTAAAGGAGCTCTTGCATTTAATTTATTATCAACATTTGCGACTTCGGCTGTTTTCAAAAATTTATCTGCAAGTGTCGGATCTTTTTCCAACTTCGTCTTTAATCCTTGTACAAATGTATAGAAACGTAATGAAGCTAGCTGATCTTTATTAGCCGATTCTTTATCTTGCTTTGCGATTAAATCTTGAATTTTTTGCAGTGCTTTAATTGTTTTATCAAAATATTGATCAGCAACTAAATCTCGTACTGAAGAAAATTCTTTCCACGAACCGTCTTCTTTTTTATACACTGATGCATTTTTATCACGTATTGCAGCATAATGTTTTTGCAAAATCTGTTCGCTTAAAGCCTCTAAAGTTCCATCAATATTTGCTTCAGCAAATGTAAGAATTTCAGGTTTTGCTTCACGATCGAGAACTTTAATTTTGTAGAAAGTTTGTTGATCGATAGTAAATGAATTTAGTTTTGGTGAATCTGTAGAACCAACAGGAGCTTGATCAAGTAACTTGATCAATTCTTCACGTTTTTCTTTTGTATTAAGTCCTTCGAAAGGTGTCTTTCCACCTTGAGGACGAAGACCTACAACTTGAGTAGTAGGTGGAGCCGATTCAAGTGCTTGAGAGATCCATTCAGGATGAGCATCGACAATAGAGCTTCTAGCAAAAACATCTACACGAGCACGTGTTGTGGCATCCAAATCATCGAGAGCTGCAAAGCGTTCTTCTCGCGAACCATCTTTCTTTACACCCAATTCAGGAAATTGTTTCTTTAAAGTTGCCCAATTTTGATCTTGTACTTCCCAATTCCATGTTTCTTTGATACCTACTCTACCTTGCAAAGCTTTTTTATTGACTTGAGCAATTTCAAGTAAATAACGATTTTGAACTAATTCTGGTGTTGTTTTAGTTACATCGGCGACAGCTAATAGGTTCGTTGGAAGATCGAGAGTATTCTCTTTTGATCTTTTGCTGATTGCATTTAGATAAATTTCTAATTTTTGGAGAGTTGCATAATCATTTACATGAAATTCAGAAGGAAGGCGATAGAGATCCATAGAGGCATTTTGTTTAGTGTAGTCGTTAAATTTCTGAAATGTTAGTGCGTCAACTAAAGCAGAATTACCAACATCTTGAAAGTACCGACGGAAAAGCATCACTTGACGCCACACGCGGATGGCACGTGTTTGATCCAAGTTTAATCGACGTAATTGTTCATTGAAATATTCCTCTGGGGTCGCAACTCCAAAATTAGGATTGTTTTTGCTTTGCTGAAAACTTAAATCAGTATTGCGAATTAAATCTGCTAAAACCTCAGCTCTTGAAACTTCGTAACCTTTAGATTCTGCTATCATAGAGGTGTTAATGATGAATTGGCTGATGATTCTAACAAATCGTGGTCCATACCAATCTTCTAAGGTATGATATCCAAATAAGGAAAGATCAGTACGATCTAGATCTGGATCCGGAGTAAGCCAATTGTATTGTTTTTCTTGATAACGTAAAACTTGTCTGAGGGTGTTAGCTGGAAGTTGTTTTTCTGCTAAATATAATTTTGTACGTGCTGTTAAGGCATCAGCATCAGTGGCATTTTCGGCGTTCTTCAATGAACCAAAATATGAAGTCATTTCAGGAACGAAATAATTCCAAGTATTTTCAGTGCTGATGAATCGTGCTTGTGGGTGGGTATAAGGCTTATATTTTTTTTCTTTTGCTAATCGTTTTTGAAGGTCATCTTGTATTTCGGATCGATAAAAAGAAGCTAATTCCAATGCAAGACCTGTGTCAAGAAAGTCTTTGCGGATAACACCATCATTTAAGAAGTTTAGTCCCCATGCATTACCAAAAGCCATTTTATCATCGGCATCTGTAGAAATAAAGGAAGTCATATCATCCATTTCGAAACGGGTAATTTCTTTTCCATTCACTGCAGTGAAAGCAATTTGTTCTCCCCAAGGGTTGGAGCTTAATGAATTGCTAGTTCCAAAAAAAGAAAAAGATATAACGATGACAAAGGTAATGACTAGAAAAAAGTACCATTGGTATTTACGGAAAAAGTCGAGCATGGGTTCAAAACTCCGATTAAAAAATAGCTTATCGAAAAGAAACAACTCATATAAGTTGAGGTATTGATGATATCAAAAAAAGGACTTTCCCACAAAATTCTTTTTGCTCGCATATAACGAATAGTGAAATTAATTTAAGTAAATGGTATCGTAATTTTTTTGCTTAATAGTTATTAACCTGAGATTTAGTTTTTTTGGATTCAATATATGACCGGACTTATTCAAAGTATTCGAAATAACTTTAACCAATTTTATGCGGATCCAAAAAAATACTACCTTCCTCAAACAATCAATCTCTCAAAATATATCTCACAATATTCATTTGATCTTCGCCATCCTGAGGAATATAAACTCATAAAGCGAAGCTTAAATGCTCCATTGAATACAGGTGATAGTCAACCACAAACTTTAGATGCTTTCTTATACAATTGTGAAAATGATGAAAATATTCGAAAAATCATTAAAGAACGCAACTTTAAAATTCAGCCGGGTGTCCATAATGGGGTTGGAATTATTTTCGAATCGCCAGCTAGTGAACAATGGCTGATAAAACAAAATTTCACTAAAGGACCCGAAGACAACCATATGATTCGCTGGTCAAAAGAAGTGAGCGCGCTCTGCATTCCTTTTTGGTTTTATCCTGTTTCTAAATGGTATTCCCTTTTTAAAAGATCGATCTTCTCTTTTCAAGTATTGAATGATTTAATCAATCCCATGCGCGTTGTCATGATGCGACGGGGTCGTCAATGTGTAAAAAAATTGAAATTGGAACATGTCAAATTTCCTAAAGAATATTTATTTCCCCTCTCATCCAGTCCAGCAGTTGCACCTCTACATAAAAAATTTGTCGTTATCTCTAAAAAAATAGATATTTTAGATATCAAAGAGAATTATGAAAAATTTGGCCGGATGGCTATCAAAACACCGAATAAACTAAGAAAAATTATTGAAGAGATCTGTGAAGCGGCCCTTCATACGCATTTAACCGATCTGCATCTTGGGAACATTCGTTTCATTAAAGAGAAACCTGGTACTTTACGCGGCAAAGAAAAAAATCAAGTCGCTATCATCGATGGGGAACCCATTGGAGGATTGAAAGACATCTCTCACACCGAATTGAAGGGAAGTTATTTAAAGCATGATTATGCCTTATTTCCTCTTTTAGGACTTAGAAAGCTTCAATTTTCCTCTCCGGGATTAATGCAAAAATTTGGAATACCAACTGAACAAGTTCTAGCAACAAATAAAATTTTTGATGAAGTAATCGAGAAGAAGGCAAAAGAGTTGATAAATGAGCGAAAGTGGTATTACGGTAAAATTATAGTGAGTATTATTTGTCCCTTTATTCCCCTTGTTGTGTTAATTAATTCTTTAGCCAAAAGTATATTTAAATTTAACTAAGGTCTTTGGTATATATGCGAGATGACGAAACTAGCTTCCCTATAGAAGTTCAAAGCCCATTCATCAATTGGCTGCAAACGGTTATTTTATTTAGTGTTAAAGTCTTAGCCGTTTTAATGACCCTTGTTGTCGTATGGGGAGTCCTTGATGTAGGCATTCTTATTTATCATAAAATAATGGAACCTCCCTTTTTATTTATCAATTTTGAAGATATTCTAACTACTTTTGGAGCATTTTTAGCTGTTCTCATCGCAATAGAAATCTTTATTAATATCATCCTCTATTTGAGAAAAAACGTTGTTCATATAAAGTTAGTTGTCGCTACAGCATTAATGGCAATCGCACGTAAAGTCATCGTGCTTGATTATGAGCATACTCAACCCTACCAATTATTTGGCATTGCTGCTATTATAGCCGCTTTGGGAATTTCTTATTGGCTTGTTCATCTTTTTCCAAGTGGATCCAATCAAAAATTACCTTAATCCATATTAGGCGTTACCATACTCAAGAAATAATTGTGTTTTATGGCTACTTTATCATCAAAATTTAAAAATTATCTCCAAGACTACATTCCAAAGAGTGTCACATGTTTTCGTGAAGGATATTCGTTCAAGACCTTCGTAGGAGACTTAGGTGCCGGAGCCACTGTTGGAGTTATTGCATTACCATTGGCAATGGCATTTGCAATCGGTTCCGACGTTCCACCAGAACGAGGTCTTTTTACAGCTATAATCGCGGGTTTTTTGATTTCACTATTAGGTGGTAGCCGTGTTCAGATCGGAGGCCCTACTGGCGCCTTCGTTATCATCGTCTTCGGTGTCATCCAAAAATTTGGATATGAAGGACTGGCAGTCGCAACGTTTATTGCCGGTATTCTGATGATATTGATGGGGTTAGCCCGTTGCGGGGTTTTATTAAAATTTATTCCATACCCCGTTACGACAGGTTTTACAACAGGAATTGCTGTCAGTATATTTTCATCTCAAATAAAAGATTTTTTTGGATTAAAAATGGACAAGCTGCCGACAGGCTTTATCGATAAATGGACGTGCTATGGACATAGCGCTCACTCCTGTGAACCTTGGGCCTTTTTTGTTGCTTTAGGAACTCTAATATTGATTTTCGTCTTACGACGTTTATACCCACGTCTTCCTGCCGTTATAATCGCCATTGTGGTGGGAACTATTTTTACATATTTGGTGGGGCTTCCGATCGATACAATTGAATCAAAGTTCGGAGGAATCCCCCGAACCCTTCCAAGCCCATCCTTTCCAAATATGACCTGGAATCAGATACAAGATGTTTTTCCTGACGCCATCACGATTGCTTTATTAGCAGGTATTGAATCATTATTATCTGCGATGGTTGCAGATGGAATGACAGGATATCGACACCGATCCAACTGTGAACTAGTTGCAGGTGGTTTTGCAAATATTGGTTCTGTTTTTTTTGGTGGAATACCGGCAACAGGAGCGATTGCAAGAACGACGGCAAATATCAAAATGGGAGCTAAAACCCCTGTGGCAGGGATGATCCATGCGATCACTTTGATGATGTTAATGTTGCTATGTGCGCCTTTAGCAGCAAAAATTCCTCTGGCATCTTTAGCAGCTGTATTGATGTTTGTTGCATGGAATATGAGTGAACTAGATCATTTTTTTGGAATATTGCGAAGCCAATTGAGCGAAGCCATTGTTTTGGTTACAACCTTTCTACTTACTGTACTAATTGATTTAACTGTTGCAGTGCAAGTTGGAGTTTTATTATCTGCCATCCTATTTTTGAAGAAAATGACAGATTCAACGACAGTAAAAGCTTGTAAGGTTGTCATTGATGAAGAAGAGCATCAAGCTCCCCAATTACATGACAGTGATATATTATTCCGAAAGGATGTCCCGGCTGATGTAACGGTTTTTGAAATCACGGGACCATTCTTTTATGGGATATCTGACTTATTGAATGAGGTATTGAAACGACTTCCGCAAAAACCTCGCGTCTTTATATTGAGAATGCACAAGGTACCCTTAGTTGATACTACCGGGTTACAGGCAATGAAAAAATTTGCTTTAAAATGTAGAGAAGAAGGTATCATCTTTAGAATATCAGGAATTCAAAAAGACGTTTTAGCCCAATTCAAAAAAGTAAAATTAGATGAACTTATTGGAGATAACAATTTTTTTCCAAATATAGATGCTGCATTAAAATGAAAGCGAAAGAGGACTTTCGCACTCCAAACGCTTTGCGTAGACTTGGGAGCTGTATTGATAAAATTATTTCTTATGCTTCGCGAAGCGTTTGGAGTGCGAAAGTCCTCTTTCGCTTTGTCATGAAGAGCCATTGCCTACATGTCTAGATTTAAATGTTGACTTAGATAAATATTTTAAAGAAGTAATCGAAAAGTGGAATGCAAATAAAGATGAATTACAAAGAATCGATTTGTAAAATCGTGTTTTTAAGGGCATCTTTCATATTTAGTCGCATTTCTGCTAGCGATTCATGCGTCCCTTCCTCATTCATAACAAATGTGTGTTCCTGCATAGCTTCCAGCACTTTGGATTCCTTAAGAAGAATATCTTGTAAAAGAGCTCTTGGTGGAAATGCCAATGAAAGGCTTCCTTGATGTAATAATCCTTTTTTAGTCCTTCTCTGAGCTGCCCCCCCTACCTTTTTATTTCCAATAATAATATCATATTTTGTCGGTTGGGCCATACAAAAAGAATTACATTCAGAACTTGTACAAGGGTGTATTTGAGATAACAACTCAGGCGGCTTTGATAAATTCATCAAGGGCTCTATTGCCTTCGCAACCAATCGATTTATATAGGCATAATTATCTAAAGTATTAATAGAAATTTGAGGGTAATTAATCGGAAGTAATATTGAAAAGGCAAAATCTGTGAGATGAAATATAATTCCACCCCCTGTTGGCCTTCGAGCCATCTCTAGATGATGCACGCGCAATTTATCCATTTCGAGATATTTTGCAGGATCAATAAAATGACCATAGGTCAAACATTTACAATTCCATTCATACAAATGCAAAATTGGCTGAGATTCAAACGAAAGAGAATTCAGTAGATCGGCATCCTTTTGCATAATCGCTTGGGGAGCCATCTGATCTGATTCAATTATCTGCCATTGCATCTAACGATAAATGATTGGATTGAGTTTATCAGTTAATTTGTCATTCAAAACATAACCCAAATGCTTTAATTCATGCGTAAGTGGATCACCCGATTGGAAAATATAGTTAGCTTGGGTTTGGGTGTAGACAACCAAATAATAGCGCTGCTCTGAATGCCTCAATAATTTTCTTAAATTAAATAAGGCTGTAGGTTGAAAAAATAAAGCATTTCCTGCCTGGCTTGGAAATATATCTAAGCCCTCTTCTTCCTCGATATTTTCAAGTTGCGTTTGACTAGGACTTGACAAACATAGCATCACTCCACATAGAACGCCTTGCAAACAGCTTATTTGCTCTAAACTCGTCGATTGGAGAAGGAAATTAGAATAGACTTGATTAGCCGTTGTGTTTGACCAATTAGCTGAATGTCTTGCGGGGAATAATTGATCATAACCTAAACGAAGAGGTTTTGATTCAATTAGTTCCGATGCTATTTCGGCTAATCTTGGCTGACTGACTAACTTGCGTAAATCTGTATTTAAACGCCACAAATCACGTCCATTAATAAATAATTGCTCGGAATTAACTTTTCGCAATTTTTCTACCTCTACGTCTAAACGTTGAGACAATGCAAGATCAATGGCACTATTGAATTGATTAACTTGTTCAGGGGTGAGAAAATTATCAAATTCTACTCCACCATGTTTATTAAAAAAATCACGATGTTCTTTAGCAATGGCAAATTTCATAATAACTTAAGTTTTGGGGTTAAATTTATACCACGCATGATATATACCACGCGCGGCCTAAAACTTGAATTTGGACCTGCGCGAAAGCTCTCGGGATTCAACGATCGTAAATGGGTCAATATTAATAATATAGACCCATTTACGA
>JACDES010000036.1 GCA_013816265.1 Parachlamydiaceae bacterium | reverse complement strand
GGGGTTCTGGCATGATAGCCCAGGGTAAGCAGAGCGCAACCCTGGGTAAAAGTAATTTAATGATTGCACCCCAGAAGGGGGTGCCGGCATACGATGAATCTAATTCGTTAAGAGAATATTCATCTAAGTTTGCCGGCACCCCTTTCTGGGGTGCAATACTTCATTTATATTTTCCCAGGGTTGCGCTCTGCTTACCCTGGGCTATCATGCCAGAACCCCCATCCGGGGGTAAACAAGAGCAAAGAAACAAATAGGGCTGTTCTTATTTTGACAGCATTGGTTCAAAGCCCAGAGTGACCAGAGGGAACTCTGGGTAAATAAAAAAAAAGAGCGGAGCCCGTTTCAGGGCGATTCAAATACGTGATGTTACATAAATTCACGTCTTATTAACCACTCATTTGTGTGATGATCCAAAAATATAGAATCATTTAAATACCTTTATTATAAGAAGCTGTAACATATGCTCTGGTTTAGGTTGGAAAAAAATTACGCGAATCATGGGCTTCAGGGCTGCGTAACCCCTGGCTACCTTTATTTAACTGCTCCGCAGTTCGACAAGGCAATAAATTAAATCAATATGTCTAGATTTGACGCTACCTCTTCCAAAGGGATAGTTCGACTTCAATAATTGAATCTAACCAAATATCCCCTACTTCTTAAGTCTACCATAACTGTAAATTGGACTATTTTATTGTCCTTCAGACCTATCAACGAAAGTTTTTTTATATAAAATTGCGAATTAAGGTCTGAAAAAATACATTCCCCTTTGAACCAATACTAAAACAATAAAAATATGTGAGAGCATCTGTTATACTAGCCAAAAATTAAAATTTATTCTATAACAACAAAGTTTCTCTGAGTTTTAAATTAATCCAAAAACAGTAGGATCCTATGAAACTATTCTCAAAATTTTTCTTGATTGCTTCCGTTCTTTTTACCAATCTTCACATTTTCGCAGCTGCACCTCATAATAAAGTTTATATCTCAAATGAAAATGGGAACAGTATTTCAATGTATGACACTACAACAGGGGATGTTAAGCAAGTTGATATTGGCGGTAAATCAAAAGAACTCGCCCTTACGCCTGATGGATTAAAACTCTATATCCTAAAAGAAAAAAGTGTTTATGTTTTAAATACTGAAACTCTCCAAAAAATTGCAGATATTAACCTATCCAAAAATAACTCATTTTTTTCAGAGCCTAAATTTATAGCCATTAATGGCACCTCTGCTTATGTAACAGCGACTTCTATTACAAAATTGTCGATGAATGCCGTTGCAGCTAAATTATGTGTTATAAATACTCAAACACAAGAATTTGAAGAACTGACCTATAGTCCACTAAGAGAGCCAGGTCAAAAAATTATTGCTAAAGGTGTTGCAATAACATTTGATGGAAATCACGTCTATGCAGTCTATAATGTTTTACCTAATAATACGCCTAATGCAGGTAATTTTGCCGTTCAGTTTGAAATACCATCAAACAAAAGACTATCTACTTTTCAAATTCATACAAATAGTTTAACTACAATTCCCCACCATTCTAAAATATATGGATCTCACGAGTTCGATCCTCATTTAATGATTATTAATACAATCAATAATTTTGTTTCAACAAGCAATATTCAGCGCTCAGCACACCGTTTTGCAGCTCAGTTGAGTATTAATATACCCATTGCTTATGCAACAGCAAGAAGACCTCATCCTGAACTTGGTAAAGGCAACATCATTTTAATCAATACTAACAACAATACATTTATAAAATATTTTACTGTCCCTGGGGAAGCTTGGGGAATTGCTTTGAATAATGACGGAACTAAATTGTATGTTACTAATTATGAAGAAAATAAAAATGAAGTTTTTATTCTAAACGTGAATGCTACTGGTGACATAACAGGAATCAATGGAAATATTAAAACAGCTGGAAGACCATGGGGAATTGTTGTAGGACCTGAATCATCCGAAAAAAAAATTGTACTTCCCCCTAGTAATCTTAAAGGAGAAGTGATTAAGAATCGTTTTCTCACTCAAACCGATATAGTAAATCATTTAACTTGGAAGGCAAGTCCAGATCAGAATGTTGTGATTTATAACATTTACCGCAACGACCGGCTAATAGGTAACGTATCGTCAAATTCAAGACTTGAATTTGTGGATCATAATCGTAAGGAAAGAAAATTATATACCTATGCTGTTGAGGCTGTTGATTCAGATGAATTAGCCAGCAACCCCGTTATCTATACAATCGAAGATTAGGACGTTTGCATACTATGATTAACAAAATTAAATAGCTTTTTTCAAAAAATATTTCATACAGAAATTTGAAATATCCAAAACTAAGGAAAACATGAATTATTTACAAAATTTTTATTCATAACGTTGCTTTCGTTATTTGCCCCTCAAGTATATGGAGCCCACCCATTTGAAAATAATATTTATGTTTCAAACAAAATAGAGCGTGGTACAGTTACTGTAATAGACTCAATTACTCATCATAAAAAGCATGAGATTAATGTTGGAGCTCACCCTACTAATATAGTTCTAAAACCCAACGGGAAACGTCTCTACGTATTAAATACTGATCGAACAGGAAATAAAAGAAATATGTTCATGAGTATAATTGATACTGAAACAATGGAAAAAATTGCTGATGTCGAATACCCCTCTGAAGGAATTTTTCTGGCTACAGCCCATTCTCTTGCCATAACACCTGACGGACAGTCTGTTTATGTTAATATGCTTATTGCTGATGATTCAGTATATTTCTCACAAAGAATTGTCGTCGTTGAGATTAGTACAAAATCTAACCAGATTGTTGACAAAATAGAAGTTAGTAAGCACGCTGCAGATTTACAAACTGGTGACATTATCATAACTCCTGACAATTTAGCCTATGTAGCCTATAAAAATAAAAATTCAACTACAAAGAAGACTGAAGGCAGAATTTCAGTAATAAATACACTCGATAACAAAATTGTCCATCAAGATACTCCTATCGTGATTGGTGATTTTATTTATCGCCTTTGTGCATGCGAAACTACAGAAGGAGAAAAAATTTTTATCGGCTCTTATGACTATCGTACAAGTAACCTAACAATAATAAAAACAGCTGATATTTTTAATAAAGAAACATACATTAAAAAAACAGTTGGTTTTGCTGAACCATTCTTTGTGGCAAATCCAAAACAAGAGACTCATCCTCGCATTTATGTTTGTGATAATAGGTTTCATTTTATAAAAACTGTTTCTAATGAAGTTGTAGGTATGCCTAATATTGAACCAAAAGCACATCATCGGAATATTGCGGTTAGTCATGATGGAAAGAAACTATATGTAACAAACCATCACGACATCAATATTAGCACAGGCAAGACTGTTTCCGTCTTTGATGTCAGTAATAAAAATGATATTATTTTTATTGAAAGTTTTCAAGTCGGAGATTTGCCTTTTGGAATCGCAATAGGGCCCCAAGCAAAGGTGTTGAAAAGAAAAAGATAAGTCTCGGATTGGAATGAATTACATGTGCCCTAACTATCAATACGAAGTTAGGGCACCTGTTTAATAAGATTGATTAATGTCGAACGACAATAATTATTAAATCTATTCTAACGCTGATATATGTTTATCAATAGCGGAACATGCCCCTTTAACATAGGCGACGATATCTTTCGAATCATAAAGTTCTTTTACACGGTTTTCAAATAATACTTTTGAGAACTTACTACGGTGCATTAGTTCATTAGGAATACGAATAGTTTTAGAATTCATCCCTTCCTTGAAGTTATGCAAATGGTCTCTATACAATTTTGCAAATTCAACTTGTACCTTTTCAACAGAGGCTTCACCTTTTCTAATGGTATCAAGTAATTGAATTGACTTGTCTCTTAAAACGCTTTCAAAATAACAATCAAATTGATTTAATTCTTTCGGTGCCCAGCTACATGCACCTAAAAAGTCATTCAATTGAAAACTTTTACCATTATAAGAGATCGGGCCATGCATTTTAAAAAAAGTACCTTCTTGTTCAAAAACAACTTTGTTAATTAAAGCGATGTGTGTCTTTTGATAATCAAGACCTTCTTTTCTAGATCTTATTTTATTAAATATAGGTGTTTTATTTGTAACAGACAGAAAGATCCCTTTATCTTTAAATGGCATCGTATAATCTTTTAGAAACTGCGCATGTTTAAAAATATGCTTACATAGCATGTTAAACATCATGATCCTATTTGCTGTATGACCTTGAGCCATTATACTGGGATCAATTTTAGTTTTACTATAATCTATCGCTAAACCTGTTTCATCAAGGCTTACACTCGATTCTTCTTGATCGAGGGGCTGTAAATAGAATCCAAATTTCTTAACTTGTGCTTCATATTCAGGAGATTTTGTTAAGTCCTTTGCTGTCGATTTCGCAGCTTCCTTAGAATTCGTTTTATTGCGCATTTTTAGCAATAAACGGTTCGTGCGAGTCCCTGTATCAGGTACTTTGTTTTTACGAAATCCCTTAACTCTTTGCACCACAGTAAATTCATTATCGGAATCGCTCGATTCTGAACTACTACTTTTGTTTTCTTTTGTCTCTAGAGAACTATATACATCAGCAGAGCCTATTTCCAACGCCTCTAGCTCATCTTCAACTAAACGCGCTTTATGTTGAAAGCGGAAATCTGAACCAAAAGGTTCTAAATCTTTTACTTGGGCACTTGTCTGTTGAAGTTGGGCTTTCAATTTAGCCATCTCATCATCATTCAATTGTTGTAACTGAACTGGTTGATATATTGTTTCTGTTGGAGCTTGATCACGATTGAGTTTTTGCATCTCATCATTAAACTGAGCAGCAAGTCTTTCATAACTAGCTGAAGGATCAGAAAAATTTAAACTTATATTCATTTTACACACCTATATTATTGTATTATTTATTAATTTGTTACAAATTTACAGGGTGTGTATTAAGGTCACATAAACGAATGTTAAATTTAATGTAAAATTTTGAAGTGGTTTTTATTAAGATTAAGTAGTTCTTAATTTTTATAAATATTTATTGATAACCTCCACACATTAGCATCGATGAACATTTGAAGGTTATTATATACCACGCGCTTTGCGATTCATTAAGAAAAGCAGTTTTTAAGGCTATGTGTAGCATTTGGAGGTAAGCGTTAAATATATGCATTTAGACAAATATGGCGCTTCATAACAAAGCGAAAGAGGACTTTCGCACTCCAAACGCTACGCGTAGCTTTGGAAATCTTTAGCAAAAATATTTCTTAAAGCCACGCAAAGCGTTTGGAGTGCGAAAGCCCTCTTTCGCTTTGTTATGAAGCGCCTATTTTTCATATGTCCAGATTTGACGCTTACCTTCAAAGGGATCGAATCATCTCTTACTTTCTGATTTGACAGACGTTTTTTTTGACTTAACTGAATAAGATCTTTTTAATTCTTGAGGTTGTTCTATCTTTTCCTGCATAATTTCAGGAAAATTCACAGGCTTTGAGGCCATTTGCACAAATACTTTTCTATCTTTAGATTGTATTAAGGCAAAATCCTTTAATTTAACTGGAGAGTGCTTCTGCGATATATCAGCAAAACGTAGGGCGGGCAATAACTTTTGTACTTTTAAAAATTCATCTGCTGGAATAGAAGAATCGTTTAGTGAAAGATATTCTAGTCGCTCCTTTCTTACTAATTCACCAAAAAAACTTGTTGAATTAGTATATGAGGTATTTGCAAAATCTAAGGAGCTTGTAAGGGGGAAACTCCTAATCAATACTCTTGCCTGATCTTGCGTTAACACACTTCCAGGTAGTCCTAAATGAATAAGATATTTTGCTAAATTGATGAATGTTCTAATGTCACGAATCACAGTCAATTTGTCTTTTGAAGAAGTCAAGTCAAGATGACTGAGAGTTAAATGTGTTAAATTCAAACAATGGGCCAATGCTTTTAAAGAACTGCTTGTTAGGGGCGTAAAATTATCTGTAGAACATGTGGATTTTAATACCAATGTTTTTACTCGAACACATCCCTTCACAAACTTTGATATATTTTCATCATTAAATCCAAATAAAATTGGCTCAATCGTTTCAATTTCTAATGAATTTAGTGAAATACAGCTTCGTCCAATCTTGGGAAGCAAGTCTTTAGCACTCATTCTACAATTTATTAACTGAAGGCTTTTAAGTAATCTTTGAGTAACGATAAATTTCATAAAGAATTCACCGTTTAACTGACAATTGATAAGACATAACGATTCAAGTTGAGTTAATCCCTTTCGCAGTATTTGAAGTTGCCTATCATGAATTTCTTCGACTGAATTTGTAGCGGGTTGATATTTTAAACTTCTTAAATGTTGACATGCAGTAATTTTTCTCATACAGGTGGATGTAAAGAAAAAATTTACACATCGACTGACTTCTAAATTTAATAACGTTTCAGGATGTCCCTCTAAAAGCACATTTAAAGCACTCGTATCAATAAAAGAGCAATCTCTTACTGCAAAAGTATCTAATTCAGGACATTGCAGGAAGATATTTATCAATCCTTGGCGGTTTTCTACACTATCATTTTCATCCGTTTTATTGAATGATAACTCAAGTTTTTTTAAAGATGGGCAAAAACGAGCAATTGTATTGAACAGCTCCGCATTGAAATAGCCACAATAAGAAAAAGAAAATTCTACAAGAGGGCTTTTGAAATTATCATTATCAACAACTTGCTCCAAGTCGTTATCGCCCATCAAAAATAAATTGATAGGTGTATGAGAAACATGAGGACAACCCGAAATCTTTAACGTATGGAGTGTTGTAGAGACCGATTTTAAAAAAGTCAGAAATCCATAATCGGTCAAAGTAGAATCACAAAAGTTATTTCGATATTCGAAAGATTCTAATTTTCCATGTCTTGATAGTGCAAAGAGGGATACGTCTGTCATCGCACAATCAATCACCTTTATATTTCTTATGACTTTACCATGTATAGCAATGATAGCCATATAGCTATCGAATTCTGTCGAATTACAATTATTAAATTCGATGCTACGAAGATTTGGACAGCACGTGATAAGTTCAGAAAATCCTTCTAAGGTGTAATTTCCACCCTGCAATTTCAATTCCACAAGATTTTCACCCCCCTGAGCAATATGGCGCAGATCTTTGTCGGCTAACCGCTCTTGCGGTTGATTCAATTTTTGTGGACGATAACCTGAATAGGGAATAAGAGTTCGTGCTAATGTTGGATTTTGTATTGTCTGAAATAATTGTGGGTTACTTTTAAATAACTTTTTTAATAAGATAGGATTTAGCAAATTATGTAGAGGGCTAAAAATTTTAGCTACTGTAATTAAATATCTCCAATTCTTAACTGGTAAATAGGAGAAAATGTTATTTAATAAGGCTTCAGATAAAAAGATAGTAGGAACCTTTAACAAGGCAGCAGTAATTTGAGTAGGTGTTGTTTGATTATTAATTAGGGTAGCTTTAATTAAAGGTAAGCCTATCTCAACAGATTCAGATGGTTTCATGTTAGCATTTGCCTGATAAGAAAAGGACTCATATATTTTTCTTATTGCATAAATAATCTGGGCTTGTTTGAAAGATAATTTCACACCATTTTCAATTACTTTGCCTTTATTACCAAAGTGAAATCTTTCAGAAAATTTTTTATGAAGTGGCGGGATGTCTTCGGCTTTAGATCCAATATCAACAGGAACAAATTCATCAAATAATTCCTTAGCATAAGCACTCATGTCGATAACGGCATTATCGAGCTCTTCTGATGGTGGCAGAGCAACATTATTGATCATTTGATAGGGGGAGTGAGAAAATCCCTCCAAAGATAGAGGTCGATAGGAAAAATTCATTTTAATTCGTTCTTTTTTATTTTATTAATAATTATAAAGCAGATTGTATTATGTTAAGATTATATTAATCAAGAAAAACCAATTTTATTTATAATAGTAGAATATTATATTCATATTTTTAATTTAACAGCTCCAATCCAGGAAATTGTTTTCGAATTTTTTCTATCATCATCAAAGAAAAATCACATGCTTTGATATTCAATCTCCTAAGTGTATATCTTAAGTTTACCAGTTTCCATAAAGCAGGATCCGTTATATTCAAACAGCGCACAAGGCTTAAATCATATAAATTAAACGCATGCATGCCGATCTCAACCAAAGCTTGATCTGAGATCTCTTCACATCTATTTAAATTTAGAATAGATAATTTGGGGCATAAATGGACGATATCATTAATTGCAAAATCGGTTACTTTTCTATTAGCTTCTAAATGTAGTTCATTCAAATTCGGACAAGCTCTGCATATATTTTTTATGTCTTCATCGGTTATCTGGCTACAATTTGATAAATTAAGCTGAATTAATTGGTGAATTCGAGATAATTCACCCCAGCTCTGGTAATGAAGATGCAGATTTCCTTCTAATATGAGTGACTTTAAACGGGGTAATTGGCTACCGATTTTATTAAAATGAACAGGTTTCAACCATGTACATAAGGATAAGTTCAATTCGATCAATTCTACAGGCAAATGATCAATTTGATCTATATATTGAAACGTTGAAGTTAAATCTACGCCGATCAATTTTGGGCATTTTTTGATAAGAATACCAAAAGAAGGATCTTCACTTAATCGTCCACCAAAAGTTAAATGAGTGATCCATGGTGAGAATTCATTGAATATTTCTAAAGTTTGTTCTTTATAATTTAATAATTCAACACGCAACTCCCCTACTGAGCCATGAATAAATTTTAAACCCCAATCTTGTGAATTAAAAAATTCTTGAGAATAGGTTTTCCATAACTCAAAAGTATTTTTATGTGCATTGATCATAGTGTCGATTACATTGTCAACGTTGATATAGCGTTTTAATACGTCTGCGCACTCGTTCACCAACTCAGGGAAATCCCAAGACTTAGCTTGACGCATTAAGGACAAAACCTCTGTTTGCTCATGACGCCATAAGGAGTCAATTTTCCCTCTGGATATATGTTCCTCAATTAACATAAATAGTGGCTGAGAAACACCCTTGATGGTGTATTCATCTTGAAATCTAGAAAAACAATTGAATTTGAATAATTGATTAAAGAAGGTGCTGGAGGAACCAAACAATAGGCTATTGATTAATTTTGGTTGTTTTTCTATATATAAAATGACTGTGAAATATAAGGATGGGCGAAAAAAGAGATGTTTTTGCAGTAGGATGTAATGCTGTTGAATGATCTTAGTGATTGCTTTTGCAAAATGATGTGGCAATAAACTTAGGTAATATGCCTTTGTTGTGAGGCGTAGAATAAGATCTATTAATTCAGGATTAGCTTCGACCCATTCAGGATCATCGCAAGCTATTTCAAAAAACTCTATTAGGTCTGTAGGAATAAGGAGGAGTTTTTGAACCATTTCTTTTTTGTTTGGAATGGATAGATAATGAGATAGTTCGTTTGGTAAAAAAGAAGGTGGTGATACCATATGATTTAAGGAGGTGTTAATTCATAATCTTGTAAAAATTTAAACACAAAGACAGAAGTTTAGAGGGTGCCATTTATTATTCGAGAAACCCCGTCCTTTACGTAAGGGACTCCAAAATTGACCAAAAGACCAAGTTTTATACCCGTTAATTTTAAATATGTGAGAAGTTGCGTTTCATAGATTGTGTGATTTTTTTCAGTTGCCTTGATCTCAACAATTACTTTACTTTCAACAAGGATATCGATAAATAGGGGCTCTCTAATTGCTACACCTTTGTATATAACTTGGACAGGTCTTTGTCGTTGTATAAGTAGTCCCCTCAGCGCAAGTTCATGACATAATGCAGATTCATAAATACCCTCAAGTAATCCTGGGCCACCCAGTGTTCGATGAACCTCTATTGAGGCACCAATGATCTCATGTGATATATCATCTTCATTCTTAGTATTGAATTCTTCTAACCTCATTAACTCACCTCCACAATTCAAAGCAAGCACGAATCAAAACCACGATTGCGTGAAAAATTTAAACACAAAGACACAAAGACACTAAGAGGTTTACTAGGGCCACAAAATCGACCAAAATACTCAACTTCATAACGTAAATTTTAAATTTTTGGATTGATTCTCTCTTTGTGTCTTTGTGTCTTTGTGTTGAATTCTTCTAAACTCATTTACTCACCCCCACAATTTAAGCCCGTATGAATCAATACTACGATTGCGTGTAAAATTTAAACACAAAGACACAAAGACACGAAGAGGTCTACTGGGACCACAAAATTGACCTAAATGCCTAGTTTCATAACACTTACTTTTTTATTTTTGGATTGATTCACTCTTCGTGCCTTTGTGTCTTTGTGTTGAATTATTCTAAACTCATTAACTCACTTCCACAATTCAAGCAAGCGCAAATCTCTTTTAATAAAGATCAAATTCTAGCAAGCGCGAATCAATACCACCGCTACTTAATACATGACGTCTTTTTGGAGCAAGGCCCACTTCTTTCGCTAATTCTAGATTGCCTGTAAAAACAAATCCTCGTCCAGAATCTGATTTAGACCATTTTTTCATCATCTCACCCAAAGTACGGTAAAGAGGTCGTAATCTTTCCTCTTCATCCATACGTTTTCCATATGGTGGATTAGCGATGATCAAAGATGGGGTCACTTCAGGAGTATATTCACGTAAATCCCCTTGTCTTACATCCACTTCACGTAGAAAACCCGCTGCCTTTAGGTTGATCTTCGCAACACGTATCGCGTCTTTACTATTATCAATACCAAATAAATGGCCGGGCTCAAGCGGAATACGATTTTTATCGATTTCAGCACGAACCTTAAGCCACTCTAACTGATTGAACCATGGATGCCGCATGAATCCCCATTTATGTCTTAAATAACCTGGAGGAGTATTCGATGCCATAAGAGCAGCTTCGATGAGAATGGTTCCTGAACCACAACAAGGATCAAATAGAATTTCATCTTTATAATAATTTGCCAAATGCAATACTGCAGCAGCCAATGTTTCTTGCATTGGTGCCTCCACAGACTCCTGTCTGTATCCCCTTTTATGCAGCGGTAGTCCAGAGGTATCAAAACAGATGATCGCCATATTATTTTGAATATAAAGATTCAATTGAACATCGGGATCTTGTACATTGACAGAAGGACGCCATCCTGCCTTTTGCCTGAGTTGATCGCAAATTGCATCTTTGACAACTTGAGCTGCAAAAAGACTATTACGAATATCCCGATGATGAACATTTGAATCAATTGCAATTGTTTCGCGATCTTTTATAATGGCGCTCCAATCAACAAGGCTGGCTCCACGATAAAGTGCTCGGGCATCAAAGCATTTGAATCTTGTCAATGGCAATAAAACGCGAGTTGCAAGACGTGATGCATAGTTGATTTTATATACTGTCGACATATCCCATCTTTCGACGTAAACGCCCCGAAAGCCCAGATAAACGTTATCAATTCCTAATTGATTCAGTTCATCAAGTAACAGAGGTTCTAATGCTGTAGCGCATGTGACAAAGAGGGCGGATTGATTTTCCACTAAGACTGATCCCTTGTAAAACTATTAACTATTAACTATGCATGAATAAGATGACATCGCCATCTTGTACTATATATTCTTTACCTTCTGCACGTGCCTTTCCCAATTCCCTAGCTCCGACACGACCCTTATACGCCATCATATCGTTATAGGAAACGACCTCTGCCCGTATGAATCCTTTTTCGATATCACTATGAATTTTGCCCGCTGCTTGTTGTGCATTTGTGCCTTTCGATATCGTCCAGGCTCTTGTTTCAATTTCCCCTGTTGTCAGATATGTGATCAAACCAAGCATAGCAAAAGAGGCACGAATCAAACGATCTAAACCAGATTCATGAAGCCCTAAACTTTCAAGATATTCCTTTCTATCTCCTAGAGGCAATTGCGCAATTTCTTCTTCTAATTTTGCACAAATTGGAACAACACTATTACCTTCTGATTCTGCATAGGCACGAACTTTTCGAACCATCTCATTATCCATTGCGGGAAGCTCATCTTCTGAGACGTTTGCGACATAAAGAACCTTTTTAGCAGAAAGGAATCGATATGTACTTATCGCTTCTCTTTCTTCCTCATTTAGGACTAGCGTTCGAACAGGCAGGTTTTCATTCAAATGTGCTAAGACGCGTTTTAAACCCTCATAAGTCGGAACTAAATCCTTCTTAGTTTTAGCCTGTTTTTCAACACGTATTAGAGCATTTTCAACCATTTGTAAGTCTGCTAAACGTAATTCCATATTGATAATTTCGATGTCCTGAATAGGATCTACTTTACCCGCAACGTGAACGATATCAGATGACTCAAAACAACGAACCACATGGACGATCGCATCCGTTTCTTGAATGTTTGAAAGAAATTTATTCCCTAAACCCTCTCCCTTAGATGCCCCTTCAACGATTCCGGCAATATCAACAACTTCTAACGTTGCATAAACAATTTTTTTACTCGTCGAAAGTGCAGCTAGATCTGGTAGACGCTTATCTTTTACTTCGACGTTACCGATATTCGGCTCTATTGTACAGAATGGGTAATTTGCTGCAGCTGCTTGATTTGATGTTATTGCATTGAAAAGGGTTGATTTACCTACATTTGGTAAACCGACTATACCAACAGAAAGTCCTGACGCCATATTTTTTCTTTTCCTTCTAACTTAGAGCTAAACTTATTCTTTTTGTGAAAATATACTATTTTTTCTAACATTCTAACCTATTTCCTATTGAAAATTCAAGTAATCATTCTGAATTGCAATAAATAAGTTATTACACCTTGACAACGAGTTAAAATTAAAGGTATAATATTAGTAGATAGTTAGATCTAAAGCTGTTATAGCTTTATATTGGAGTGTTGTGCTATGGGCGAAAAAACCGAGAAGGCTACCCCAAAAAAACTGAAAGATGCAAAAAAAAAGGGGCAAATCGCTAAGTCCCAAGATCTTCCTGCTGCTTTTACGTTTATTGCCTCTGTAGCTGCGGTTTTAGCCCTCTCTCATAGTCTCTATCACCAAATGGGTGATTTTTTAGTGGGAACATTCCAATCTGTCACAGATCCCGATCTTTCAAGCGTCGTTCTAAATTTATTTTTCAAAGCCAACGAAATCATTTTTTTAGCCAGTATCCCGACTCTAATGATTGTGTCAATACTTGGTGTAATCGTCACTTTTCTTGCCGTTGGCCCGGTTTTTGCACCAGAAGTATTTAAATTTGATCCGAAGAAGTTTAATCCCGTTGATAATCTTAAGGCTAAGTTTAAGTTAAAAACACTCGTCGAGCTTCTAAAATCATGTATTAAAATTGGATTGGCCTCTTATATTATTTATGGTGTGATGTATAAAAGTATACCCGTACTGATTCAAACTGTATCAATGCCAGTTTCGGGAGCTTTGTTAGTTTTTTATGCGTTTTTAATTGAAGTCATCACGAAAGTTGGGTTACTCTTTATTGTTATTGCTGTCGCAGACTTCGTTTATCAGAAAAAATCATTTGCTAATGAAATGAAGATGGAGAAATTCGAAATTAAGCAAGAGTATAAAAATACAGAAGGCGATCCCCTTATCAAAAGTAAGCGTCGCCAGATTGCCCAAGAGATTGCTTATCAAGAAGGTCCTACAGGTGGTGTAAAACGAGCCCAAGCGATTGTAACGAATCCGACTCACCTCGCTATAGCAATAGGATATGAAAAAGATATGGATGCCGCCCCCTATATTTTAGCGATGGGAAAAGATGGCTTGGCGCAACGAATTGTAGAATTAGCTGAAAAATATAATATTCCTGTCGTCCGCAATATACCGCTTGCACACAAGCTTTGGGATGAGGGTGATGTCTATGAATATGTGCCCGAGGATACTTATCAAGTGTTAGCACAGATCATGCGTTGGATAACCTCTATAGAAGAGGGAACGAATGAACTTCCTCCATCAGATATGGACGTTTAAAGATATAATAATTGGAGAAAATAGAAATGAATGCGATTCGCAGAGTTCTTGATGGAATTACCGCTAGGCTTGGAGGAGATAGATCTCTCGCTGCCATTACCCGATCCAGTGATATAGCCTTGGCTTGTATCATCATCGGTATTTTGGTGATGATTATTTTACCTGTTCATCCAAATGTAATCGACTATTTGATCGCTGTTAACTTAACAGCTTCCATTGCATTATTGATGGTTGCTCTATACATCCCAAGCGCTGTACACTTATCTATATTCCCTTCATTACTACTGATCACAACACTATATCGGCTTGGTTTAAACATTGCCTCAACCCGACAAATTCTCCTTCATGCAAACGCCGGACATATCATCCTTTCATTCGGTAACTTCGTCGTAGGGGGTAACTTCGTCGTCGGTGGTGTTATCTTCTTGATCATTACCTTAGTGCAATTCTTAGTTATTACAAAGGGTGCTGAGCGCGTCGCGGAAGTTGCTGCCCGTTTTACCTTGGACGCGATGCCAGGTAAGCAAATGAGTATTGATGCCGACATGCGCGCAGGCTTAATGGATTCGAATCAAGCTCGTGAAAAACGTTTAGCGATCCAAAAGGAAAGTCAGCTCTATGGTGCCATGGACGGTGCCATGAAATTCGTTAAGGGGGACGCTATAGCTGGTATCGTTATCACCATCATCAACATTGTGGGTGGTTTGATCATTGGTACCACAATGATGGGAATGGAGACAGCAGAAGCAGCCCGAACATACTCCCTTTTATCCATTGGTGACGGTTTGATTACACAGATTCCTGCTCTTTTGATATCAATCACGGCAGGTATCGTAACCACACGTGTTACAAGTGAAAAAGCTGAAAATCTGGGTAGTGAAATCTCGGGTCAGATTTTAAAGCAACCTAAAGCCTTAATGATAACTGCAGCCTTCTTGATGGGTATGAGTCTTGTACCTGGATTTCCAATGCCACCTTTCCTTATTGCATCAGCGGGGCTTGGATTAATAGGTTATGCACTCTGGAGTAATGAACAAAAAGCACTAGCAGGAACCGGTCCTGGTGGAATGTTACAGTCTGCTAGTGATACAGCTACGGTAGACACATCTGTACGGGGTCATAAATCGATTACCGGGGGTGGTGTTGACAGTTATGCTCTTACGCTTCCCGTCATCCTTGAAGTCGGTAAAGGTATTTCCATCGAGATTCAAAAGGTTAATAAAGGATCAAACTTTATCGATCTAATGATTCCAAAAATGCGTCAAGCTTTATATGCGGATTTGGGAGTTCGTTTTCCTGGTGTGCACGTACGTACTGATTCACCTATTTTGGAAACAGATGAATATTCTATACAATTAAACGAAGTTCCAATTGTTCGTGGTAAAATTCTTGAAAATTATTTGCTCACAAATGAGTCGGAAGAAAACCTCAAAAGATACAATTTACCTTACAACTCCTACAAAAACTCATTAGGTTTACCTTCACTATGGGTAGAAGCAAAGCATAAAGAAATTTTGGATAAAGCAGGGATAAAATATTGGAACTCACTCGAAGTGATGATTCTTCACGTTTCCTACTTCTTTCGCCATTATGCCAATGAATTCGTAGGGATTCAAGAAGTCAAATCGATGTTAGAATTCGTTGAAAAATCTTTTCCAGATCTTGTTAAAGAAGTCACACGTTTAATACCTCTACAGAAGATGACAGATATTTTTAAACGTTTGATTCAAGAACAAGTGTCTATTAAGGATTTAAGAACAATATTAGAAGCATTAAGCGAATGGGCACAATCGGAAAAAGATACAGTTCTCCTTACTGAATATGTCCGTTCTTCTCTAAAAAGATATATTAGTTACAAGTACTCACAGGGACAATCGGTTCTCTCCGTATATATTTTGGATCCTGAAATTGAAGATATGGTACGCGGAGCGATTAAACAGACATCTGCTGGCTCGTATCTTGCATTAGATCCAGATGCAGTTCAATTGATTTTACAAGGCGTGAGAGGAACAGTATCACCTCCTCCACCCGGTGGACAGCCTCCAGTTATTTTAACAGCTATCGATGTTCGCCGATTTGTTCGAAAACTTATTGAAATGGAATTTACCGATATTTCGGTGGTTTCATACCAAGAAATTGTCCCTGAAATAAGAATTCAACCATTAGGAAGAATTCAGATTTCTTAATAAATGACCTCTTGGGAGGTGTTTATGGCAGATTATAGTTTACGTCTAGATGATGATCCAGACGTCAGAGCGCTTAAAGTAGATACAATGGAGGCAGCACAGAAGACTGCCGACGCTAGACTGCAAGGACAAGTTGCATCTAAAGGGGCTCTTCTTGAAGAAAGTGAAAGCGCGAATGCCTTCAATTTAATAAATACTGCCAAAAGAATCGCAACACGAATTCCAGTAAAAAGATCTGGTGAAGTACAAAAAACATCAAAATCTGTCTTCACTCGTAAAGAAGCGGAAGATCTCTTTGAAGATTTCCAAAATCAAGGTGATAATAAAAAATATCATTTGAATATCAGAATGATGACCGACCTAGCTGAAAGCCTAGGAACAACTATCAATGCAGATTTAAGTGAAGATGAAATTATTACAATCATAGAAGATGAAGCTCTTACCATTATGGGTAAAGAAGCTGAGCCTGCGGAAATTGACAAAACATTCGAGTTTCTTATTTCTATAACTCATAAAAAACATGATGCAGCCACTTCTCCTACTGCGAAGGCAGAGTTAAATCGTCTATTGAGTAAGTTAATTTCTACTCGCACAAGATACGATAGCCTTTACTCAGAACCTATCAAAGAAGGTCATCAAGTGATTGGATTATCCAATTTAATGGTCAATCTTGCAAATCAACCAGAAAATGTAGAAACACAATTAGAATCGCCTGAGCAAGCAAGTAAACCAAAAGCAAAAATTGATACCACAGATGCGTTAAAAAAAATCCGTGATATGATAAATAACCCCAAAGAACTGTCTGTCAGATATCAAGATTTTAAACGAAGTGGTTATAGCGTAGAGCATTTTGAAAAAGAACTTGCCGATATGCTTAATTATTCTGGTATAGAATTAAAAACGGCAGAAATTGAAGCTCCTAAATTGAATGCCTTGATAAAAGGAATTAAAAGTTCACAAGCAATGTTGAATATTTTTAAACTCTTTGACAAAAAAGCTAATTTGGCTGAACGTTTAATTGATATGCAGGAACTCAATAATGGATAAAACAAGTAACGTTAATTCTGAAGCACTTGCCGATTGCTTTATGAAACTCGTAGAGGAAAGGTATCCTTCGCCTGAAAGAATTATACAGTTGGTCTCAGCCCTTCTACCGAACGAAGACGACTCGATTAATACATTGAAAAAGAAGATCATCTACGTAAATATGATGCGTGACTCAGTAAAAGAGGTTTCTCCAAATTATGTATACCGTTCCATGCAGCATCGTGATGAACTGTTTAGCGCGATTCTTGAGGCTTCTGAAGAATTAGAAGATGATCTTCAAGACTTGGAAGAAGGCATTGTAAGTGAAGATGAGGATGAAGATGGGGATGAAAATGAAGAAAGTTAAAGAAATTTAATTTGGTTCAAAGAGGTTTTCATATGCTTACTAATCAATTTGAAGCAATTTTGAAAGATCTAGAAGGGTATTTTAAATGCCAACTAAATCCGGATTCTAATAACTCCTGCCTCATTCAACTCGATTCCGGAATTCAAGTACAAATTGAAGAAGATCTTCATCACAATCTAATCATTGGCGTTAAACTAGGAATGCTGCCACCAGGACGCTACCAGGAAACCCTACTAAAAGCGGCGTTAAAAGCCAATGGTTATGATCCTCTAAGTCATGGGATATTAGGATTTGCTCCAAAGTCAAATACCCTCATTTTGTTTCAAAAAATTGAGGCTCAACACGTAAAACCAATGAAACTCATCACAGTTCTCACTCCTTTCTTAGAAAAAGCCCGTTTATGGTCTGAATCAATTCAACGGGGCGATATTCCACATGTTGGCGAAGGACTTATCAACCCATCCAATCCTCCAAATTTATTCGGTTTAATGCGTTAATCCCCAAGAAAATGATGAGATTTTACCATAATTCTAGAGTTATTTCTTGAATAAATACTTCTTTATGGCAATGATGAGCTTTCATTCAAAATATTAAAAGTTCTCCTGATATGGATAAAATTGACGCTTCATATTTTTCTCATTCACCAACTGCTAAACTTTGGGAAAATATTGGAATTCAGCATCATCACGGGATTGTTATTCCCCTCTTTAGCCTGCACTCAGAACTCTCATATGGTATTGGAGAATTTCCTGATCTTATCCCCATCATTGATTGGTGTAAGACAATTGGATTAGACGTCATCCAACTCCTTCCTCTTAATGGTACGGGGCATGAAACAAGCCCCTATGGCGCAATTTCAGCATTTTCTCTCAATACCATCCACATCGGATTAGCCTGTTTACCTTTTCTTGAAAAATATCCAGTCCTTATTGAAGAGCTCAAAACAATACCAAAACATTCAAGCCATCAACGAATTCCCTATACAGCTGTGAGAGAAACGAAAGAAAAGTTTTTGAGGCACTATTATGAATTGGTCGGACCTACAATAAGAAATTCCGATGATTATAAAAATTTTATTCAACATTCACATTGGCTGAAAGGATTTGCTGTTTTTAAAACCCTTAAAGCCAAGTACGATTGGGTTTCATGGGAAAAATGGCCTGAAGCATTACAATCACCAACAACTCAATTGCTACAAGAATTAGAATACGAGCACCAGAATGAAATTGAATGGCATTACTTCCTGCAATTCATAAGTCATGAACAACTTACTAAAGTAAAAAGACATGCCACTTCCCAAGGCGTCTTTATAATGGGTGATATCCCTATTCTCATTAATCGAGATAGCAGTGATGTATGGCTACATCGTGAACTATTCCATATGGAATTCTGCGCAGGTGCTCCCCCAGATATGTACAGTGCTGAAGGGCAAAATTGGGGATTCCCCATTTACGCCTGGGATCCCTTGAGTGCCCAAGGATACAAGTGGTGGATCGATAGATTGCGATTAGCAAGTCATTACTACCATATTTATCGCATCGATCACATAGTGGGATTCTTTCGCATTTGGTCGATTCCATTTGGTATGGAAAGTAAGGATGGGCACTATATTCCTATCGATCCTAATGTGTGGATCGATCACGGACAAAAAATTATGCTCATGATGATAAATAACTGTGACATGCTTCCAATTGGTGAAGACTTAGGGAATGTACCGCCAATAGTAAGAACATGCCTGAGTGCTTTGGGGATATGTGGGACAAAAGTGATGCGCTGGGAGCGCGAATGGGAAAAACACGCTGAATTTATACCGATCGGAAACTATCCTGTAGCCAGTTTAACAACAGTTTCGACCCATGATTCGGAAACCTTGCAATTATGGTGGACACTACATGAGTCAGAAGCAAAAGACTTTGCTACAAGTAAAGGCTGGAGCTATCAACCCACACTGAGCAGAGAGCATCATAATGAAATCCTCTGGGATAGTCACCACTCCAATAGCCTATTTCATATCAACCCGCTCCAAGAGTATTTAGCTTTAATTCCCGGATTAACTTGGCCAAATTTGGAAGATGAAAGAATAAATTCACCCGGGATCATTTCTGAAAATAACTGGACCTATAGGTTTAAACCAAGTGTAGAAGAAATTGTAAATAACCAAACTTTAATACACCTATTGAAAGAATTAATCCAATAAATGTATAGTTGATCTATATAGATTGAGAACAAAAGTGTCACGTAAGTGACTAAAGCCGAATGGTGTCAAAATAAGAAAATAAAGTAAATACTACGCGGGAGTGGATTCAATTAATGATGGCAGTCAAATATAGACATGTCTGTTAACAAAATTGACGCTTCATAACAAAGCGAAAGAGGACTTTCGCACTCCAAACGCTTTGCGTAACTTTGGAATCTGTATAGCTTAGTCGCATAAATGTTTTTAAAACTACGCAAAGCGTTTGGAGTGCGAAAGTCCTCTTTCGCTTTGTTATAAAGCAATATTTGTCAACAAGTCTATATTTGACTTCCATCATTAATTGAATCCACATTAAGTTACACTAACTTTAGCTAAGAACCTATGTTAAAAAAAAATCATTCATTTCTGCTTTTCATTTTTTTATCAACTTTAAGCATTTGTTTTGCAGCCACTCCAGAGCCTTCAGAAAATAAATTAAAAGTCCTATATAACAGCCTAGATCCAAAATCGATCTCTCAACATCTAGCTTTTTATGATCTCTATGGCAACCGAGCTATAGGTAAACAAGCGCTGCAAGACGCATGGAATTTAATGTCGACTGTAAATACAGCCCCCATGACCCATTTAACTTCTTCCGCTCTTACACCTGATACCTTGACAGCATTAGTCTCGCTTGTTAACAAGCCAGTCGATCAACCGCTTCCTACATTAAATGAAGCCGACCTTTCAATTATAGAATCAATTTCTGCTTCTCTTGCTCATAATAAGCTCAAAGGTCATAAAGCCACCTCTGAAGCTGAAGTTCTGCAATTACCACCAAGCGAAATAGACTTAGCGAGAGGCCTCTTCCTCAGCCAATACGATTCAGATTTGAGTAAAATTCGGTCCTATGAAGCCATGATCGATCTGATGGCTCTACAAATACTTGTACGATTACCTCCAAACGCCTCCGATGAAAATAAAATTGAGACTATAAACAAATTCATTTTCGATGAAATGGGTTTTCGGTTTCCACCCCATTCGATCTATTCTAAAGATATTGATCTTTATACCTTTCTTCCATCCGTACTTGATTCCCATCGAGGTGTTTGCCTCGGAGTTTCAATATTATACCTTTGCATCGCACAACGTCTTTCATTGCCTCTAGAAATGATTACGCCTCCTGGCCATATCTATGTAAGATATCGAACACCAGAAAAAACAATTAATATCGAAACAACGGCCCGTGGCATTAATATGGACTCGGACGACTATTTGAGTATAAGTACTCGTTCATTACAGCAGAGAAATATCAAGGAAGTACTAGGCCTGGCACATGTCAACCAAGCTGCCGTTTGGTGGCAAAAAGAAGATTATCAAAAAGCACTTGAAGCCTATCTTAAAGCAGAACCTTACATGAAAGGAGATTTTTTGCTTAAAGGGTTGATGGGATACGCCTATATTTTTACAGGCCAAAAAGACAAGGGTGAGCCTCTTTTATTAGAAATAAAAGACCATATTCCTGACTTTGCTGTGGATAAAGATACCATCCCAGAGGATTATTTGAACGGGAAAGTTGATGCTGAAGGCATCAAAGCGATTTTCAAACATACAGAAGAAGATCGTCAATCGATTCTTGCTAAAAAAAACCTAATCGAAGAGACGGTAAGGAAAAATCCTGAATTTCGTGCCGGTATTTTTCATTTGGGAATTGCTTGGATTCAATTACATCGCTTAGGCGAAGCACTCGATGCCCTAAAAAAATACCACTCTCTTTATCAAGATGATCCGGATGCAAATTTCTATTTAGCAGCTTTGTATGAACATCGAATGGATTATAATAATGCGTGGAAACATCTCCGTTTAGCAGAAGCAATTCTTCGTTCTAGACAATATGACTCAAAAATGTTAAAAGAATTTAGAAAAAACTTAACATCTACGTGTCCCGAATAACCTTGAGGCAACCATGAAAATTTATACTCGCACCGGCGATGAAGGCACAACATCACTTTATACTGGAAAAAGAATTCCTAAAGATGACCCATTCGTCGAAGCTTTGGGCAACGTTGATGAAGGTAATTCGGCAATTGGTTTCGCACTTTCTTTTTTACCCCAAAAAAAAGAATTCAATAAAACAAGAGAACAGCTTATTGCCATTCAACATGCATTATTTGATGCTGGTGCCGCATTAGCAACACCTTTGACATCAGCTACAGAAAAAAAACTTGCCAAAACACATTTTGATCAACATGCCATTGCCTCACTTGAGAGCTGGATCGATGAAATGGAAGCTCAACTCAATCCATTAAAGCACTTCATTTTACCAGGAGGACACAATGCGGGCGCTTCTTTACATTTAGCTAGAAGTATCATTCGACGCGCTGAACGCACAGTAATCCCTCTCTATTTGCAAGGAGATGTAAATGCAAGTGTAATGGTGTATTTAAATCGTCTGTCGGACTATCTTTTTGTAGCCTCTCGTTATATAAATCATATTCTTCAAGAACCTGAAACTATCTGGAAACCAGCAACTTAACAACATTTTCGCATCTTCATTTTATAAGATATTCATATTTAACGATTTGAATATCTTTTCTATTTTTTATCTATTTAAATAATTAATTCGTTACAACAGAAACAAAAACCATACAAATAATATTCAATTATTTGTTATAATGTTAATTATAACAATTAAAGCAAATTAAACTAATTGGTATTAAAGGAAAACTATTAACAGAATTAGATTCTAAAAATTATTTATTATTAGGTATTATTATGAACGTATCTGGTAAAAGTAATGAAGATGATTCAATCATAGATGCCCTTAAAAGTTTTGGTACGGCTCCACAAGTTGGAACAAAAAAATATATTGGTCGCGATTCATTAGGTAGATCTGTATCAAATGCGTCAAAAGACAACAAGATGTCTCTCGGAGGAATTTTCGAACGGGTAGACAACGTGATAAAACAGGATAAGTGGAGAGGATATACCAAGGAAGATATACAACAAGCCGCTGAAGGGTTGAAAAAGATTAAAGCGACTGCTACACAAAAAGATAGTCGAAAATTTAGTAGAGAAATTGAACAAGCCGATCAATTGATTAATCAATTAAAAAGCAAAGCCCAAAACCTTACGCCTCCATCAACACCACCCCGTTCAAGAGCTACAACACCCGAACCAAGACCTACTACACCTTTAAATCCTATTATATTAGATAGTCGCGATGATGCATTATTTGCCCTATCCGAATTACCTATAGGCACTAATGCATTTTGGAGAGACGACAAAGGGATCAATTTTCTATATAAATTATCGAACGAAGAATTTAGTAAGCCAGTTATCTTTAATACTGAAAGGGAGATTACACAAGAAAAAATAAATGAATTAAAGAACCCATCTAGTAGAACATCTAGCCCACCACCAAAGGCAGGTCCACAATCGCCTACTATAAAACCACAAAAAGTTGAAGCAACCGTAATAAAAGATCCTAAAATTGAAGTAAGAAATGCATTGAAATTGACGATCGATGAATATTTCAAATCAACTGGCACTAAACCTATATCATTTAGTGTAAATGATATAGATAAAATAATAAAAAAATTGTATTACAAAACACAACCTGATGTAGCGGGATGGAGCAGATCCATCTCAAAAACGAATGAAGAAAGGGAAAAAAATACAGAAGAATATGTGAATTTAAAAAGAATTTATGAAAGTAAACAAGGAGAATACTCCAAACTCACTGGTGAAGTTCTTTTAGCAAAGTTTAAGAAAGATTTTGGAATAGTCTAATGATTGTTGAGAAAATGCATAGCTTCATAACAGCTAATTTTGATTATGGATTGATTCACTCTTCGTGTCTTTGTGTCTTCGTGTCTTTGTGTTGAATTATTCTAAGTACATTAACTCGCCGACACACTTTAAGCAAGCGCGTATCAATACCATCATTGCGTGTAAAATTTAAACACAAAGACACAAAGACACAAAGACACTAAGACTAAAGAAGTATAACCATTACTCTTTGTATCTTTGTGTTTAATCCCCTTTTACCCGAAATCTAAAAGCAGTCGCAAGCAACCTCACTCCAAAGTCAATCCTTAAATTCACGCATCAATCCTTAAATTCACGCATCACTCCTTGACAATTCCTCAAAAAAAAACTATGTTTTTTTTAGGTTTAATTGCACCGATGGAGCCAAATAATGAACTATAATTTCACTGACAGCGTCACAAATGCATTACAAACTGCTTTCGCCGATGCCCAAAGAAGAAATAATACAGAAATTACCGAAAACCACCTTCTTTATGCCTTCCTCACAGACAAAGAAGGATATTTTAACTCCATCCTCACAAATCTCGGAACAAAACCCCTAACTCTTTTATCAGAAGTCGAAGAAAACCTGAGTCGCCTAGCAACATTCTCCGGAAGTGGTTCAGCACAACCGCCCACTCCAGGTCGTAGCTTACAAAGCCGCATCGCAGATGCGCACAACATCGCTCAAAGCTGGAAAGACTCTTTTATCGGAAGTGACCACTTCCTCCTATCCTATTGGAAAAATGGGGGCGACCCTTTTGCAAAATGGAAAAAAACAACTAATGTCTCAGTTGAAAAAGTTGAAGAACAAATAAAAAAAATACGAGGCGATCGCCATATGGACTCCCCTGCCGCAGAATCTAACCTACAAGCACTAGAAAAATACTGCAAAAACTATACAGAACTCGCAAGAAAAGGAAAACTTGATCCGGTAATCGGAAGAGATGAAGAAATCCGTCGCACAATGCAAGTTCTGAGCCGACGAACGAAAAACAACCCGATGCTAATCGGTGAGCCTGGTGTCGGAAAAACTGCTATCGTAGAAGGTTTAGCTCAAAGGATCGTTCAAGAAGATGTTCCCGATTCACTAAAAAATAAACAACTGCTTGCACTCGAAATGGGAACACTAGTCGCAGGAACAAAGTATCGTGGCGAGTTCGAAGAGCGTCTAAAAAGCATTCTACAGGAAATCGAGAAAAGTGATGGAGGAGTTATCCTATTCATCGATGAAGTGCATACACTTATTGGTGCAGGTGCCGCCGAAGGATCGATGGATGCCGCGAACCTATTAAAGCCTGCATTAGCCCGTGGAACACTACACTGTATTGGAGCTACGACTTTAAACGAATATCAGAAACATATCGAGAAAGATGCTGCTCTTGAGCGTCGTTTTCAGCCTGTCATGATCCATGAACCAAGTTTGGAAGATTCGATCGCAATCCTACGTGGCTTACGAGAACGCTATGAAATCTATCACGGGGTTCGCATTACTGAATCCGCCATCCATGCGGCTGTGTATTTATCCTATCGCTACATTACAGATCGTCGTCTACCCGATAAGGCTATCGATCTCATCGATGAAGCTGCAAGTTTAATACGCATGCAACTTGGAAGCCGTCCGCTTCCAATAGACACTAAGGAAAGAGAACTTTCAAGCTTAATAGTTGAGCAAGAAGCTCTTCGCCGCGAAAATACACCTATTGGTAAAAATGAAGCTCAAAAGCTCGAAGCGCGCATTGCAGAAATCAAAGAAGAATTAGCAAAGCTACGCCAAGAATGGGAATCGGAAAAGAAATTAATAGAGTCACTTAAGCAAAAGAAAGACACTTTAGAAAAAATGCGATTCCAGGAGGAAGAAGCAGAACGTAAAGCAGATTACAATAAAGTCGCAGAATTACGTTATAGCGCCATTCCAAAGCTCCAAGAAGAAATTGCTGAAGCACAGAGAAAACTCAATGAAAAACCAAATCGCCTATTACAAGAAGAAGTAGACGATAATCTCATCGCGCAAATCGTAGCAAAATGGACAGGGATCCCAGTAAATAAAATGATTGAAGGCGAAGCCGAGCGTCTATTGCATCTTGAAAAAGAACTCGAAAAGCGTGTAGTCGGTCAGGATTTGGCCGTAACAGCTGTTAGCGAAGCCATCAGACGTTCTCGATCTGGCCTTAGTGATCCCAATCGCCCTGTAGGAGTATTTTTATTTCTTGGTCCTACAGGTGTTGGTAAGACCGAACTTGCAAAAGCATTAGCTTTCCAATTATTCAATACCGAAGATGCTTTAATCCGATTGGATATGTCGGAATACATGGAAAAACATACCGTTTCAAAATTAATTGGATCCCCACCAGGTTATGTTGGATATGATGAAGGCGGGCAATTAACTGAAGCTCTTCGTCGTCGCCCATATTCAGTTGTTCTTTTCGACGAAATCGAAAAAGCTAACCATGATGTTTTTAACATTCTTTTGCAGGTGTTTGATGATGGTCGTTTAACCGACAGTAAAGGGCGAGTAGTAAATTGCAAAAATGCTCTCTTTATCATGACTTCAAATATTGGTTCAGATTTACTCCTGGAGCAGATGGAGAAAGCGAGGCTCAAAGGCGGTTTGGCTAAAGAAGAGATCATGCTCATTCTTGATCCCGTCATCAAAACGCATTTTAGACCTGAATTCATTAATCGTCTTGACGACATACTCCCCTTCTTGCCACTACAAGAAAAAGATATGGAAAAAATTGTCACTATCCAACTTAATCTTCTTGCAAAACGGATGATAGATCGAGATGTGATATTGACTTGGTCACCCGAAGTGTTAGCACATCTTGCGAAGGAAGGATATGATCCTCTATTTGGAGCACGTCCTCTCAAACGATACATCCAACAAGAAGTGATCAATCAGTTGTCCACAGCAATACTTGAAGGTAAAATCCCACCAGAAAGTCAAGTGAAGTTAGACTACAATGGTAAAAAAATTACATTCGTGACGATACCAAGAAAAATAGAAGCAGAAGTGATTGAGAAGGGAACAAATAAAAAGAAAAAATAAATAGAGGTGCCCCTTTGGAGGTAAACGTCAAATCAAGGCATATAGACCAATATGGCGCTTCATAACAAAGCGAAAGAGGACTTTCGCACTCCAAACGCTTTGCGTAGCTTTAAGAAATATTTATGCTACAGATTTTCAAAACTACTCGTAGGGTTTGGAGTGCGAAAGACCTCTT
>JACDES010000035.1 GCA_013816265.1 Parachlamydiaceae bacterium | reverse complement strand
TCCCTAAAAGAGTTTAAAGAATTACTAAATAACCAAAAAATAATTTATTCGCAACAACTTAAATAATATACAATCAATTAATTACACTAACCGAATGCCATTGAGCGGAGGCCTGGGTCAATGCAAACAACCCATTGAGTCCTGTAGGGACGGCACATTGATACGTACATGATTATGCCGTCCTTTCAGGACTCAATGTATTGTTGCATTGACCCAGGCCTCCGCTTCGCTGCGACCTGGGCTATTTCATGCCGGCCCTTCAGGCCTAACACAGGGAATCTTACTTAAGATGAATATAGTAATAGAATTGGAAACCGTAACAGTAAAAGAGATTAGGCGATTTTAATATTTTCACTTATTTTGACAACACTGCGCTTTGAACAGATGCTCTCCGAGCTAACAAAGAGGAGCTAGGCATTTATCTAACCTAATTTAACTCTCCTAACCTTCTCTGCGTCTCCCTGTCTCCCAGCCTCTCCGTAAAAAATCTCACAATGAAAGTCCTCTTTCGCTTTTGTGCGATTTTTACCTATAAAGAAATGGAGCGTAACGGAGTCGAACCGTTCACCTCAACAATGCCATTGTTGCGCTCTACCAGCTGAGCTAACGCCCCTTAGGGAAGGTCACCATTTTATGATCAGTTACCTTTTTTAGGCAAATAAAATCCAAATGTTTTCAAAGTAATCAAAGATCCTTTATATATTAATCTATTCATATGAGTATTTTTAATCTTTAGAGGACTTCATTTATGCCTTTTTTTAATAACGTCGAACTTTTACCCGAAGACCCTATCTTAAGTATTCCAATCGCCTTTGCAGCTGACACTCGTCCACAAAAGGTAAATTTAGGTGTCGGAACTTACCGTACAGCTGACGGAGCTCCCCTCATTCTAACATGTGTAAGAAAAGCCGAAAATCAAATCCTACAAAAAAATTTGAATAAAGAATATCTACCTATCGAAGGAGATAGCGAGTATCTAAATTGCGGCCTTAAACTTTTATTTGGACCAGAATTCACAAATATAGATCCAAAAAATCTTTTCGCCGCCCAAGCGATAGGTGGATCTGGGGCATTACGAATTGCTGGCGAGTTCCTATCAAAAAATATTAATAAAAATATTTTTCTATCGCAACCCTCTTGGCCCAATCATAAACAAATTTTCGAACATGCTGGTTTAAATGTTGGTAGCTATCCCTATTTCGATTCGAAAACGAATAAATTAGACTTTAAGGGTATGTGCGATGCTATTAAAGATATGCCACCGACTTCAATTATTTTACTTCAAGGTTCTTGTCATAACCCTACAGGAGTTGATCCCAGCTTTGAGCAATGGCAGGAGCTATCACGTCTAATAAAACAACAGCAATTAGTTCCTTTATTTGATCAAGCCTATCAAGGGTTTGGCCAAAATTTAGATAAAGATGCGGAAGCTGTTCGATATTTTGCAAAAGATGGTCATGAAATGTTTGTCTGCTATTCTTTTGCTAAAAATTTTGGGCTTTATGGAGAACGGATTGGATTTCTAGCTGTGATCGCTTCAAATCCAGATGCTAAATTAAGACTCGCGAGCCAAATTAAAACGATCATCCGCGGAAATTATTCCACACCGCCACTACATGGAGAACGAATAGTAAAAACGATTTTAAAAAATCCTGAATTAACGCAAGAATGGCAAACTGAACTCGAAAATATGCGTGATCGAATTAAGGAAATGCGACTCGCTTTTGCAGCAGATTTAATAGCCCGCGGTGCACATGAAAATTACGCATTTATCAATAAACAAAATGGTTTGTTTTCTATTTTTGGCTTAAGCCAAAAGCAGGTTTTGAGATTGCGAGATGAGAAAGCAATTTTTATGCCGATTAATGGACGAATCAACATTGCGGGTTTGACGACACAAAATCTAGACTATGTCGTGGAGTCCATTGTTTCCGTATTGTAATATTTGTACATCTTTTAGCATGAATAAGAGCAAGAGTAAGAAGCATGATTTTAGCTTTTTTAATGCGTTTAGAAAATTCAACACAAAGACACAAAGACACGAGGACACAAAGAAGGGTGCGATCGATGACATGGTTTACACTTTGTTGGTGAATCAAATGTAAATTATGTCACCGATCGCACCCCTCTTCGTGTCTTTGTGTCTTTGTGTTTAATCTTTTTTACCTTTCAACTTACATTAATAATCACAATTTTTTTCCAAAGCCCTAAACTCCCACAAATGTAAAAAAATCATAAGATGTAAAATACTTTTAAACTATAGCAACAATCCGTATACTCTATACCACGTGAGGTCCAAATCCATATTTTTGACAGAGCGCGGTATTATCAATCAATAATTAAAGTTTTTTACATACGTGCAAAAAAAGTTTATTTTTTCTTACCTCTTCATTTTTGGGACTTTGCTCTTTCTGCTTAGCCTATCAAAACCTACGACTGAAAAAATGAGGGGTAATTTCATTTCCGTTTTAGCGCCTTTATGGGAAAAAATTGCCACTTTTAAAGCTAAATCAACCTCCACAGATTTATATCAACATGAAAATGGGACTGCTCTAACTCCAAAAGATGAAATCAATCGTCTTCAATTGGAAAATCAACTTCTCACAAACGAATTGATAAATGCAACAAAACTCATCGCTGATAAACAAGCCCTTGATCGTCATCTTGCAGAACTAGCTAATTTAGCTCCCACAGCACTACCAACAATAAATTCTAGTTATCAAGCCTATATCAATCGTCTTAAAAACATCATCTCTTTTAAAGTTCAAGCACTTCCCGCTCGTATCATTTTTAGATCGCTCGGAACTTGGAATAGTTCCTTCTGGATTAATGTAGGTGAAACAGATAATAAACAATACTCTACAAAAATTGTAGCCAAAAATAGTCCTGTTTTATCGGGAAATTCGATCATTGGCGTTATCGACTACGTAGGAACAAATCAATCACGTGTTTGTCTGATCACCGATCCAAGATTAGCCCCTTCTGTAAGAGCTGTAAGAGGAGGGGAACAAGACTTTGCTACAGACAATAATGTCGATTCATTATTAAAAACATTGCAAAACAAAAAAACGATTATCGTAGCTGAAGATGATCGACAAGTACTCGTCAAACTACTGTCTCAAGTGAAGGAAACCCTTCAACCTTCAAAAAAAACTTGGTATCTAGCTAAAGGCGAACTCCAAGGGAGTGTTAGATCCTCGGGTCGTGTCCAAAATCAAATATTAAAAGGATCAGGATTTAATTTCGATTTTTCAGATGCATATGGTGATGCGCGAGACTTGAGGACCGGAAGGCTCTTAAATGATAACAAAAGCACTCCTATCCCGATTTTAAAAGTACATGACATCCTTGTGACAACAGGTTTAGATGGAATTTTCCCTCCCAATTTGCAAGTCGCTATTATCGAAAAAATCGAATTATTAAAAGAAGGCGATTATTATTATGAATTGGAAGCACGGCCCATGGCAGGTAATTTAAACGAGTTATCCCTCGTTTTAGTGATTCCACCACTAAACCAAATAGAAGAAAATGAAAGAAACATTTCCATAAAATAGTTAAATAAGAATCTGTATGACAAAAAATACATCAATAGATAATGACAAATTGCATAAAGAGGGAAATCCTAGCATCGGCGTCATAATACCTACATATCAAGGCGCTAAACATCTTTCGCACTGCCTTCCTTATATCATGCAATCTTCTCTCAAGCCACGCGTTTTAATCATAGACTCTTCTTCAAACGATAATACGATAGAAATTGCCAAACAATGGGGTGCCGAAACGATTGTCATTCCTCAAAATGAATTTAACCACGGCCTCACACGTGAGATAGGTCGACAGCATCTCAAAACCGATATAGTCGTCATGATGACACAAGATGCCTATGCGACATCTCCACAGATGCTTGAACATCTAGTGCGTCCACTTATTGAAAAGAGAGGTTCTGTATCCTATGCTCGACAGCTCCCACATCTTGGAGCCGGTTTTTTTGAAAGTTTTCCTCGCTACTTTAATTACCCTGAGAAGAGTCACATCCGCGGAATAGACAATCTTTCTGAATATGGAGTTTATACATTTTTTTGCTCAAATTCATGCGCAGCTTATTTAAATAGTGCCTTGGATGAGGTGGGTGGTTTTCCTTCAGTATTATTTGGAGAAGACACCGCAGTAGTAGCAAAACTTTTAAATCGTCATCATAAAATTGCCTACGTGGCGAATGCTGAAGTCAGACACTCGCATCATTATTCTTTGCTTCAAGAATTTAAGCGTCATTTTGATATAGGCTTGGCACGCCAAGAATATGGTCATCTGATTTCTGCTGGGGGTAAAGATTCCAAAAGAGGAACGGCCTATGCAAAAGAAATGTTTAAACAACTGGTAAAAAAACACCCTGAAAAAATTCCTTATTCCATACTTCAATTAACATTGAAATGGCTAGGTTATAAAATTGGGCAAGCTAGCACAAATGCTCCTGTTTGGTTCAAAAGAAAACTTAGCAGTCAAAGTTTTTATTGGAATTCTAATTATTTTATTAAGAAAAAGTAAACTTTTTAAAAAGATTTAATAAAAATAAGTTTTTTAACACAATATTATTACAGTAGAAAATACCCAACTACTTTTTTTCTTATTAAAAAATTCGAATTTAGTTTATGATTTGTAAAACTCGGTTTTTAATAGTTTAATTAAAAAAACAAAATCGTATCAAAATTACAAACAAAGGTGTATATGTCATCAGTTACTCTAGCTCCAGTTTTAAATGTAGAAGCTCCAAAGATTTCCTTTTCTCACAGGGTTTTCGTTCAAGCAAAATCAGCAACAATTATTTTAGCTATTGCCTCTGCAGCATTAGCAGGAGTGGCCTTTGCATATACAGCACCTATTACATGGGGGTTAGCGACATTAACTGCAACAATCTTCAATGTTTATGCAATTCCAAAATTAATGGCTAATGGGGAACAATCACAAGCCCGAACAGCCCTAGTCATTACACTCGTGGTAACAGGCAGTCTTTTAGTTGGCGGAGCAAGCGCTAGCTCATTCGTACTTGCACGTACTTTTGGTTCTTCATTGGCAGCAATGAATATGCATAGCGCTCTTTGGTCAAGTATTGCTGCAACAGGTTTGATAGGATATGTAATTCCTGCAGGTCTGCCTCTATTAAAAAGTGCCTATACAATGTTAAACGACCCTAGTTGGAAAGAAAAATTGATCGGTATCGGTGAACATTTAAGTCAGTTACCCAAGGTCAACCAGGACCCATATGAATCATTATTAAATAGCGCATTTCTTATTGCCGCTCTTTGTAAGCCAGATGAATTTTCTTTATGGGTAAGAAATTTCCAAGTTTCAACATCGATTGAAGTATCAACTGTATTACAATTACTAACTTCTCAAAATCGTATTGAATCATTCAGTAATACATTAAAAATCATGAAATCACTAGCTCCAACTATTCAAAATAATGAAGCGGGTGATAAATATCGAATTTCATTTTTCACTCATCTTAAAGCATCGCTTTCAAGAATGAATGATGATGAATTCAATGCTGCTTTCCTCATGCTTCAAGAAAGTTTCAAAGATTTAACGCCTCGCATGATAACACAAAATCATTTCCTAGAATTATTTGAGGGCAAACTGAGCGATAAATTAATTGCAAAATGTAATGAATATCTTGATGAAAATTTAAAATTTAATTCAATTAACACCACTATTCAAGGAATGGAAGATTCATTGGGCTTGCTTGAAGCTCAAGTTGAGGGTCATCAAGCTGATCAAAAAGAAAATCTTACCAAAAGTCTTGATGTAATTAATGACAATTTTATTAAGACAAGAACTCAACTCGAAGCTTTATATTTAGCAAGAAAACGATGGGTTTCATTTTTTGCAGTACCTCAAGAATATATTAGTCAATTACCTGTGAATATAAGACAACGTTTGAACGATGTAAATTTAACAATTACACCGCAAAATGAAGAACTTCTCTCAACATATTACCAAGCAGCAATGGGATTAAATCCTAATGCAAATACT
This sequence comes from Parachlamydiaceae bacterium, assembly GCA_013816265.1. Taxonomy (GTDB): domain Bacteria; phylum Chlamydiota; class Chlamydiia; order Chlamydiales; family Parachlamydiaceae; genus JACDES01. Next base: position 20,761 of record JACDES010000035.1, on the reverse strand, counting down.
GGTTTAGGCGGTATCCTTAACAGAAAACAACGTATCTCCGGCAAATTATCAAAAGATGCAGAAGAAGAACAAACTTCTGCATGGATGTTCTTAGGGGGAAATCGTTGCGGGTTTGTAATGGCCGATTATGAAATTCTAAAGATGTGGTTGAAGGTTGATTCTTTTGATGATATCGAGGTGAAGTTAGAATCAATAGGTCTAAAAAACGAAGAGGATCTCTATACAAATAAGATCCTTCCAAAACTGGGTGCTATAACTAAAGATGAAATAAAAATTAACTTAGAAACATATATTAACAATAAATTCAGCGATAAATCAGATCTTAGAACAAAGATCTATAATGTATTCGCAGGTCTAAAACAAATTAAAGCATCAAAATTTACAAACATATTGTCTAATGCAACCCCAGCACTAGTCGAATTAAGTAGATTTGTTTCAAAAGCAGTTTACCGCCTTGCAACAATGGGAATGATTCTTGTTCCCGTGTTATTATTTCCTGAAGTTGCTGCTGTTGGATTTGGAATTGGCTTGATGTATTACGCAACGCGTCGATTTGGCGGTCCTTCTGCAGAAACTCTTGGTGATATTTTTACCGGTACACGTGCATTTAATAGAATTTCAACTGCCATGAATTTTATTTCAGGTCGAAATTTATTAAGTTTAACACCAAATGCAAGAAATAACATGAATACGTTTGCTCGTGCAGACATATTTGGTAAAATGCGCATCTTGAACGTAGAATTATTTGCTACTTTAGCGATTGTCCTCGCTCGAATTTCAGATCGTGGTGAAAATATCGGTATCGGTGGTTTCCTTCAAGGGATGGCCTTAGCAAGAGAAATAGCTTACATAGGTGCTTAACAATTTGGGGTGCGGTCGCAAGCGGTTAAGAAAAAATTGATTTAAATCTAGAATTCACTTCGTTAGCTCGGTAGAGCGTCTGTTCAAAGCCCTGAGTGACGTAAGGAACTCCGGGAAAAATAAAAAAAGAATTAGAGCTCGCTAGAGCTACTCAAATATGAGATTATTACGTAGAAGAATTTCAAGTGGTTGGTGTGTCTGATTATTAAGAGTGTTAGTATATCGTCGCATATTTGAATCGCCCTACACGGGCTCTATTTATTTTCTATTTACCCGGAGTTCCTTACGTCACTCCGGTCTGTGAACAGACGCTCTACCGAGCTAACGAAGTGAATTCTAGATTTAAATCAATTTTTTCTTAGCCTCAAGCGACACGCACTCCAAATTATCTTTTTACTGCGCAAAAGATCCCATAAAGCCATAATTTTTTCTTTAGGGCTTCATACTGACAACGCGCACTTTGTAAATTCTCTGTTTGTGCTTTTGTCCTAAATCCCGCACACTCACCCATCTTAGACAATACTATCGCTGGTAATGAATAAAGATACAATCTTTTGGCTGAAGGCCAAACGTTTTGTGTTATATCTCTAAAAGTGATTTCTTCAAAATTTTCTTTAATTAATTCATTTTCAAAGCTCTCGACAGTTTCCAATGCACTCACACCCCATCCTCGTAACCATCGCTGCATAAGATAATGTTCTTTACCTTTATTATTTACATGGGTTGCAAAACCATCCGCTACAATAAGTCGCCCACCCGGCTTTAAAACTCGCGCTGCTTCTTTAATAAAAGCACCCTTGTTTTGAGCATGACAGATACTTTCCACTCCCCATACCACATCGAAACTTTTATCGGAAAACGTGGTAGAAGTATAGTCCATAACTGAAAAAGTCACATTCGAATCTACTCCAGCGGCTTCTGCTTTATGTGTTGCAGTCTTAACCTGTTTTTCACTTAGCGTTATTGCATCAACTTGACACGCATAATACTTTGCTAAGAAAATAGAGCTTCCTCCAACACCACAGCCAGCATCCAAAACACGGTCTTCTGCGGTAATTTGAGCAATTTCAGCTAAGACTTCATTCTCTCGTCGCAACGCATCACGCAGTGTTCTGGTATTTTCATCCCAGAACCCTGCATGCATGGCATGACTATGATCAAGATCCCACAACAAACGATAATCTGATTCACATTTATCATAATATTGGATGATTTCTTCTCTAATCATTTTAATACCTTTTAGAAAAAGTACGCGATACCTAATTTAGCTCCCTTAGCTCTTAAACCATGTTTTTCATGGGAAAGAGTAATATTATAGCCAACACCACCAGTAATCGACCAATTTGGATTTATACTATAGTCAAATCCTAAAGCATAATTAGGGCCTTCTGAATGACTTTTAGCTCTTAAAATTGGTTCGATCGTGGTCCTTGTCTTACTCCAACCATATTGATACATCCCCATAAGAGTCCAACAACTTGTAAGTTTATAACAAAATTCGAGAGCCACATAAGGGGTTGTAGAATGGAATTTTTCAGTAAATTCCTTCCCACCTAAATTAATCGATGTCCTCAAATAACTCCATCCAGCTCCAACACTAGGCATCAATAATAACTTCTCAGTAACCGGATAAAAATGCCCTATTCCAATGTTACAAGCTTCTAATTTACCATGGACGCCGGCTAATAAAAATCCAGGTTTTAAAAACCAGCCGCTATAAACATTAATTGTTGCCTCTCCTCGTACTCCTTTCATATATAACGTATCAACTGTTTTACCCGATTCTAAAATATCAACGTTAATGCACGCTGCTCCAATATCTACTTTTCCTTGTATTTTTGCGTTTAATGAATAACTCATTAATAAAAATGCTGTCATAACATATGTGGTAAGAGCTTTTAACATGATTGAATCCTCTATTAATTGATTTTAATTACCACTTGGCCAGAGGAGGCATTGAGCATAAAATAGCCTCAGGATTGCCCCCCGATTGAAATCCGAATTTAGTTCCTCGGTCATAGACCAAATTAAATTCGGCATAATGAGCGCGAAGATGCAGTTGCTTCTCGCGATCAGAAACAGAAAAATCTTGATGGATGCGTCTATCATAAATGGGAAGAATTGTATTTAAGAAAGAATTTCCTACGCTTTTCCATAGATTTAAGTCAGATGTAAAATCACCTGTATTGAAATGGTCAAAAAAAATGCCTCCAACACCACGTTCTTTTTTTCGATGTGGGATATAAAAATATTCGCGGGCATTTTGGGAAAATTTTTCGTATAGATGCCTATCAAATGGATCGAGGGTGTCTTTTGCAATGTGATGAAAATGAGTTGTATCTTCATCGTAAGGAAATCCCATGGGAGTTAAATCATAACCGCCCCCGAACCAAAATCCTTTGGATGTCTCTATAAATCTGATATTCATGTGAACGGTAGGTGCGTGAGGATTAGCCATATGTGTAATTAAGCTAATGCCGGTAGCAAAAAAAGGACCTTGTCCGTCTGCCATGGGGAATTTATCTCCGCCTACTCCAGACCAATTAACGGCAGCTTTTTCAAAATGGTTGCCGCGTAATACAGCCATTTCGCCGCCACCTTCTCCATGATAGTTCCATGTTTTTTTTTCAAACATAGCACCTTCTTCCAATCTTTCAAATGCGGCGATGATGTCAAAGCGCAGTTGTTTTAAGAAAGCGATAATCTCTAAACGATGAGGATGAGGAAAAGTCATTCCATTCCTTTTATTGTTTACAAGGAAGGCAATTGTAGAAATAGCTAGCTTTTAGAGCTAGTAAAAAACCATGTCAATTCAAATAAAAATGGGTATATTACCCTTATCTTATTGAGATTAAGAGATCTAAATTTAATGCTGAGTCTAATCAAAGCCCAATGGTGTCAAAAATAGATTGTATCGAAAATGAAAGTGGAAAGCTATTTTTCAAGTCTACGCGAAGCGTTTGGAGGTAAGCGTCAAATTTAGACATATTGACGAGTGCAGGATAAGCTTTAGAGAAAAATTGTGTGTATAGATAGATTTAAACGACGAAGGCTTTAATAACTGCGGATGCAGTTTAATTTAGGTAGCCAGGGGTAATGCAGACCTGAAAGGGCAAAGCAACCCCTGGTTAATGATATAGAATGATAGAACTGCGGATGCAGTTCAATAATTGCGTAAGTCCCCATAGCGTAATTATTGAACTGCATCCGCAGTTCTATCTTCTTGTTGCTCTATCCAGGGGTAGCTTGCCCTTTCAGGGCTGCGCAACCCCTGGCTACCTATATTTAACTGCTCCGCAGTTGAACACGGTCAATATTTATTAAATCAACATGTCTACAATTGACGCTAACCTTCTAACCTCTTTGCGTCTCTCTGTCTCCCCATCTCTGCGTTGACTTCAATTATAGCACTTACAAATGTTCTAGAGATAAGAGTACGGGCTTAAAATAAGTGAAAAAAAATTATAGTACAATGAGCTCTAAAGTTTAACGCATAGAGAAAGAAGGAAGACGCAGAAAGATTAGATGAGGATTGAGTTCGAATACGAACCCAATCCAGATGGAATTAATTACTTTAATTATTTAACTCGAACAGGTAATTGATCCACTAACCATGAAATTACCAAAGTTGGACCACCAACTATCACAGCAAAACCCAAAGCAGGTCCACCTGCTACAAACATTGCAGCGGTACTACCGCCTACAATATATTTATTTACGTCTAAACATGGACCTTCATGCAATTGACGAGCTTTTTTTCTAAGTTGAAATAGAAGTTCGGCTTCTTTTTTAATTCTTTCATTTAATTGATTATTTTCATCCTCTAAGTCTTTAATTTGTTTATCCTTTTCAGAGTTCTGGGGTATTGGAGCAGAAGCATTATCTTCTGTTTTATTAAAATTATTAGTGCTTGTTTGTTCGTCATCTTTTTTATTCTTTAATTGTTCGATCTGTTCTTTTAACTGTTTAATTTCCGTTTGTAACCTTTCATTTGTTTTTCTTAATTCTTCAATTTCATCAGGAAGTTCCCCGTGGCTATTTTCTCTTTGTGCTTGATCAAGGATGGGTTCTTGGGTCGATTCTTTGCTCGTTAACTGTTGATTAAGTCCATTAACATCAGTCTGAAGTTGATTTTTTTCTTTTTCGAGCTTTTCATTTTCTTTTATTAAATCATCAATACGTTTCCGATTCAATTGGTTAGTTGTTGTTAAACTTTCAACGGCGTCATTACTTGTTTTAAGATCCGCTTCTAGTTTTTCTACGTTTTCTTTGGTTATTTTTAATTCCGAAGCTAAAGCTTGAACTTTTTCACAACTTTCTTTGAGCTTTCCCTCAAGTGTTGTAACTTTATTATTACTATCAGTTAAACTAGATTCAAGTGTTGTGACTCTTCCAGTTATTATTTCCATACTTTTTGAAGTTCTTGCCGATGAAGCACGATTTTCATTCAGTAGTTTCATAATTTGGTCAATAGACGTTAAGACAGTTGGTTGAATATCACTAGTCGGCATAAAAACATATTCACCAACAATACCGTTATTATTTGTAGCTGCTGTTGTCATAATTTCCCCCTAAAGTTATAAAAAATCAATCTAGAGAGACATACCCCCTAGATAAGATTAAACGTATATGAAAAGGTTTATTTAATCAAAAAATTTTGATTTTACTTAGAAAGCACTAATTCTTAGATTGTTATGCTCTAATTTTTTTGATAGAACATATACATTTTTGGATTGACGTACATCTTTACATAGCCATTCATCGCCATGGAGGCGTGCAAGGGAACATGATCTGAACATACGACTCGGAAAAAATTCTCTGGATTTTCATAACCCGGTATTCCGCAGAATTTTATTGGTACCTTAGATAGATCCGCATCAACGCTTTCTCCAACTAACTGTAAATATCTTTGTAGTTCCGGATGAGATCTTGGTGTAGACATCATAATTTTCTTGTAATATTTTTGTAAGTCTTCTGTAACAGTGCCTGAATAGGCAAACTTAAGAATTGTTGCTGTCTTATATATTCCTAAACCACCAAATGCAGAATAAACCGGAACCCATTCATCTTGTTTAAATGCAAAAAAATCATTCCATAGCCTAGACCACCAATCCCCACCCATAAGTTCGGCACCAAATGGATACTTTGCATCCAAAAATGTATAATGATCCCAATACATCATATCCTTCAACCCATTTGCCGTCACACTATCCCACTCAATAGGTGAATTAATTGTATTAATAATTTCCTGAATCGGCCAAGGAGATCGAAAATCTAAATCTGACATAATAAAATACTCAAAATCACGATATTTGGCATTCTTGGCCGTTGCTAAAACAACATTTCGAGCCCGCGCAATCCCTCCTTCACGATGTGGAGGCAATTTGTCTGGAGTCAAAAATTCAGAAATAATTGTAACTTTAGGATTTTCTTTTTCCCACTCCTTAAGTAACGCAGAGGTATTATCTTTCGAATTATTTTCACAGATAATAACAGCATAATCCTCAAAATTTTTTCCCAACGCTTCCATATTAGTTTTAACATTGCCTACAGACAACTCAATGTTTCTACAGACTCCACAAATAATTATTTTCTTATTAACTTTAGGTTTATTCAAATTAAAAACAGAAAAACTCAATGTACATATCAAAATCACAGCTAATAATAAATATTTTTGATTTTTATAAACAAATCTCATAAATGCTATCCCTAGACTTTCTTACAGCTATTTTTTATTAGAATTCGGAATATTTTTTTTTTCTGACATTTCATAGGTTTTTATATTTTGATTCTCTTGCGGATATGTTGTATTGGCAGCTATTTGCAACTCTTTCCAATATCCTCGATCCATCCAACCGACACTCCCATTCCAAAAAAAATAAAGTGTAAAAATGCCCCAAATTGGTAATGTCATATAAGTCCAGATCAGAAATTTTGGGATCTTAGCATCAAAAGAAGCTATCCCCGGATCTCCATAAAGCTCAATTTCCCCTGAATGATGAGCCTCTTCTGAACCGCGTTCTTTATTCTCGTCCATTATTTATCCTCATTTTCTTGATCAGTATCTGATTTCATCATTTGGAATTTAGGCTCCTCATCCATATCAAGTCTATTTTTTTTCCATAAACACATAAAAATCATAAGAGCGCTTCCAACGAAAAACACAACTATCCAAAAATGTAGATAATTTCCATAAACACCAAATCCATCGATGACAGCACACGTCATTGTAATTTCCTCGCGCCCTCAATAATTTCTTTTGTTCTAATAGGATCTTTTCCTAACCACCAAGCTTGCGTCGGAGGGGTAATACGCGTACCTTTTGTCATTAGATATTGATAAATCGCCTCAAATTGATAATTTGGTATCCCCACACTACTCCTGCCAGTCCCACGAGGATCATTATCAAAAAAATGTTTGAATGATGGCATAATAGATCCGGCACTTGCGGTTTTGGGCGCCCAAAAATGAGCCTTATGCCAGTCGCGGCTTGGTCTCTTAACACCTACTCTTGAAATATCTGGTCCTATTCGTCTTGTACCAGGAAATGTGATCTTTTGATAAATATATTCATTTGGTGATGAAGGTGGAGCCGGATAGGAATCAGATCCATTCAACACAACATCTTGCACCAATGTTCTTGTTTGATCGGTATGGCAGTACCAACATCCTTCAATAGAATAAATATGCTCCCCCAAAGAAATTAGATCCTTTCGTGATAAAAATCCCATCCCTAACTGCTTGAGTTCTTCAATGGAACTTACTTTTTTGCCTTCTGGATCGTATTGCCAAAGCTGTCTATCTCCAACCGTTATCGGACTAATCAGATATTCTTGCGGATTCAATGCATATACAACACCGTGATCACGATGGTAGACTTCCTTTGGATCATCTAAAATTTTAAAATTGGTATCTACCCAATTTTGCAATAGTCCTTGAGAGGCATTGAAAGAAAAAGCTTCTTTCATTTCAGGATCATATAATTCTAAAATTTGATAATTAATTTTATCAAGACCTTGCTTTTCCCAATCGGCATGGGTCGTTTTCCATTCATCTTGTAATTTGCTTCTATATTCGATAGCCGCTTTCTTTAATTTCTTTTCAGGATTACGTAAAAATAATAATCGTGATGTAAGCTTTAGATTGGGTTCTTTGTAACGTGAAATATATTTTTCAAGCTCAGGAGAAGTAATTATTCGAAGGCTCTCACTTTCTTGAAAGGCCAAAAGCGTATAATCTTGTCGTATATGTTGAATGTATTGAAGGTTAACCCCTAATCCACTTGGCGACGATCCACTGATATAAATATGCGGATCTTCAACCTCATACATTTGGACCTGATAAGGACTTGATGGGGATACCCATGTATCGTCAACATAAAGAGGTGCAATCAATACGACTGATACCGATGTAGCAAAAAGTAAAACAACTCCAATAACAGTAAGTAGGGCTGATTTATCTACTTTATGCATAAATGATTGATGCGGTTCATCTTTTTTTTCATTCAAATTCATATCTGAACCCTCACAGGACTACTTGTCTCAGGTTCCGTTTTAGATTTGAGTATTATTGTATTAAACATATTCACGACAAAAATAATATTACCAACGAGTATAATAGCTCCTCCAATACCTCTTAAAATCCACCAATCTCGAGTGTCTGCTACTGTTTGAATAAATGGAAAGCGTGTCAGATTATCGTGAAACTCAGCATAAGATGTTCCATCAGCCCAATTTGCCCACATAAGACCTTGAAGGTATCCTCCGATCCATAACGGTAAAATAAATAAGATACTTCCCCATAAATTAAATGCAAAATGCCAATTTGCAAGTGTATTGGACCATAATGGTTTTTTTACAATGGAAGGAATTGCATAGTAGAGTCCAGCAATAGCAAAAAAGGTAAATGTCCCGTATAGAGAAATATGCGAATGACCGATAACCCAATCCGTTTTAGAGGTAATCTCATTGACATTTCTGAGTGCCATAAGAGGTCCCTGAACGCATGTGACAAGATAAAATAAATTGCCCATCATTAAAAATCTGATCGGAGCACTTTGCAGATATTTGGACCAGTCCTTCTTTATTGTTGCTGCTAGATTATATACAACTGTCCAAACGGGAATAAAAAGCCAAATCGAAAAAATAATCGAAACAGTTTGAAGCCACTGAGAAATAGGTCCATGGATCATATGATGCGTTCCCACCCAAGCATAAATAAATGCTATTGCCCAAAAACCTATCATCGACAATCGATGACTATAAATGGGTGTATTAGCTAATTTTGGTAGAAAATAGTAAGCGGACGCTAACCCCATCGGTGTGTAAATTAACCCCACAAGATTATGAATATAAAACCAACTGGTATTAACTCTGGATATTCCTTGCGGAACCCACATTACTAAATAAGTCCCAACAAAAATTGTAAATGTTGTCCAAATCAATGTTCCCATTGAATACCATAATGATACATACAATTTTTCATATTTACGATTCGCAATGGTCATAAAAAAATTGAAGACTATCATCAACCAGCCAACAATTAATAAAAATTTTATAGGGATCCACCAAATCCATGTAGGGAGCTCGGCATATTCCCATCCAAAATTTGTTCCCCATGGAAATGAAAATACTCCTAAAATTAACGTCGACCACCACAAATACCCACCCAATAAGGCTAAACGAGGGCTCCATAATGATACGCCACATAATCGTGGGATAAAATACATCATTAAGCCCACATCTACAGACAGCAACCATAACAAAGTAACTGTTGCCACATGAACAGGTCGCACTCTTCCAAAGTGGATATATTCTCCTGAAAAATAGTCAGGAAACACAAATCCATTAAATGCTATAAAAACCCCGACCATCATCCCCACAACTAAAAAAATAAGGGATGGGTATAAAAAAAGTTTTGTTGCTCTATCGTCGTACGTTACCATTGCTCACTCCTGAAAGTTTATACCACTCGCGCTCTTAAATGTGTTGTATAGTTTCTACAATTTTTTGTTGATTTTCAATAGAGCGAAATATCTCTTCTATATCTATTAAAAGGCTAGTTTTAATTTTTTTATATGAATTCAAATCTGCCTGAGTCGCAACTAATTCTTCTGCATTTTGACTCGACTTTTCTTGAGCCTCAAGAGCCTTTTTTTTCTGCTCTAATTCGTCAATTTTCGCCTGAATTTCATTAACAATTTTTTTATTAAATTGACGAATTTGAGTTGCATTTTCTTTATTCTCATTAAATGTAAGCTTATCGTCTTTTAGAGAATAACGATTTTCGTTAAGTGTTATCATTTGATTATATAATTTCAATATTTCATCAGTTACATCCTTATTAATTAAGCTCACGCCTAAACTAAAATAAAGATCACGCTCTTTTTTAACTTCTGATTTCAAGCTAATAAACTGCTTATCTTGATTTTGGAGTTCATTAATCTGTTGCGTAAGGCTCAATGATTCTTGATAGCCTTTCAAAGCATCTTGTGATTGAGATTTGTCAATTTCTAATTTTTGCTCAAGCTTGCTCATTAAATTTCTATTTTCTACTAATTGTTTTTGCAACTTTTGAATTTGTTTGTTCGTTGTTACCCGAGCTTCTTCGATTGTTAAAAGCGCTGATTCATAGACCTTATAAAGATTGCTATCCAATTCTTTTCTACGATCTTGTTCTTTAGAAATATTTCGTATAAAAATTACCAACTGGATTCGTTGAAGCATGTTTGTAAAATCACCCCATGGCGTCATTGAAGTTCCCGGCACTCCAAATTTAATTGAACGAAGTAAGCGTAAGTCATCTCTTGAATGGATCCAATCGAGATTAGTGAACATCCTTGGTTTAGCATCTTGCATAGCAAGTGATCGATATCCACTTCCATCGCCTTCATTCCCATGACAGACGGCACAATTTAAAAGAAAAAATGTCTGACCTTGTTGAATATTATAAGGAGTATAATATTTCTTTTTGATGTAGTAACTATAAGGATCTGGCCAATCTTTAGGATTTGATACAGTGTCGAATAAATCCTCCACTTCCTTTGGCATCGTATCATCAATATTTTGCTGCTTTGGATATATTTCTGGTCTTATGGCCGCATAATACCCTTCACCTGTAGGAAATAATGAAATCACAGATTCACTTTGCGGAGGTGGTACGTTTTCTTGCGGTAAATCACGATCCGGTAGAGTCTTTCGACTATCAATTTTGTTCTCTAAGTGTTTTGGCAAAGCTCTTAACTGTCCTCCCTCTTTCTTGAGCTCCTCAATCACATCTTTTGGCTCATACTGCCATTTAGGTACCTCATTTGCTTCCTTAAGAACTTCTCCTCCGGATAATCCAGAATACAACCACTCGACTAATCGTTCTATTTCAGATTTTGTTAATACAGGTTGCCCCTGAATGAGTTCTTTTATTTCTCCTGGTTTTTCCTCCGCTACCTCACCCCAAGGTGGCATCGGAGTCCCTTTCACACCATGCGTAATAGAAAAGATGGCTCGCTCTTTTGTAAGATTTCGCAGGAAGTCAGGATTGTGTAAGTTTTTAGGTATTGGATAAATCCATTCGGATACAGATCCATTTCCGGCCAATGTATGTCCATGGCACTGCGAACAGTGGATTTGGTAAGCTTCTGCTGGACTAAATCCATTATTTGACCATATTTTACGTACCGTATCACGATTTTTAGGAGCGAGTACATCCAACATATGTGTAAGGGCATAAAATTTCGTATCATCAAAAGGCATTACAGGCATAATGGAACGTGGCACATGAGCACTTGGATTCCGAAAATGCTCCATCAACCATTCATCAGTACGATAAATTCCTGACCAATTAGGTCTTGGACCAATCAATCTACCAAGTCCGTAGATTTGGATATACATCATTAATACGTTATGAACGCGCTTTTTCCATTTGTTTTTTTCTTCTTTTATTTGCGCTATTTTCTCTGGATTAGATTCTTTTTTTATTAATTCATCATAATGAGCATTTTTAGCGCGTGAAGCAAACCTGAAATTAGAATATAGTGCTTCTAAAGCTTGAGGATGTTCTTGCTCAATTTTTTCGAGAATAGAATTTTGTCTCACATCGGGAATAATCTTTTCATCAATGATTAGTGCATTCTTTTCTATTTGTGCTACGATTGATGATCCAGGCAATTGTTCGTCAAATGATGATACCGTGATTGTTTCAGGAAATAGTTTTTTAAACCACTTATGAGCTTCGTCCAATTGTTCAAAAGTTGGATTTTCTTGTTCAACTTTAAAACCGACATTTGACTCAAATCCAGTCAGCCGATGACATGCCGCACAACCTTCTGTAGCAAATACTGTCATCCCATAATTTAAGTCGCGCATTTGTGCAGGTGATACGGGCTTTTCCCAAGGTAATTTACGTCCAGCTTCCCATGATTGCAGCGAAGCCTGATAGAGTGTTTGCGAAACAGCCTTGTTTCCACCTTTTTGAGCCAACAAAAATGTCATTAGATCTTCTAGTTCTTCATGATCCAATCGCATATTCGGCATCGTTGAACTGATCAAATCAGCTTGTGGCCATACCATCGATTGCTTTACATACCATGGATAACTTTCTCCGATTCGTGTAAGTTCTGGTCCAACACCGCCTCGAGTCAATCCTGAAATGCGGTGACACGCATAGCATGCCTGCGATAGATATAACTCTTTACCGTGCTGAAAATTTCGAGTTAATTCATCCACATCAGTCACTAACGATGAAATAACTTGCTGGTCTTCAGCAACAGTTTGAATCGATTGTTGTGATGCTTCAGCATGCCTCAGCAAATCCTGCTGATAATCTAAAGCCTCTCCTTTTACAAATAGGGAGCCGGTAGCGTTCGCTTCTACTTGCTGATTTTTTAAGAATGGATCAATTCCAATGGTCCCTTTTTCCTTATAGACTTCTTGCAATGAATCAACCATCTTTTGTGAACCCAAAAGATGAATGAGTTGTTCATTAATTTTTTCCAAAGCTAATTCTTTAGCTTTTATTTCTTCCTTATGTTCTCCAATCTGTTTTAAAAACTTTAATTGAGAAGAAGCATTGTGAATATCTTCTACTGGTAATTCATAGTTTGTTTGTTGAACATCTAAATATGCGATCGTCTTTTTATAGCCTTCTTGTACAAGATGTTTTTTTAATTCGAGCAACGATAATAGGGTGTTCTTATCTTTTTCGAATGATATTTCAATAGATTTGTACTGTTTTTCTCTTCTTTGAGCTAGTTGAGAAGTTGATAGTGCTGCAGTATCCAATTGCATTTGACTTGTCTGATGGCATTGCATGCACTTGGCTTGTATTAAGGGACCAATAAAGATTGGTTGGGTCTGAAATAATAGCTCATGTCCTGGCTTGTCGTTAAATTGACGAGAAAAACTTGGATCATTTTTTTCATCTGTTTCTGTAAATTTAGGAGTGGGTCCTTCATACTCAATTCCATATTCTTCATCAAAAACAGGTCCATGCGCCTTATCAGTTGCCAAACCTCTTCCATTCCCATTATGACATACTGTACATCCATATTCTTCCATCGGATGATATTCAAATGGGCGAGTCTCTTTCCCCATTAATGGATGCATTGCTAGAACTTTTGTCACATCGTAAGTATGCTCGCCCACATGGGCTGTTTTAAGTGCTTCGTATTGATCAGCTTCCTTTAGACGTTCTTTTACTTTACCTTCTTCACCTTGTTTTTTGAATTGCTCATTCACTTTTTCATCACGTAACTCAGCAATTTTCTTATCCAGCATACCCCAAATGAAATTGTCATTAGAAACTAAAACAGCACGTCCTTCTTCATCCTGTATGACATTACCATTGATGTCATGAGCAACTTTTGTAGGAGAAAAATAGGGGATTTGGAGCGCCACATGGCACGATGTACAGCGATCGATAACTGGAGGTCCTTTATCGTCTCTTTCTAAAACAATTTGTTTTACACCAGTTTGAAAAGGGGGTAGTGGATCATGCGTAAATGAAGTTCTAAATTTTTCTAGGGCTATATAATCATCTTGATAAATTTTATATTCAGGGAAAATTTCGCGATAAAGAAACACACCGAAAAGTAGGGTAACCAATATCCCGGAAATAATGAGCCAAATTTGATAGATTTCAGCACGAGAACGCATGTCTATTCCTAATTATTATAATATTCCTAATGTCGTGCAAAATTTTCTGTCCAAGGCCAAATCCATCCCCAATTCGCACCTCTAAAATATGTTCCAACAATAATTAATATCCCTTGCCATGTCATAAATGCAGTATATAAGAAAATGGCTAAATAACGACTACGATGAAACCAATAACCTTCTCCATGAGGATTGCGATCCAAATAGGGTATTGACATCAATCCTAAAATAATCATTGTCGGGATTCCAACTCCACCCCAAAAAGCATTATAAGCGACCATTTCTTGAAGTCCTAAAAAGTACCAAGGCGCTTTAGATGGATTAGGAGGCTTGCTGGGATTTGCAGGCTCTTCTAATGGTGCATCAATGAATGATAAAGCCAATATCACCGCCGTTGTCATCAAAAAAACTAATAACTCAGCGCGTAATAAATTTGGCCATGTAAATACAAAATTATAAGGGCCTTTATCAACCGTTGGACAGGTTCCGCGCACTAATTCCATTAAACCATAGGTTCGCTTCACTCCAGGTGCAAACGACTCTTTTGTATCCGATCTTTGAACAACACGATATGGATCCGGTCTAAATTTATCTGGCGGGCGACTCAATCCACCATCTTTACGAATTCGCCAAAAATGAACTCCTATCAATGTCCCCGCAATGAGCGGCAATACAGCAACATGCAACACATAGAAACGTATCAAAGCATCTTGTCCAACTGTTGTGGAAGCCAGGAGCATCACCCTATTCACGTTATACTCAAATCCCGGCAGATTCGGAACATATCCAGCTATATTACTACCCACAGTAATCGCCCAAAATGCCAACTGATCCCATGGCAACAAATATCCAGTAAATGATAGTAATAACGTCAATACCATTAAAATCACGCCAATCACCCAATTAAATCGACGCGTTCCTTTATAAGATCCTGTATAGAAAACGCGCGACATATGAAGAAAGACAAACAACACCATCAACTGCGCTGCCCAACGATGCATATTGCGATACATCATTGCGAATGGCGTGGTATCTTGCCAATCTTTCATGATGTCGTACGCACGATCTTCCGCTGGAATATAGAAAAACATCAATATAACCCCGGTGAAGGTCAACAACAAAAACAAGCTTGTTGTGATAGCTCCTAGACCAAGCGTATAGAAGGGGTCTAGAGAATGCTTATGACATTTAACCGGATGAAAATGGAGAAAAAAGTTTTTAAAAACAACTTCTGATCGATCGACATCATTATCCGGATAATTATGTCGAAAAATTGATCGCACAAACAAAGAGGGGAGATTAATTAAATACTCACCCCAACTTTCTCGTTTTTTTCCCTTAAAAACAGACATCTTTATACTCCATTATACGTTAGGTGTATACCACGCTTCATTCCAATCTAACGTCGTTTTATTTTTATCTACCATCAATTCTCCGGAAGCTCCCAAGCTCACTAAAAAATATAGTAAAGGCAATGGAGCAGGTCCGCCTGTATTTTTCCCATGTCGATCATATGTCGAGCCGTGACAGGGGCATGCATATCCCGTTTCTGTCATATTCACAGTGCAACCCAAATGCGTACATACCGCTGTTTGAACGCGTACTTTTCCTGATAAAGTTTCAACAAAAACCTTCTGCTTCGGAGAAAAAACTTTGCCATCACGTGATAAAATTTCATCAGGTCGTCCAATCGAAAAAACACTAGGGGGCACTTTCATTGCATTTGGATATAAAAATCCCAATACCGATGCGCCTGTTAAGGCTCCGGCACCCACCAAACAGGCACCCACGCCCATTAAAGCCAAAAATGAGCGTCGCGAAATCAATGGATCGTTACTTCCAGGATCTTTATTTAATGAATTTCTATATTTCGGCATTTCTTATATCTCCAAATTCAATCGTCGCTATTTTCTTCTTGAAATAATTGATATTTAACGCTTTCAACATCCTCAAATTGCCCTTGTCGTAAATAGTACACATAAACTAATAACCCTGCCAATGCAGCTATAATAGAACCAATCACGCTCCAAAAAATCATAATAGACCTCTATTCTTAACCCAATGCTGTCAAAATAAGAGATAAAAATAGGCAGATAGCCTTTTTCCTTTCCCGCCCCTTTACCCACATTCACTTAAAGAAATGTTCTTTGTGTTAGGCCTGAAGGGACGGCATATAGGTACGTACATGATTATGCCGTCCTTTCAGGACTCAATTATTTTTGTATTTACACCCAGGCCTCCGCTTTGCTGCGACCTGGGCTATTTCATGCCGGCCCTTCAGGCCTAACACAAGGAACTTTCTTTAAGATAAATAGAATCATAAAGAAATAAGCAATCCTCATAATTTTTCTTATTTTTACAGCATTGATTCTTAACCTATCCACCTAAAGGAATAATCCATCACATCCATGGTCACTGCTTGCGTCGGACATTTCTCAGCACATAATCCACATCGAATACACAGATCCTCATCTTTCAACATCGCTGTTCCCATATGATCTAATGCTTCTTCATCCATCTGGAGGGAATCTACTCCGTAATAATTGTCGACGGCTCTACGCATATTTCCATCGCCTAAATCCAAGTTCAATTTGCTGATGGGAATCTGCTTTAGGCAATTGCAAGGACAAACGTCGACACATCCATTACATTTGATACATAACGCTCCATCAAAAACAGGAGAAATATGACATTGCAAACAGCGGTTAGCTTGAAGGTGCGCTTCTTCGTGCGTATAGTTATTTTCAACCATATTTTGATTATGAATTCTTACATCTGCCGGTTGCATAGTTGGAAGCGCCCATTTTGTGCGCAAATATGTTTTATCGCGCATTGGAGATATTTCAGTAAATTCGGCAGAAAATTCTAAATATGGTTTCGTCCCTCTCAAATCTTGGTCAATTGTACGTGCAGCTTCTTGACCATGCTTGATGGCAGTAATAAATAAAGCAGGACCAAAAGCAGCATCACCACCGGCATATATCCCAGGAACCGTTGTTTTGCAGGTTTCTCTTTCTGTTTTGATAACACCACGTTCAATTTTCAATTGATCCTTTTTATCCCATCCATCAAAAAGGCTTAAATCCATCGACTGTCCAATTGCCAGAGCTATCGTATCGCATGGAATGACATATTGACTGTCAGGAATAAATTTTGGAGTGAATTTTCCCGAGTAATCGTAAAGCGAATAAATTGGCTGCACACGTAATCCTGAGATGTTTCCATCTCCATCACGCTCTACTGCAATAGGTCCGACACGGTTGATGATTTTAATTCCTTCTTCCATGCCATCTTCAATTTCAAATTCATCTGCTGTTTGTTCGTCACGTGATTCTAAACAAACCATGGTCACATTTTTAGCCCCATTGCGAACAGAAGTCCGTGCGACGTCAAATGCGACGTTACCGCCACCTACTACAACCATATTTTCTTTGATCTTCCATTTTTCATCTACGCAGCGAACTCGCAAATATTCTATCCCTCGAATAATATCTGGAGCATCAGCACCGGGAATAGGTAACTCTCTTGACTTCCACAATCCAACGCCAATAAAAACGGCATTATATTGCGCTTGCAATTCAGTCAGGGTAATGTCTCTTCCAACTTTTTTATTATAATAAATTTTTGCTCCGAGATGCTCGATTGCAAAGCATTCGTTTATTGCAATATCATTTTTTAAACGGTACGAAGGAACACCATACACAAGCATCCCACCAGGGATTCTCATCATTTCATAAACATCGACTTGATAACCAAGCCTTAATAGATCATGAGCACATGTGAGAGAAGCTACACCTGCTCCAATACAAGCTACACGTAGTCCATTTGACTGCGGTTTTGTCGATCCTCGGGCATAACTATATTCTAAAGATTTAACGTGAGCTTCTTTATCGAGACCGAACCATTCATCCAAGTATCTTTTTTGAGCACGAATGGTCAGTGTTTTGTCCACACGATCTCGTCGACAGGTTACTTCGCAAGGAGCACCACAAATCATACCACAAATAGAAGCAAAGGGATTTGGACCGCGAGCGATTTTGTAGCCTTCTAATAGATTTCCTGCATGAAGAGCAAGCATGTAGCCTCGTCCGTCAGTTTTGACAGGACATCCATCGCGGCAATCAATTTGACGAATGAAATAATCTAAATCAGGGATGGTGACGTCGTAGATTTCCTTATAGGTAGAAATCAAGGCTTCGCTTGGTTCTTGACTAGTACTGATTTTGTGTTCTTCAGCTTTAAATGTAATATCACCTTGCTCTGACACGAGCTTCTCCTATAAAACACAATCCTGATAAATACCAATCCGACCAAATAAATTTTAAGGTTTAAATTTTGGGGAGACAGTCGTAACTGAATAAGCAATCTATCAAATTAAAGGCTTTTTTTTAAAAGGTTATTTGCTGATTTTCAGAGAATATCAAAGAAATTTTTAATGAATGAAAATCTAGGTAAGTTTTTGGTTATTTTCATGAAAAATAATGAGAAAAGAAAGCGAAAGATAGAACTTTCGCTTTAAATATCACAAGTGGTCCAAATTTTGGTCCACAAGTGATATTTGAAAGAATTTAAGGCAATAAGAATGTGAGATTTTTATTTTTTGCTTCATCAAGCCAAGAGATTGATCTATCGAGTAGATTTAGCGATAATAGAATTGTTCCAAGCTTGGCAATTAATCTGAGCTCTTTAAAAGCAATAATACTCAAAACTTCCACCCCAAAATGGCAAAGAAAACTAGTTGTTAAAGCTACTTCTTTTGAAAAATTACGGGATCGGGGTACAGTGTATCCTAAATATCTCACCACATCCTTCGCTACTGAAGAAGCCCCAAATGCTGTAGCAGCCATAATTGGGTTTGCACTAAACACGATGCCATAAAGAGCACCCATCACGCCCCACTTAAGTCCGTCTCTAATTATTCCTAATTGTTCCATATCTTCTCCTTTTAATTACTGTTTTTATTAACAATTTATTAAAAAAACACTATTATTAAATTAATTTATATAATAATTATAAAATTAATTTAAAATTAAGTCAACTATTTATTTTAAAAGGTAGTTAATCGGAGTTAAGATTATGTTTCGTTTTGTTATAAAGCGTCATATTTATCTACAAAGACATGAAGACATGAAGAGTGGCGTGTCTTCTTAGTTCCAAACGCTTCGCGATTCATTTAGAAAAGCTATTTTTAAGGCTACGCGTAGCGTTTGGAGTGCGAAAGTCCTCTTTCGCTTTCCTTTTTTGCTACAGTCTTTTTTTATTTTGACATCATTGTGGGAGTATAAAGAAAAAAAGCGAGAAGCTGATGTTCCCGCTTTCTATTGAAAAATTATGCTAATTTTGCAACATAACTATCATTTGAAGCTTCACGGATCCACTCGAGTGATCGCCAAATTAAGCTAAATGAGAATATCAATGTTCCAAGGTCAGCAATTAATTTCAGTTCCCTAAAAGCAACTATAGCGGCTACATCCATACCAAATTGGCAAATAAAGCTAGACGTTATTGCTGTTTGCTTTGAAGATTGTAGAGCGCGAGGTACAGCATATCCTAATTTTCCAATTATATTTGTAGCTATTGCTGAAACGGCAAAGGCTGTAGCGGCAACTATCGGATCTGCATTAAATAGCACTCCATAAAGAATCCCTGTAAATCCCCATTGAAGTCCGTTTTTAATAATTTCTAATCCTTGATTACTCATAAAAATCTCCCTTTAAGTAAGTTTTAATTAAATTACCAACAAACTTTTAGTCGGTATTTATTTGTTTTTCATTTCAACCAAATATATATATTATAAAAAAATAATGCAACTAAATTTATTTATTAAAATTTTAATAGTATTATTACAATATTAGCTATTCTTTTTTATTTTCTTTTTTTAATTTTCCCCCATCAATCCAATGAACATCTTCTTTGTCACCAAACCACCATTCATCCGATGATGTTTGAAATATCATTTCTGCTAATTCTTTCGCAATAGGGGTTTTCAATCTTTTACATCCAGTTTTAAACCATTCAAGTGCTCGTGGATTACCAAGTTCATGTTCCTTTTTCAAAACTAGAAAGAGCTCCAATTGGTCCGCATCATGTGCAATTTTGGCTTCCTCAGTAAGATCATCTTCATATTCATTAATCCATTCGGCAATTTCTGGCCCAAGCGGAGACCCTTTTTCGATATCATTGATCGCCTTTGGTAAATCGGTATGAACATATTTTTTTTGAAGATAATTCAAATCGCCAGTTCTTGCTTCAGGTAAATCGTGAAGCAAACACATCATAATTAATTTTGAATGATCGATAGTTTTGTCTGAAGCTTTACTTGATAACCTAGCCAATGCATGTGCAATCAAGGCGACTCGATAACTATGTTCTGCTACTGATTGTTTACCCGATCCTAAAAAAGCAAATCCAGATCGAGGAATATGTGAAAGCATCCCAATTTCATTAAGCAGATTTACAATTTCATGCATAATTCACAGCCTTTTAGTATTATTTATTGTTGGTATCATTCGAATACGTCAATTTGCGTTAAATTAAATTTAGGTAAGCGATCCCCTTTTGGAGTGCGCGTCGCCTGAGGCTAAGAAAAAATTGATTTAAATCTAGAATTTACTTCGTTAGCTCGGTAGAGCGTCTGTTCAAAGCCCAATGCTGTCAAAATAAGAAATAAAGTGAGAATCGCCTTGTTTTTATTACAGATCTTTATCCTCAATTTTTTCTAAAGAAAGCACTCTTTGTTAGGCCTGAAGGGC
>JACDES010000139.1 GCA_013816265.1 Parachlamydiaceae bacterium | reverse complement strand
ATTACTTCTATACCGGTACGGACCCGCATAGGTAGGTTTTGATAAAGATTGTTAGACCTTTATCTCACCGTTTGAGACTAAGTTAATACACCTGCAACTCACGCGCACTCCAAACGCTACGCGTAGCTTTGGAAATCTGTAGTATAAATATTTCTTAATGCTACGCAAAGCGTTTGGAGTGCGAAAGTCCTCTTTCGCTTTGTTATGAAGCGCCATCTTTGTCAATATATCTCTTAAAATATACAATACAAAGTATGACAAAAGTACTCAAGTTAAGTTATAAAAAAATGTAAGGCTTATTTAAAAGATTATTTGGAGCATAATAATGACTAAAAAACACCGTAAATTTACACAACTTTTAGATGAATATCTTAAAGATGAACAATTTGCTGCAGATTTTCTATCCCAAGCATTGGAGGAAGAGGATTTCTCTACATTTCTATTGTCATTAAAAGATATTATTCGTGTTCACGGGAGTGTAAAATCAGTTGCGGAAAAGGCTCACATAAGTCGGTCTACTATTTATAATTTATTTTCTGAAAATTCCAATCCTGAGTTGAAAACGATTTTGACTTTACTGCACGCAATTGGTTATGAATTACGTGTAACAAAAAAAACAGAAGCAGCTGCTTAGTCCCTTACAAATCTTCTTCCAAACGCCTCTCTCGGAGTTTATTAAAATAATCCATCCTTTTTTTCATTTCCCTCTCAAAACCACGCTCAACAGGATGATAATACTCCTGCCTCTTGAGATCTGTTGGGAAGTAATTTTGACCAGAAAAAGCCTCTGGCATATCGTGATCGTATTGATATCCTTTTCCATATCCTAATTGCTTCATCAATTTCGTAGGAGCATTTAAAATAATTGGAGGAGGACTCAAATGGCCTGTTTGTGAAGCTGATTCCTTTGCTTGACCATACGCGGTATAAAGCGAATTACTCTTTGGTGCCAATGCCAAATACACTGCCACTTCTGCTAAGGCGAGTTCTCCTTCCGGAGATCCTAACATTTCGTAAGCATCTTTGGCTGCAATGGCCAATTGCAAAGCATTTGGATCCGCCAAACCGACATCCTCGACAGCCATTCTTATTAGTCGACGAGCTAAAAATAATGGTTCTTCGCCCCCATCAAGCATGCGAAGAAGCCAATAAAGTGTCGCATCCGGATCAGATCCTCGCACCGATTTATGTAGAGCAGAAATTAAATTATAATGGTGCTCTTCACGGTCGTATAAAGGGGCTCTTTTTTGCAAAAGAAGCCCTAATTCTTTTTCATCAACAAGTTTATCGGTCGGAAGATTTTGTAGGTTTTCAATCAAATTATACAGGTATCTCCCATCCCCTTGAGCCCAAGATATCAATAATTGGCGAGCTTCCGAGGTAATGGGTAGAGCACCAAAACGGGTTTCATACCGAACCACGAGTTGTTCTAGGCTTGTTGGATCAAGAGGATAAAGGGGAAGAACACGTAATCTTGATAATAATGCTGGGTTTAAATGAAAAGAGGGATTTTCAACGGTCGCTCCAACAAGAATTAATGTTCCATTCTCTATGAATGGTAGAAAGGCATCTTGTTGGGCTTTGTTAAAACGATGAATTTCATCGACGAATAATATGATGCTTTTATGAAAGAGGGGAGTATCTTCTGCCTCTTTGATAATTTTTCGAATATCGGCAACTCCGCTGAAGATTGCGCTTATTGAAGTGAAGGGTAAGTCAAAAGCTTTTGCATAAAGACGTGCAATGGATGTCTTACCACATCCAGGAGGACCCCATAATACAATTGAAAGAGGAGTCCCTGCTTTAATGGCTCGTGTGATTAAACCATGTTCCCCAAAAAGATGATTTTGACCCACAATTTCATCAAGGGATTTGGCACGTAATTCTTCAGCGAGAGGAAGATTTTTTTTCATAATGATTTTAACTTACAATTTATGAGAAATTTTTCTTTGTAAAATATTTAGGGGCTCTTTTCGATGTTTTGGGATAAAAGAGGTAGGGGATTGTGAAGGCGAGCGCAGCATAAATTGCGTCAATGATTGGTAGCCATATAAAGTCATTTTGAATTAATTCCCATGAGAATAAAATGCCTTGTCCCAAAATATAAAACAAGAAAACTTGTATGAATGTAGAGGTGATAGAGAAAAGGAACGTCATGATAGGAAGTGTGCTGAAGCTATCTTCAAAAAAATGTACTTTCTGAGGATATAGTATCCATGCTGTTAAACAATAATTAAGGGCATAGAAACCAATACGTGTGTGTGTGGAGAGTAGATCTACAATCAAGCCGCATAATAATGCCAGCCAGAGAACGTTTATTTTGTTTGTATTATAAAATGATAATATGATGAAGGGTGCAAAAAAGAGTAAGTTTAAGGTTGGAAAGAGTGCAGGAAATAGAAAATTAATTGTTAAAGCATATATGAAGAAAATTGTTAGTTTATTCATATTCTGAATTTCAGTAAGCTCCTTTTGAAAAAAGCATCACCGGGATTGTTTTAGCGATTAATTTAATATCCAATAAAAGAGATTGATTGTCTATATAGAATTCATCAAGTTCGATCCGTTTCTGATAGGATAAACCACTTCTTCCAGACACTTGCCAAGGTCCTGTGAGACCAGGACGTATGGATAAAATTTTTGGGGCTTTGTAACTTAAATATTTATCAACTTCTTCCTGAATTACGGGACGGGGACCAACTACACTTAAATCACCTTTAAGAACATTCCAGAATTGCGGTAATTCATCCAACGATGTTTTTCTTAAAAATGTCCCTATAGGCATGATGCGGGGGTCATTTTTAAGTTTAAAATTTAGCTCCCATTCGACTTTTAATATTGGGTCGGTAGCTAATATGTGTTTGAGACGAGCGTCGGCATCAGGATACATCGATCTGAATTTGTAGCAGGCGAAAGGTTTGCCACCGCGTCCAATTCTTTGATGTGAATAAAATACTCCGCCCGGTGAATAACAAAAAATGATAGAAGCAATTATCAGATAGATCGGAAAACCAATTATCAATGCACATATACTGAAAAGAATATCAAAAATTCGTTTTATAGGAATGTGCTTTATTTGGTATTTAATTGATGATGTTAGTTTTTCTACATTTGACTTCTCTAACACTTCAACTGGTGATAATGGATTTGATTGTTTCATAGCACCTATTATTTCATTTGGCTTTCTTTCGGTCAATGATTTCGATTAATAATGAAGTCAGCAAGATTTTTCAATCGTGACCCATTTGGTGTAAATATATTTAAAGCGTCTATTGCTTTTTGATAAGATTCTTCGGCTAAGGCTTTAGATTTTTCTATCCCAAGTAGTGTCACATATGTCGATTTTTCATTTACTAAATCAGATGCTACTTTGCGGCCATGTTTAGCTTCACTTGAGGTAACGTCTAAAATATCGTCAATTATTTGAAAAGCAAGTCCAATATTTTCTCCATAACAGCGCAGGCTTTCCATTTGCACTTCGCTAGCATTTGAAATGATTCCACCAAATTCAACAGAGGCGGTGATTAAAGCTCCTGTTTTATTGCGGTGAAGTAAACGTAATGTTTCAAGAGATATTTTCTTCCCTTCAGATGCAATATCCATCACTTGGCCGCCAATCATCCCGTTGGATCCAATTCTTTTTGCAAGGGTAGAGATAAGTTTTACTTTTGTTTCTGGCTTGAGATGCTGATGCTCTGCAAGGATCTCAAAGGCATATGTAAGTAGAAAGTCACCGGTCAAAACAGCATGGCCTTCAGAATACTTTTTATGTAAAGTTAGTTTGCCTCTGCGATAATCGTCATCGTCCATGCATGGTAGGTCATCATGAATAAGAGAATATGTATGAACGATTTCAAGAGTACATGCGGGGGATAGAGCTAGCTCTAAATCACCATTAAGCATATCAGTTGTGGCCAATACAAGAATGGGGCGCAACCTTTTTCCACCGCTTAAAACAGAGTAGCGAGCAGCTTCGTACAGATGTTTATAGGGAGAGGAGTGTTCAGGAATGAGACGATCTAATTGCTTTTCAATCAGTTCGCCTTGTTTTTCTAGATATTCTGTGAAACTCTTCATAAGTTATATGGTAATTTCCATTTCTTGGTAGTTTCGAATATTTTCTTTTTCTATAAATTCTGTCGGATTTTTTGGATTTCGACCGATACTGATATAATGAAATCCTTTGCGTGCCATATCATCCGGTTGGTATTGATTACGGGCATCAAAGAAAGTCGACCCATTCATATTCGATAATAGAGCATCGAAATCCATAAAACGAAATTGTTTCCATTCAGTCATCAAAACAAGTGCATCTGCTCCAAGAGCACACTCCACTTCGGATTGGCACCATGTTATTGATTTTGAATGTGAAGGGATGAGTTCTTTAGCTCTTTCCATTGCAACAGGATCGAATAGTCTGAGAATAGCCCCTTGATTGAGTAGATCTTCAATTAAAACTAATGAGGCAGCTTCGCGCATGTCGTCGGTATCAGGTTTAAATGCCAATCCAAGAATACCGATGACTTTATTTTCCAATCCACCTTCCCTATTAAAATAGGAAGCGATTTTCTTGCCCATCAGTTTTTTCTGATTGGTATTGACATGATCGACAGCTTGCACAAGTGGCATTGAATAATTTAAACTTGTTGCTTGTGCTTGAAGTGCTTTGACATCCTTAGGGAGGCATGATCCACCATAACCAGGACCTGCATATAAAAATGAGTGACCTATCCGTTGATCGGAACCAATTCCTTTTCGGATTAGGTCGATATTGGCGCCTAATTTTTCACATAAGCCTGCGATTTCATTCATGAAGGAAATACGTGTCGCGAGCATGGCATTGGCGACATATTTGGCAAGTTCTGCAGAAACGACATCCATTACGATGAGACGTTCATGATTAAGCATAAAAGGGGAGTAAATATCTTTCATGATTGTGATGACATCAGGATTATTGACACCGATAATGACGCGATCGGGTTTCATAAAATCTTGAACGGCATTTCCTTCTTTTAAGAATTCGGGATTTGAAACGACATCGAAAGGAATATTGACTTCGCGTTGTTTTAATATTTGAGTAATGATTTCGCCAATGTTATTTGTTGTTCCAACAGGTACTGTTGATTTAGTCACAACGACCATGTAGTTTTGCATATTTTGTGCTAGAGCTAACGCCACTTTTTCTACATTTAGGGTGTTGGCAGAGCCATCGGCCATTGTTGGTGTGTCAACGGCGATAAAGCAGACTTGTGCATTTGGAACGCTGGTTTTGTAGTCAGTGGTAAAAGTCAGACGACCTGCTTTGATGTTGCGCTTGACGATTTCTTCGAGGCCCGGTTCGTAGATCGGAATATTTCCAAGTTCTAATTGTTGGATTTTTTCTATGTTGATATCTAAACAGACAACATTATGACCCATTTCAGCAAAACATGCTCCGCTGACCAGTCCGACATAACCAACACCAATAACTAAGAGATCCATGAATCAATTACTCCCAAAACATAAAAAATAATAATAATAACGCATCGTAAATTTGCTGCCTATATGATTTTTATTGCGATCTTGACAAATTGCGAAATTTTAATTAAACTTTATTATTATGTGTGTTTATTAATATCAAAAAATTAATTATAGGTAAGAAAATGAATAGCTATGAAATTAGGGAAGATTCTAAATTCATAAGTATAAAAACAATCTCAATAGGAACTTTTCACATAAAACCGGAAGGGGAAGGCCAAGGTCGAAAGTTTACAATCGAACAAACTCTCAATTCTGCATCCATTATTACAGTTATTAGCGCGATTTTCTTCTCAGTTATCAATATTCTAACTTGCAGGATGTTCAAATCAATTTCAGACCGTGCGAATAAAGCGAGGAAAGAATGCCAAACGAAATATGTGGCAAAAATTGATAAGGAATTTCTAACAGATTCAACGAAGATGGATGGAGAGCTTAAATCAACAAAAAAAGTTGTTAAGCTGTTAAAGAGAAATGTAGAATTTATGTTGAAAATAGTTCGACATGATGGAAAAGCGATCGAACTTGCTAATACCGCCCTTTGGAATAATATAAAACTTATAAAGGCTGCGATCAAAACATATCCACAAGCAATAGACAAAGCAGGGTTGTTAACGCAAGAGAAACAGTTCATGGAAGAATTAATGAGGGATGATATTGAATGGTATAAAAAGGCTCATGAATATCTTAAAAATGATAAAGACTTTACTGTTAAATATCTTCAAGGCAAAGGTTCGATCAAAAATATCCCAACCTCATTTCTACATGATAATGAAGTTGTAATAGAGGCATTAAAGATAGATGGAATGGCTTTGGAGTTTGTTTCTGAATATTTGAAAAAAGACAGCGAAGTTGTTAAACATGCTGTTGTTAAAAATGGATTAGCTCTTCGGTTTGCACATCCTGATTTAAGAAAAGTAGTACAAATCGTTTCTTATGCAATGTTTAATAATTTATCTGCAATGCAATATGTTGATCCAATCCTTTATGATAATAAAGTAATTATTGGTGATGCGGTTTATATAGATAGCAAAGAAAAAAACAAGAATAATACATCATCGTTTAGATATGCGACAGAACGACTTAAGGGTGATAAAAAGTTTGTTCTTGAAATGGTTGCTAAATGTGGAACCGCATTAGAATTTGCTAGTGATGCCTTGAAGAACGATCGTGAAGTTGTTTTGGCTGCTGTTACAAAAAGTCCTAGTGCAATAAAGTTTGCAAGTCCAGCACTTCAAGCAGACGAAGCAATTAAGAAGTTATCCGCAGAGGGTGCTCTAAAGTAACTCCATAGTGCGTTTAAAAAACCTTTGGAGTGCGTGTCGCTTGAGGCTAAGAAAAAATTGAACTAAATCTAGAATTTACTTCGTTAGCTCGGTAGAGCGTCTGTTCAAAGCCCAATGCTGTCAAAATAAGAAAAAAATGAGAATTGCTTATTTCTTTACGGTTCTATTAATATTAAGGAAAGTTCCTTGCGTTAGGCCTGAAGGGCCGGTATGAAATAGCCCAGGTCGCAGCAAAGCGGAGGCCTGGGTGTAAATAAAATAATAATCGAGTCCTGAAAGGACGGCATAATCATGTACGTATCATATGCCGTCCCTACAGGACTCAATGTATTGTTTG
>JACDES010000138.1 GCA_013816265.1 Parachlamydiaceae bacterium | reverse complement strand
GACCTGGGCTATTTCATGCCGGCCCTTCAGGCCTAACACAAGGAACTTTCCTTAATATTAATAGAACCGTAAAGAAATAAGCAATTCTCATTTTTTTTCTTATTTTGACAGCATTGGTTCAAAGCCCGGAGTGACGTAAGGAACTCCGGGAAAATATAAAAAAAGAATTAGAGCTCGGTAGAGCGACTCCAATATGAGATTATTACGTAGAAGTATTCAAGTGGTTTGTGTGTCTGATTATTAAGAGTGTTAGTATATCGTCGCTACATTTATCATCTATTCAGTTTTGACTTAATAATGAATCTTGCTATAGCAACAATCGCCCATATACCCAAAGCAAACATCGCTACTTTTTTCGATAAAGAATAAACTTTTGACACCTTTGTCACAGGCTTAATTTGAATATCGCTTGAGTGTGGAGTTGTTTTTAAGGGGATTAATTTGAGAGGTGAATAATTCCTAAATATTTTTCCAAGTTTATCATCGACATATAGAAGTGAATGGGAATCAATAGATTTACTTAAATCAATACCCCCTTGAACCCTTGGAAGTTTTAATTCACTTATTAATTCGCCCGTATGCACATCATAAACATTGAATCTATTAAGTTTTATATAATTAGCCACCATAAACAAATGGGAATTATCCTGAGGAGATAAAATATCGATCACATTGGGATCCACTACCCGCCAAATTTCCGTCCACTCCCATACCAGATTATCACCCAGTTGTACCTGCTCTTTTTTGTAACCAATAAGTTCGTTTGATGTGACCTGAACAAGAATATTATTAATCAACTTCTGAAATCTTAAGTTATTTATTTGCGTAGGGAGCGTCTCAACTACAGTTTTACTGCTTATATCAAAAATAACTGTTTGGTTATTTTGACAAATTTGTATTAAAGGGTAATTAAATTGAGAGGGTCGGCCCAATAAAAGAGTAAAATTTTCAAATAAAAGATCCTCTTCACCAATGGGAAGCTCGTGAAAATAAAAGCTATTTTGTCTAATAAGAATCAAGTAGTTGCCAAATAATCGAATGGAACCATCTTGACTAAAAGGATAACTTTTCAAAATTTGAAATTTATTAAGTGTTTTTTCTTGTTTATCCGTAATAGCGACTTTTGTATTCATCATCGAATTACCATTATCATCAACAATCTGTACCACATCACCTTCTTCGTCTTGCAGGGTGCCCCGTGATACGGTATGTAAGCAACGGTTACCATCGAAAAAGGATAATGTATAGTTTACATAGTCATTCGGTGCTTTATACTCAAATACTACGTTACCCATTTTATCTAAAATCGAAGCATTTCTGAAAAAATTCCAATGATATGAAAATTCATAGGGTGGTTCAGATATACTTTTATTTACAGAACACAACAGGCTGCTTTGTATTTTTTTCTCTTTATATATGTTCTTTTTCCATTGTTCTTTTATTACCACACAATCACGCCATGACCACGTTCCAAAGGTATTATCAATTCTTAATTCTCGTTTAGCCACCCTCTCCCATAATTCTTCTTCAACTTGAACTCGTCCCCTCAAATTATGGCAAGTGGCACAAATATTACCTAAACTTTGAGCATTAGCATAACCTAACCATTTTAACAACACTTCCTGAGATGTATTGAGAATAGGAGCTTGCTGACTAACATTTGTGTTGGCAATTTGGTTAATTAGCCAATTAGTTATTTGCATTCATTTACCTTGATCAATATTTTTATGTTTCATCAGATTTATTATGCCCTAACTCGATACTTGAGCCATTCCCCAGAAGCGACGCCACATCGTCGCTACATTTATTTGTGCAGTTTTTGGCATAATAATTAATCTAGCAATAGCAACAATCGTCAATATACCCAAAGCAAACAAAGCTATTTTTTTGGATAAAGAATAATTTGTTGAAGTCTTTGTCTCAGGATTATTTTGAACATCGCTTGAGCGAGGAGCACTCTTTAAGGGGATTAATTTGAGAGGTGAATAATCTCTAAATTTTATTCCATTACTATTATAATCATCTACATATGTAAGTGAATGGGAATCAATAGATTTACCTAAATCAATATCCCCTCGAACACCTGGAAGTTTTAATTCTCTTATTAATTCACCCGTATTCACATCATAAACATGGAATTTATTAAGTTTTATATTATTCGCAACCATAAACAAATGGGAATTATCCTGAGGAGATAAAATTTGGTTCACATTGGGATCCACAACCCTCCAGATTTCCGTCCACTGCCATACCAGATTGTCACCTTGCTGTATCTGCTCTTTTTTATATCCAATCAATTCGTTTGTTGTGACCTGAACAAGAATATTATTAATCAACTTCTGAAATTTTAAGTCATTTATTTGCGTAGGGATCCTCTCAACTACAGTTTTACTGCTTATATCAAAAATTAGTGTTTGGTTATTTTGACAAATTTGTATTGAAGGGTAATTAAATAGAGAGGGTCGGCCCATTATACGAGTAAAATTTTCAAATAAAATATCCTCATTTCCAATGGGTAGCTCATGAAAATAAAAACTATTTTGTTTTATAAAAATCAAGTAGTTGCCAAATAAACGAATGGAACCGTAACCAGATTTAGGATTTTTTAAAATTTGAAATTTATTAAGTGTTTTTCCTTGCCTATCAGTAATAAGGATTATTGTATTATATGCAATATTACCTGCATTATCAACAATTTGTACCTCATCACCTTCTTCGCCTTGCGTACGAATTGTATTTGCATGTACGCAACGATTACCATCAAAAAAGGATAAATGGTTGTAGTCAAGGTTTTTCGCTGTTGTATATTTGAATACAAGATTGCCCATTTTATCCATAGTGTAGGCATCTTTGTAACAATTCCAATGATTTGAAAATTCATAGGGTGACTCAGATACACTTATATTTATACCATACATGACGCCGCTTTG
The DNA here is from genome assembly GCA_013816265.1 of Parachlamydiaceae bacterium. GTDB lineage: Bacteria > Chlamydiota > Chlamydiia > Chlamydiales > Parachlamydiaceae > JACDES01. The sequence continues at coordinate 4,230 of JACDES010000138.1, read as the reverse complement.
TGGTTCTTTCTCTTTATATATGTTCTTTTGCCACTGTTTTTTAATTATCACACAATCACGCCACGACCACGTTCCAAAGATATTATCGATTCTTAATTCTCGTTTAGCCACTCTCGCCCATAATTTCTCTTCTTCGACTTGAACTCGTCCCCTCAAATCATGGCAAGTGGCACAAATATTACCTAAACTTTGAGCATTAGCATAACTTAACCATTCTAACAACACATCACGAGAAGTATTGAGAATAGGAGCTTGTTGACTAACATTTGCGTTGGCAGGTTGGGTAATTACCGTATTGGAAATTTGCATTCATTTACCTTGATCAATATTTTTACGTTTAAGCATTTCATTATTTAGAGGTCTTCAAGTTTTATTATTTTACATTATTTTTTTCCCAAAACCGACGGATAAATGCTTGCACCTGGGTGGTTTGTAGCTGAATGGAAACAAATCGATGAATCACAAAACAACTGAACATCAGAAGCGTGTAAATAGCTGTTCTTTTTGCTAAATCGTAAATAAAACTATCTTTGGTTTTATTGATTACCGTAATTTTTTTATCTGATTTAAGTTTCTGATAATTTTCCAGAGAATATTCCAGTGCTAATTGAGCATCCTCAAAGTTAGCTTTAGCCTTTATTAGACTTTCTGCTTGAGCTGCCCTAATTTTGTTTTTTTCTGCTTGGATTTCTTTCTTTTTCTGTGCTATGTCCTTTTGGGTATTAACTTTGCTTTTTTCTTTCTCTGAACCCACTTTCAATTTAGGCGTTTTTTCTGCTGTTTTCTCCTTTTCCAAAGTTAAAGATTCCGAACGTTTTAACACTGGATAAGAATAAGGTTGAAATTCTTTGACGATAAGATTAAACCCTTTTTGCGTATAACTAAATGAATTGTGTTTTAAAAATATTTTTGCTAAATTTTTACCTCTATGATCTGTTTCGATCTCTGCTTCAATTTTAGTCAATTCTTTTCCTGTTAAAGCATTGAAAATTACAAATGTTTTGTAATCACTGCTATCTTCCATTGCAAAAATATGAGAATCATCATTGGGAGGAATTAAACGATAATAGCTGCCTTTTGGAAAGTTCCATAATTCAACTATTTCACCACTATCGTTAAGCGCCTTTCCAATCATTCTTTGGTCGGTCAATTGTATCAATGTATTTTGAATTAAAAGCATCGATTTTAAATTGGGAGTAACACCAATATTTCTCTGAACAGTTGTTTGAGTTTCAACATTGTAAATTTGTACTGCATTCATTTGATAGATGTGGACAAGTGAATCATGTATTGAACTTGAAAATCCGGGAATTACCGTTAAATCGCTTAATTTTATACTGCAAGAATTATTTGGAATTTTATAAAAATAATGTATTTTTCCTGTTTGCCAAGCTATGTCAAAAAAAATAGTGTCATTTATTAATCTTAATTTATGCATGTAATGACTGGGACAATTAGCAATTTGTATTGTCTTAGTAATTTTTAATTCTTTATTAAATATAGTCATTACAAAATTATTGGCAGTTTGATCTGTTGTATCACTAATGGAAAAAGTTAGTGTTTTTGTGGCAATTCCTTGAATTCCGTTAAAATAATGAATAAAGAAATCAGCCAAAGGGCCTTTACCTTCACCTCTATAAATTGATTTTTTATTATAAGAATCATAACTCTCAATAAACGTACCGGAATAAAGACTGAAAGTCCCTAGCGGTTCTTCATTACCAAAATTAGGACCAGGTGTTTCTATTTTATGAACTGTTTTCGTAAAAATATTTCTGAGCCAGGATTGTTCCATGAGCACAATGTCACGCCAAGATAAATTTCTAATTGGTTTGGGAATTCTCATTTGGATAGCAGTGTTGTGCCAGATCTTGTCGTTGTTTAATATTCTGATTCTTAATTCTGAACACGTTTCGATTGTGTTAGCCAACTGTTTAGGCCCCATAAAAGAAATAATATGAGCTAATACAGCCTCAGAAGGCTTCGAAATAGAGGTTTGAGTAAAATTTTGTGGGACGTTTGCCTGCACTATTGTATTTAATTCTAACATGTTAATCCTTTAAATATTTTTATATAGTAAGTTTTGCAACTTTTTATATTCTCAATTTATTTTATTAATCTGAATTTTGTATCTGTTTTTAAAAATTGAATTGTACCGATAATAGCAAAAACAGAAAATACTAACAATCCCCATTTAACTATCTTCTTAATATTATTAAAGAATGTACTTTTTGGAGTACTCTTTTTAATTTTTTTATGTTTTGCAACAATATTTTGTTTTTGACTCCCTTTAAATTCTACTGGAGTCATTTCTTGATTTTCAATTGTAGATGGTGCCTCAGGCTCCTCTATGGATCTATTATCCTTATCTATCACAATATCGGGAGGTAAGGAAAATTCTTTAAAGACAAAATTGCCATTTTTATCTAAATATCCGATTGAGTTATAACTGAGTATAATTGTTTTATCTGTTTCATTAATATCATCGATTTTTATCATTCCGATTCTTTTTCCATTCAATGCATTAATTATTACTAGATACCCATTTTTATCCGGATCTTCTTTACTATTTGGTGCTATTGCAAAAATATGAGATCCATCATTTGAAGGAATTAACTTTTGAGTATTGTCTTTATGAAAATACCTATCTTTCCAAATAACCTTCTCAGTCTTTAAGTCAAATCCAAAAAGTCCCGGAAATACTCCCAAAAATACCATCATATCATTCACAATAAGTTTTTGGTGTGCAATCGGAGACATGTCTTCCATTATTGATGGAAATTTAATTTGAGCTAAATCATTCAGTTCAAGTTTACCTTTTCTTTGCTCATCAAGGTCGTAAACATAAGTATTTTTTTGTTGAAAGATTATTATATGTGTTTGAGACTCTACATAGCAGGAGCCGCGGATACTTGTAAAATTTGCAAATAGGATTTCAGTTGAATCTTTCGGTAGTTCATGAAAATAATAGGTTGGATAAGTTGGATTTGAATTTTTAGGTACGCAAAGAAAAATAGTATTTCTTCTTATTTTGATCATACTTATCGGAAGACAGTTTAATATTTTGAAACTGCGCTCGATTTTCCCACTCTTATCACAAATATCTATCTGTGTTGTATTCTCGATGTCACCGTTCATGTTTGTCAGGCTAATGTAATAAAGTCCAACATTTATGACTTTATCACCATCATTAAAATATACTGTATTAGCTTGATCTTTTTTCGGTTGATCAACAAGATTATAAAAAAGTTGTGTCATTTTTTCATTATTATCAGCTTTATTCCCCTCAAGCCTATTTAGATCATGCGATTCAATTGCATTGCTATTATAAAAATGAAAAACTTTTTTAGGACCTTCCTCACATAGTTGTGGCACATTTGGAGGTGTGTTAACCTGTAATTTTATTTTTGTCTCTTTTAAAACACCCCGTTCCCAAAATGCATCTAAAAGGACTGTTTCTTTCCAGGATAATTGACTGATTTGTCTTGGAATCTTCATATGAGGGGCAAGATTTTTCCAAATCGTTTCATTTGGTAACATTCGTGCTCTAAGCTCTGAACAAGTTGCTAATACCATACCAACAGCTTTTGGTGGTAGAAAAGACATAAGGTGACCTATCACGGCATCCGAAGGGCTCAAAATTGAGGTGCGCATATTGGATAAATCGCTAGTTACTTGTGGCTGCATATTTATATCCTTAATAATTTTTGTAAAATTTTAAATAGTATATTCATCTATTACATTCATTAACTTATCTCTTCATTAATCCGACAATTCGACATCTTATCTAGACGATCCTTATATCAATTCAAAAGCTATCTAAATAATAAAGTGGCTGTAGCTAAAAACGAAAGCGAAAGAGGGCTTTCGCACTCCAAACGCTTCGCGTAGCCTTGAAAACAGCTTTTCTGAATGAATCGCGAAGCGTTTGGAGGTAAGCGTCAAATCTAGACACATTGATTTAAATATTGACTTTATCCAACTGCGGAGCAGTTAAATATAGGTAGCCAGGGGTTGCGCAGCCCTGAAAAGGGTAAGCTACCCCTGGATAGCATAACAAGAATATCGAACTGCGGATGCAGTTCAACAATTGCGTGATGGTGACTAACGCAATTATTGAACTGCATCCGCAGTTCTATTTTTCTATACATTAAACCAGGGGTTGCTTTGCCCTTTCAGGGCTGCATTACCCCTGGCTACCTAAATTAAACTGCATCCGCAGTTATTAAA
>JACDES010000137.1 GCA_013816265.1 Parachlamydiaceae bacterium | reverse complement strand
AGAGCGTCTGTTCAAAGCCCGGAGTGACGTAAGGAACTCCGGGTAAGTAGAAAATAAATAGAGCCCGTGTAGGGCGACTCAAATATGCGACGATATACTAACACTCTGAATCAGACACACAAACCACTTGGAATACTTCTACGTAATAATCTCATATTTGAATCGCTCTACCGAGCTCTAATTCTTTTTTTATTTTTCCCGGAGTTCCTTACGTCACTCCGGGCTTTGAACAGACGCTCTACCGAGCTAACGAAGTGAATTATAGATTTAAATCGATTTTTTCTTAGCCTCAAGTGACACGCACTCCAAAGGGGTTCGCATTCATAAATTGAATCTTTCTAGACTCGTTCAACCATTAAGTATCTGTTGTAAGATAAATTGTTTTATTCTTTTGGGGTTACTTGACTTACGTTCTTAGCAATTTTGGCGATTCTAGCATCTAAATAGCCGGTTGCAAATTTCCAAATTGTTTGCAGCTGCTCAAGCGTTTGAACATATTCATGACCACGTTGTAGACGTCCTTCAACGATTGATTCAAACATGATTGTTTTTAATTCTTCCTTCGTTTCAATCGTGTCATCATCAATCAATGCAGCCAATACTAAACATGTCCCCAATGTTCCTGTTCTGCCTACACCATCAGTACAATGAATGAATAGACCACCATTTGAAATTTGACTTATATGATTAACATAATCAACAAATTTGGTAAAAATAGCGATATCTTTAACGCCTTTTTTATCCTCCCATTTATTATAATGTAATCTAGTATATTCTTTCTTTAAACCATCTTCTTTTATAACTAATTTATAGAAGATATGGTCCTCCTCACGAGGATATATGCACGCCACACAACTAATAGCAAGTCCCGATGGAAATTTGCGTTCTGCCCAATCTATTGCATATGATTTGAATTGTGTATTGGTGCTTTTCGATTCATCTTTACTGGTAAGATCGACAATGACATTCACACGATCTTTAATTGTTGTCCAAAAGAGTTCATGATGTACAGGATATTGGCCAGCAATGAACTTTTCTCCACAAATGTTCATTTCATTTGCATGTAAAAAATCATCTCTATCTTCAGCGGTTGGGTTCTTTCCAGCTATAGGAAGGTTCGCCCCTCTTAACGGAAGAATTGTGTTTTGAGGACATTCGATATTTTTAAATCTAAAATTTTCACAATATGCTTTTTCATTTTCTTTTGGATTTTCCGGATGTTTTAGCGTTACAATTTTTCTATCGTTAATAAGCTTAGAACTTAGTTGATTCATTGCAATAAATTCGTCTTCAGTAATATTTTCGATATCTTTTATACATGCCGTCATCTCTGCAGCAGTTTTTTTTATCTCCAAAAAGTCATCTGCAATCTTTTCCTGAGTAGTTTTCTCTTTTACGATTGGCTTACTCTTAAATATTTTATCTTTCAAGATATAAGCTAGACTAACTAGGGAGAAAATGCCGATTACTATTGCATAAATCCTTTTATCTGTAGGCAAATATTTTTTTATAGTGTCCTTCATTGAGACAATATCTATTGCAGAATTTGATGCACTAATTTTCACATGAACTCCATTGTTTATTTTAGATTCAGAATAGCGCTAGAATTAACTTACTTCCAGATAGATCTAATGATGTAATACAACGCGCGGCCTAAAATTTAGATTTTGGCTGCGCGTTGGTAAAGATGAAAAATCTATAAGTTTAATTACTTTGGCAGTTTTTCTAGCTGTGTGAGCAGCTTTGATTTTTTACTGTCTAAGTAGGAATTTGCAAATTTCCAAATTGATCCCAATTGATCCGGCGTTTGAACATATGTAATCCCACGTTGTAGACGACCTTCAACGATTGCCTCAAACATTTTTGTTTTTAATTCATCTTTTGTTTTGACTGTGCCGTTATTGATAAACGCAGCTAAAGCAAGACATGTAATCAAGGTTCCTGTTCGCCCTACACCAGCACGACAATGGATAAATGGACGTGTATTAGCATTTTGTGGAAATTCCTTAAGAATATAATCAATCATTTTTGTCAATTTTGAGATATCTTCAAGACCTTGTTTATCTTCCCAATCAGTAAAATGGATCCTTGAAATCTCTTTATCTACTCCCGATCCATTTACAAGATATTTATAGGTCGTGAAGCCTTCTTTTACAGTTTCAGATTTAAAGTTAACAGTAAGTCCCGATGGATATTTGATTGGTTCCACAACGTCGGGAACGTAAGATGTTAAAATTGTATCTCTTTTTCTCAAATCAGCATCATTAGTTAGATCGACAATGACATTCACCTGATCTTTTATTGTACTCCAAAAAAGTTCACGATGCACTGGATATTGACCTGCAATATAACGTTGTCCTCGAATGTCCATTTCATTTGCATGAAGAAAATCACTATTATCTCCAATGGTTGGTTTCTTTCCGGTTATACCAAACTTCTCCCCTTTTAACGCAAGAACTGTGTGTTCAGGACATTCGATATCCTCAAATCTAAAATTATAGCAATACACTCTTTCTTCTATCTTTGGGTTTTCAGGTCGTTTTAATGCTTTGATTTTGCTGTCTTCAATAAGTTTTTGAATTGGTTGATCCAAACCATAAAACTCGTCATCAGTAATGTTTTCAAGATCTTTAATACTCGCCATCATCGCTGCTGCAGTTGTTTTTATTGGCAAAAATTCAGCGTCAGCCTTTTCACGATTAGCTTTGTCTTGCCTAATTTGTTCAACTTTAAAATCATTTCTTCTTTTTAGAATATACGCCAAGCCAATTAAGGTAAAAATGCCAAGTATTACGGCATAAATCCTTGAGTCTATCGGCAAATATTTTTTCACATTTTCTTTAACTGTAGCAATATTTTTTGTTGTATTTAACGTACTAATTTTCACAGTGACTCCAAACTAATTTTTTTTAGGAACTCTTATTTATTAAACTTTGGCTAAATTTTAAGCTACTCCTATTTTCTTATTAAAATAAGCAACAGAAAATGCCCAAATTGTTTTTAATTGGTCTAACGACTGAACGAAATCTATACCACGCTGTAAGCGCCCTTCCAATATCACTTCAATTATTTTTTCTTTCAATTTATCAACAGTTTTTATTTGATCTTTATCAATCAAGTTACTGAGCACAAGACATGTGGCCAAAGTTCCAGCCCGTCCGCCACCAGCTGCAGTCATGATAAAAGGATAACTACTTGAATTCTGAGGATAGTTTTTGTGGATATATTGAACAAGCTCCTTTAAATCTGAGAGGTCTAAACCTTCATGAGACTTCCATCTAGGAAAAATGATTTCCTTTGTTTTGTTATTTACACTAAGCATTGAGGAATGAATAGATCCAGAGTGATTGTGAGATGTAATAAATGCTTCTACACTAGTGCTATACCGTACAGCAAAACTTCCTCGAGGATAATATTCCTCTGTTCCTTCAGGCATCTCATTATAACTACTAATATCTACTATTGGATTTACGTTATCTTTAACGCACTCCCAAAATAGATCTTTGTGGACTGGATATTGCCCAACAATAAATTTATATCCTTCAATTTCTAATTCATTAGCATGAAGAAAGTCTTCGGTAGTTCCATCAACCGGCTTCTTTCCATTTACTGCAACAGCAGTGTATTCGGGACAACCGATATTCTTAAACCGAAAATTCTTGCGATAGCGATTTGTCGCTTCCTCCGAACCAATAATACCTTCGGGATATGCCAGTGATTTTATTTTTAAACCATTAATAAGTTTACAGGACTCTCCAAATAATAGATCCATATCTTCTTTTTTGAGATCTTGAAAATCTTTGATTTTTGATAGGATATTTGATACAGCACTTTTCAATTCAATATTTTTGATTTTTGATTGAATTTTAGAATGAGCTGAAGCTACTGGTTTATCCTGAGTTACGTGTGTTGTAGGTTCTTTAGCTGGCTGATTTTGAAGTTCATTTAGTTCATTTTTTTTTGACTGTGTTTCCTGTTTAGAGGGCTTTATCCGTATACTTTTTCTAGGAGTCGCTTTTCTGGCTACTTTTTTCTTTTTTGCAGTAGAGTTTTGAGTTTCCGAATCCTTAGTAACTGTAGCATCAAATCTAAATTTTTTAATCGGTGTTTCAGCTATATTTTTTTTAGGGGTTTTTAAAATACCATTTAAACCCACAGGTTTCACAAAAACGGCTTCAATCTCTTCGTTGGGATCATATTCATATTCATCGCTTTCTGATTCTTTACGCTTAGCCTTAGAGTCAGCTACACCTTTCGATTTCGCATCATCAGTTGTAACCCTAGTGGTATTTGTCGATTTTTGTTCTTTGCTGTCTAAACTCGGTCCAATTTTATCTTTGTTATCATTATCTATCGGCTTAACCTTGTGGTCACTTAAATTTCTAACAACTCTAACCACGTAAATAATACTAATTAATGCAAATGTTCCTAATACGCAAAAATAAATTTTTTTGTTATTTCCAACAAACTTCGATACTGATTCTTTAATACCTGAAAAACTTGTCTCTTTGAATGAATTAAAAATATTAATTTCCACAACAACTCCTAATTATGAATAAATCAATTTGAAATTTTATTATTTAAAGAGATAAAACTCAATCTCTTTATACCAGCCTCTAGTTAAAATTTCCCATTTGGACAACGCAAAAGCTCCCGGGGTTGAATGATCATAAGTCACCCAATATTAGAAAATATGGGGTGACTTATGATCGTTCAACCCCGGGGCTTTGGCGCAGTCAAAATGGGAAATTTTAACTAGAGGTTGGTATATACTGCAATGGGCATCAACTGCGGTTTTTAAAATTCCCAGCTATTTTTATTCGGATTTGGGTTATATCTCCAATTCAGAGCTGTCACACTGCTAGTGATCCATGTGTAAACAAATAGAGCTGTGGAGAGAGCTATAGCGGCCACCTTAGTTTCAAGAGGGGTCGTTTCAGATAAAGGAAACGTTTGAAGGAGTGTGAGACTTAAGGCAAAAGAAAGACTCAGCCTTATCGCGGAAAAGACCATACGATCGGCATTTTTACGTTTCATGATATACTTTAACATCAGAATATGTGCAACACGATCAACTAAAATAAAAGTGGAGCAGAATTGTGCCGAACTTTTTAAATCGATAAATGGTTTCTTAGGAAATAAAGAAGGTTGAGCCACTTTAGCGATATAGTTCATCACATGACCCGACATATATCCAATCCCACCCAATGCGACAACATCGAAACAACAATCTAATGTATTATTGATATTATCTCTTGTGATTTTTAAACCCATCGCAAACTCCAAATATTTATGATTAAAATCTATGTTATACCACGTGTGGAATAAAAGTAAAAAAACATAATATAGTTAATCCTCTTTAAAAATAGCAATCTATTTTACATTCAATATTTGATCTTAAATTACTTTGTAAAGGCTATTATTTTTAGATATAATAATAATTATTTGATAATCCCATTGCAGTTTAGACAATTCTAGGTTAAAATTTAATCTATACCACTCGCGGTCTAAAATGTAGAATTTGGAAGGCGCGTACTATAGAATAAATTTATTATTTTCTTTAAATCACTTACTTTTGAGTTCAATACATGGGTAATCAAAAAAAATCATGCGTGGAAAAAATTAATAAATTAATTGAAAAAAATAAAAATCAGTTGATTCAAGATTACTATGATTTTCTTAACTTTCCTAGTATTAGTTCAGAGTCCCAGTACAAAGAACAAGTGTTAAATTGCGCTCAATGGCTTAAAAATTATTTGAAGCAAATGGGCTTCAAGGTTGACTTATGGCCAACCTCAGGCCATCCTGTTATCTTTGCAACCGATATGGAAGCCGGTCCCAATAAACCCACCCTCTTAATATATAATCATTACGATGTCCAACCTGTAGATCCTCTTGAAGAATGGCTCTCTCCCCCTTTTAAACCTGTTCTAAGAGATGGTCAAGTCTTTGCAAGAGGCGCACAAGATAATAAAGGACAATGCTTTTATGTCCTACAAGCCTTGAAACTATATAAAGAGCAATACGGTTCCCTTCCAATAAATATTAAATATTGCATTGAAGGTGAAGAAGAAATGGGAAGTGCGGGATTGTCGCAAATATTAAAAACAAAATCTGAAGAATTAAAAGCCGACTATTTAGCCATCGTTGATTTAGGCATAAAGGATCCAAAAATTCCTGCAGTAACATTAGGAATTAGAGGTCTTATCACAATGGACGTCGAAGTACAAGCTGCTAAAATCGATCTCCATTCTGGATCCCATGGTGGTATTGTATTGAATCCCATTCATGTTCTTGTTGAAATGCTACACAAGTTACGTGATATAAAAGGGAAAATTACCATTCCGGGATTCTACGATGATATTGTTGAGTTGTCACCTGAAGATAGAACTAAAGTATCTTTTCATTTTGATGTCGTGGATTATCAAGAAGCAACGGGTGCCTCCTCCGGTGGAGGAGAAAAGGAATATTCCGCATACGAACGCGCTTGGCTAAGACCTACTTTAGAGATTAATGGTATTTGGGGTGGATATACAGGAAAAGGATTTAAAACTGTAATTCCTGCTAAGGCATTTGCCAAAATTTCCTGCAGATTAGTTCCAAATCAGGTGCCAGAACATATTGGACAACTTGTTGCAAACCATTTAATGAATATTTCTCCTCAGGGTGTACAAACTACAGTTCATGTCAATCAAGGTTGTGGTAAAGCTGTCAGAGCAAATGCAAGCGCAAAAATAGTGCAAGCCTTTTCAAAAGCATTTGAAGAAGTCTTTGAGATGCCATGTGAATTTATTTATGAAGGAGCCTCTATTCCAATTGTTACTGAATTGACTGAAGCGTGTGGAGGTGAGGTTATTTTAGTCGGCCTTGGTTTATCAAGTGATCAAATCCATGCACCAAACGAGCATTTTGGTATTGACAGACTTTTAAAAGGGATTCTTATTATGTCTAGAAGTATCGAACTCTTGGATCAATAGCATTGATTGGGTAAGATTGGAGTGAATGTAGACTTTGGATTGGATTGAATGGACTTAACGAACTCCCTTTGGAGGTAATCGTAAAATCTAGGCATGTAGACCAATATGGCGCTTCATAACAAAGCGAAAGAGGACTTTCGCACTCCAAACGCTTTGCGAAGCTTTAAGAAATATTTATGCTACAG
>JACDES010000136.1 GCA_013816265.1 Parachlamydiaceae bacterium | reverse complement strand
ACCCAATATTAGTAATATGGGGTGACTTACGATCGCTCAACCCCGGGGCTTTGACGCCACAAAAAATTTAACAAGCTACCCGAACGTGGTATAGCATCGCGAATTTGAATCGCCCTGAAACGGGCTCTATTTATTATTTGAATTAACCCAGAGTTCCCGTTGGTTACTCTGGGCTTTGAACAGACGCTCTACCGAGCTAACGAAGAGAATTTTATATATAAGATTCTGCTATATATACTTTTTCTTTATTCAACGCATGGATCCAAATGTAGAATTTGGTAAGCGCGGAATATATCGAAACTTATTAACTGATTCTATTAGTTAGCTCGGTAGAGCGTCTGTTCAAAGCCCAGAGTGACCAACGGGAACTCTGGGTTAATTCAAATAATAAATAGAGCCCGTTTCAGGGCGATTCAAATACGCGCTTCTCTATATAAATCACTCATCAACTAGAGAATCCAGTTTCGTTGATCTATAAGTAACATACCAAAATATTTTTTCAAAGAGAATTCATTTCTACTATTCGTAAAAGGTTCAGTCTATTTTTTTCTCATTGCAATAATATAGTGTGAAACTCTACTTTTCAAACTTAAAACTTCATTATTTTTAATAGATGTCACAACAAAAAAAATAATAAAGACATTTACAGCTCAAGGCGGTCCTTTCGAGGATCCTATTAGGATAGCAATACCATTAGAACAAACATTACCTAAGATTGTATTACTACCTCCCAGAAACCTCCGAGCTAACGAGGAATCGCAAACTTTATCTAACCTAATTTAACTCATTTAACCTCTCCGCTCTCCCTGTCTCCCCGTCTCTGCGTTGAATTCAATTAAAGTACTTACACATATCCTTAAACACATCATCCTTTGTATTTTAGCTACTTGTAGGTAATAGCATGATCGCAGCGGAGGTCTGGGCTATTTCATACCGGCCCTTCAGGCCTAACGCAAGGAACTTACCTTAAGACAAATAGAACCGCAAAGAAATAAACAATTCTCAAATTTTTTATGTATGCGATACGTTTTTCCATATAAATAAAAGATTTCCTAGTATAAGATGTTTCCATTTCAATAAGGAAACAAAAAAGTCGCACCTCATGCCATTTCACCCAATTTTAAAAAAAACAGCACGCATCGGATCTCTCATCCTTCTACTATCATTAGCAGGCTGCAACAACTTTTTTAATACCGATCCTATTACCTACGATTGGGTTTCACCTGAACCTGCCGATTTTTGGGAACCACCTTGTTTTTATGAACCTAGGCCCTGTGATAACATTGACGATGGTAAAGAATTTATAGAATTACTTCAAACCTCAGAAGTTGCCGTTGCTGACCTGATCGATGTGGCCTTACACAACAATCCTACAACACAACGCACCTGGGCGGAAGCACGTGCAGCTGCCTTTGGAGTCGGTGTTGCAGAAAGTCTCCTTTACCCTACTATCGATTTCCAAGAATCAATTACCTATAGTGATGAACATCTTGATAATCCCCCCCTTCCGATTATTATCCCTGCAGCTATTCCAGGATCCTCATCGATAAGCAGTAGCGGCGCCGATGATGTCGGAGGCACTGCTGCTGCAGGTGGAAATGTTGGACAAACAGCTGCTGTCAATCAAGCATCGACCACGGCGGCCTCTGGATCCTTTTTAGGCTATCATACTGTTGCAAACAGCAATTTATCTGTCTCGTATCTCCTCTTGGACTTTGGAGGACGCTGCGCAACAATTGAAGCGGCTAAGCAAGCTCTATATGAAAGTAACTGGATCCACAATCGTCAAGTGCAACAAGTTATTTTTACAGTACTTCAAGAGTATTATGTCTACGCAGGCACTAAAGCATTACTTGAATCAAGATATGCCGATTTAAAAAATGCTGAAACAAACTTTGAAGCGGCCAATCAACTTTACCTCGCAGGTATAAAGAACAAATTAGACGTTTTACAAGCACAAAGCGACCTAGTCAATATACAAGTGAATATCGCACAGCTAACAGGGCAATTGAAAATTGCATACGCCAACCTGGCGAATGGATTAGGATTATCTGCTGAGACTGAATTTAATATCCCGGAATTCCCCAGTGACGCCACTTTAGAAAAGGTTTGCACGGGACTAGAAAAATTAATTGAAATTGCTAAAACAGACAGACCTGATTTAGCTGCCGTTTACGCCGAGCACGAAAGACGCAAAGCCGAAGTCATTGTGGCTTGGTCTGAAGGAATGCCGACGCTTTCCGCGGGTGCGAATCTACAAGAAAATATCTTTTTTCAGAACTCAAGTTTTAATAATCACATCTTATCGGGATGCATAACACTTAATGTACCTCTTTTTGCAGGATTTCTTTATCAAAATCAAACAAAACAAGCTAGAGAGCTAGTCAGAGCCTCTTGTGCAAATATTCGAAATGTCGAAAACCAAGTGAGCTTAGATGTCGTGACTGCTTATTCTAATCTACAAACGTCAATTGAAAGCTTACGATATAGCCTTGAGTTTTTAAAATTCAGTACAGAAGCATACAATGCCGCCTTAGCAACATATAAAGCTGGTATCAGTACTATTCTTGATTTATTGCTTGCTAATCGAAATCTATCTGCTGCTAAAGCACAAGTCATCCAATCACGTACTGGCTGGGCTATTGCCTTAGCAAATGTATCGTATGCAACAGGTATCATCGGTACTTCATACGAAAATTCTATTAAATGTCCCCTACAAAGCAAGAGGAAATAGTCAAATGTCACGTTCATTCAAAGGCATTTCATTCATCATTTTATCACTATTAACAAGCTGCGCCGACAACAAAACATCGCATGAAGCAAGTGCATTTGTTCGTCCACTGCCTGTTACAGCTGCAGAAGTAACGGAACGAGATATTCCTGTCTACATCGAAGCCATAGGAAATGTCGCAGCCTCAAATAGCGTTAATATAAAACCACGTGTGGGTGGCATCATCGATACTGTTTACATTCAAGGCGGCGACAATGTAAAAGCTGGCGACCCTCTTTATAAAATCGATCGTCTTCCATACGAAATCGCTTTAGAAAAAGCTCAAGCAAACCTCATCAAGAATGAAGCAGAACTCGAATTCTCAAAAACAAAGTTAGATCGCTATCAAGGGTTGATCCAACAAGAATACGTCTCTCATTTAAATATCGAAGAATACAAGCGTGATGTCAAATTACACGAAAGTCAAGTAATCATTGATAAAGCTGAAATCGAAAACGCTAAAATCAACCTTGACTATTGCGATGTATGTTCTCCAATTAATGGAAAAGTAAGTCTTACAAAAGTGGATCAAGGGAACCTTGTCCAAGCGAACGATTTCAATTCCCTCATTTCAATCTTACAAGTCACTCCTGTGTATGTCTATTTCTCCCTCGCGCAAAAAGACTTTCAAGAACTCCAGGAGCTATTGAAAGAAGGAAATCGCAAATTTAAAGTATTACTCCCATTTGATAATAAGAAAGAATTTGAAGGTGAATTGAATGCGTTCGACAACCAAGTCGACTCCAATACCGGAACGATACAGCTTAAAGGAACCGTCGCAAATGAAGACGAAATTTTATGGCCTGGTGAATTCGTTAAAGTGAAGCTTTTTGTCAAATTAAAAGAAAAGCACCCTGTTGTTCCCTTATCTGCTATACAGACGAGTCAGAAAGGATCTTTTGTCTATGTCTTGAAACCTGACATGACTGTGGATTGTGTTCCTGTTACCTTAGGCGAACATCTAGATGATTATATCGCCATCGACGCGGGATTAACAGCAGGAATGAAGGTCATCACTGATGGTCAATTAAATCTACGACCTGGTGCTAAAGTTACCCTGACTGATCAAGCTCCTGCTGAGAATCCATCAAAAGCAACCGAAGATACAAGTAAGAAAAAACCTGAACCCGAGAAGGTCGCATGAATCTCTCCGCACCATTTATTCAGCGGCCCATCATGACCACTTTGGTCATGGCGGCAATCTTAATGCTTGGTATCATGGCGTTCAATCGCCTTCCCATCAGTAACTTACCTGACGTTGATTTTCCTGCTATCGACGTTGTTGTAGGTTTTCCGGGAGCAAGCCCCGAGACGATGGCAAATACCGTCGCAACGCCTCTCGAAAAAGAATTCATGACAATTACGGGTATCACGTTTGTGACATCTACAAACATGCTTGGAAACACAAACATTGTCCTACAATTTGATATCTCAAAAAGTATGGATTCTGCCGCCCAGGACGTCGAAGCTGCGATTTCGAGATCAAAAGCTAAGTTACCACCTGACCTTCCTAATGATCCTACTTTTACAAAAGTCAATCCCTCAGACACTCCGATCATTTACATGGCTTTGACATCTAATACAATGACTTTATCTGATTTATATACCTATGCCAATATTTATATCGGTCAGCAACTTTCCATGATTAACGGCGTAGCTCAAGTTGTCACATACGGTTCACCCTATGCGGTAAGAGTTCAAGTGAATCCAAATACACTGGCGAACTTAGGCATCACATTGGAAGATGTCGCCGGAACTATTATGGATGCAAATCCCTATTTACCTATTGGTCAGTTGAATGGTACAGAACGATCTCCTACTATTGTGGCAAAAGGGCAATTAATTACAGCAGTAAAATATAACCCTCTGATTGTCGCATACCGTAATAATTCACCTGTCCGCATACAAAACGTGGGTCATGCCATCGATGGATTGCAAAATGATAAAATGACTCTTCGTTATGTCGATGCCAAAACTGATCAACCTACTGTTGTGTTGGCAATCCAAAGACAGCCGGGGGCAAATACTGTAAAAGTGGCTGATGCGATCTACGCCCATTTGCCGAAATTGGAAGCGCAACTACCTGCTTCTGTTGATTTGAAAATCATTTTTGATAAATCGCTTTCAATTAAAGAATCGGTTGCCGAAGTGGAAATGACATTACTTATTGCATTTGCACTCGTTGTTTTAGTTATCTTTTTCTATTTAGGAAATTTACGAGATACAATTATTCCTACATTGATTCTGCCAATGTCTATTGTGGGTACATTTATTTTTATGTACTTGTTAGACTATAGCATAGACAACCTTTCACTCCTTGCCCTTATTTTGGCAATCGGTTTTATTATCGACGATGCTATTGTAGTTCTAGAAAATATTGTGAGAAGAGTCGAACAGGGTGAAAGCCCTTGGGTTGCAGCCATCAAAGGATCGCAACAAATTGGATTTACAATTCTTTCTATGACATTATCATTAGTTGCTGTGTTTATCCCCATGGTATTTATGGGTGGATTAATAGGAAAAATCTTCCAAGAATTTGCCATCACACTTGTGATCATTACGTTGATTTCGGGTGTCATTTCATTGACACTAACCCCAATGCTCTGCAGTCGTCTTATCAAGGCTAAAACAGATCATAAGCCTGGAATTTTAGAACGTTTTGCTAACGCACTGAATAATGGAATGATAGCAGCTTATAAGCCTGTTTTGAATTTTGTTTTAGATCATCGCTGGATTGCACTTGTGGTTGGATTGGGTAGTATTTTGGTGAGTGGATACTATTTTTATAAGATACCAAAAGACTTTATGCCTGATGATGACATTGGATTTATGATGGCATTTACGCAGTCCGAAGAAGGAACTTCTGCAAGTCGTATGAGTCAATATCAAAGTAAAGTGACAAAAATAATTCAAAATGATCCTAGTGTGGAATCCTTTGTTTCATTGACATCTTATCAAGATCATCGCGATGGAATTATATTTATCAAGCTTAAACCCAGACATGAAAGACCTCCCATCACACAAATTATGCAAGGGATGTATGGTCAGTTAATGTTTATTCCAGGAATTAACACTTATTTGAAGAATATCCCCCTGATTGACTTATCTGTTGGAAGTGATAGTAAAGGAAGTTACCAATATACCCTACAAAGTATGGATTTGGAGTCATTGTACAAGGCAACAGATAACTTGGTAGAGAAATTGAATTCAATTGCTGGATTCCAAGGCGTCACAAGCGATATGGAAGTGAAAACTCCACAGCTCCATATCGAAGTATTACGAGATCAAGCTGCCACATTGGGTGTATCTGCAAAAAAAATACAGGAAACACTTCAGTTGGCCTATGCTGGTGGACGTGTTGCTAGAATTGAAACTCCCTTAGATCAGTATGATGTTATTTTGGAAGTCGAACCACGTTTCCAAAAGAAACTAACGACTTTAGCAGAAATTTACGTTCGGTCAGACATTACTAATGAATTAGTCCCTTTGAGTGCTGTTGCAACCTGGAAAGAAGGCGTCGGTTCATCGAAAATTAACCATACTTCACAGTTTCCTTCAACAACAGTATCGTTTAGTTTAGCTCCAAATATTCCTTTGGGATCTGCCATTGAGCAACTGAAAGAGGCAGCCCGAGTGGTATTACCTGCCAATGTGATAGGAAGTGTGCATGGGGCAGCGGAGACATTTGAAGCTTCAATGAGCAGTACTTATTTTCTATTGTTAATAGCCGTTTTGGCCATTTATGTTGTGTTAGGGATTTTGTATGAGAGTTTTATCCATCCTTTAACAATTCTATCTACATTGCCACCAGCGACATTTGGTGCCTTAATAACGCTTGAATTTTTTGGATTCCCATTATCCTTATATGCCTTTTTAGGAATCATTTTGTTGATTGGGATTGTAAAAAAGAACGGAATTATGATGGTGGACTATGCGCTTGAAAATGAAAGAATGCACAATCAGAGTCCACGCGATGCTATTTTTAATGCATGTATCGTGCGTTTTCGTCCTATTATGATGACAACAGTGACGGCAATTATGGGAGCCGTTCCGATTGCATTGGCAGTAGGTTCAGGAGCAGAATCGAGAAGGCCATTGGGAATCGTCATTATCGGTGGTTTGATGTTTTCACAATTAATTACATTGTTTATTACGCCGGCGATTTATTTATATTTGGATCGATTAAATAACAAATTTTCATTTAAAGTGCCTGAAGATGCAGCAGAAGCCTTAGAAACGATTCACATTGAAAAGTAGTGGGCAACCATTTAAGTATAGTTCTATGGCTGTTCTCAATAATTTTGTTTATATGATTCTCTTTGTTAGCTCGAAAGAGCGTCTGTTCAAAGCCCAATGCTGTCAAAATAAGAAATAAAGTGAGAATCGCCTTGTTTTTATTACAGATCTTTATCCTCAATTTTTTCTAAAGAAAGCACTCTTTGTTAGGC
>JACDES010000135.1 GCA_013816265.1 Parachlamydiaceae bacterium | reverse complement strand
TATTTATGCGACAGATTTCCAACGCTACGCGTAGCGTTTGGAGTGCGAAAGTCCTCTTTCGCTTTGTTATAAAGCGCCATATTTGTCAACATGTCTACAATTGACGCTTACCTCCAAAGTGTTTTGCCTTCATTCGGGAAATTTTTTAGGCTCTCTGAAATGATGCCACCCCTCTCCGTTTAGAGCTTCCAAAAAGCTCAATAGATCTTTCCGCTCCTGTTCCGTCAAATTCAAAGGACGCATAAGGGGATGAAGATTTTTATTATTATTACCACCTTGATCATAATAATCTATCACAGATTTTAGTGTAGGAAGGCTTCCATCATGCATATAAGGGTATGAGTTTGCACTATCACGTAAAGTCGGTATTTTAAATGCTCCCCAATCTTTTTCGTCTTTTGTAATGGTATAGCGGCCTAGATCGGGATTCGTATTATTCATCCCAATTCCAATGTTTGTAAAACGTCCATCTGTGAAATTAGGCCCCCCGTGGCAATTCATACAGCCTGATCGAACAAAAATTCGATACCCATGAATCTGTTGTGAAGTCATCGCTATTTTATTGCCCGCCAAATATTTATCATAAGGAGAATTGCCGGATAATACAGTACGTTCAAATGTGGCAATAGCTTTCGCAATTTCTTCTAAGGTAATTGATTCATTACCGAAAACTTCTTTGAATAGTTGACGATAGCCCTTGATATTTAGAATTCTATCCTGACACTGAATATGAGCATCATGAATATTATTTGCTAAAGTCATTTCATTAGGATTACCGATGGGTCCTACACTTTGATCCTCTAACGTCTTAGCTCTTCCATCCCAAAATAAAGTACTTTGATAGGCCGAGTTAATAACTGTTGGAGCATGACGAGTTCCAAGTCTTTCACGAATTCCTTTTGATATCTTATTCGTATCTGCAAATGCACGAGGAATGGAATGACATGTTGAACAAGAAACTGTTCCATCCGATGAAAGTCTTTTATCAAAATATAGCAAACGACCTAATTCTGCTTTTTTCTTATTGTAAGGATTATCTGAAGGCCACGGGATTTGAGGTAGTCCAAGAGGGATGATTAATTGATCGGGTTCTTCTGAAAGAAGGGGTTCATTTTTAAATTTCCAAAATACTAACCCAATAAACCCAATTATTATAAGACCAAACCAAATGATTCTTTTTTTAGTGATTTCCATGATCCTATGAATGGTTAAGTATTTCGTAAACAGTGAAATAAAATCTTAATTGAGAAATAACAATTTTATGTATAGATTACATATTTAAATCACTCATAAATTTAAATGAACTTATTTTTTATAGATAATTGAAATTCATGTTAAGGAGGAAAAAAGATGTCCGTTGAATCAAATATTAGATGCTCTTCTCATCGTAATACAACACTTACTTGGTCGAAACATGAGAAAGCTCCGGTAGTAGGGGTTGTTCCCCCTCATCTTTATATTCCACAAGAATTGATGAAAAAAACAATAACACATCCTGACAAGTTTCTTAAAAAGAAATTTACTAAAAATCAATCAGAATGTTTAGAAAAAGTTCTTGAAGACCCCGTAGAAAAAAACTTAAGTGATTTGCATATCAAAACAACTATCGATTTTTTTGAATCCATTGACGAATATATCGTTGCGCATATTGAAAAAAGAATTCAAACGATGTTTACAACTATATTAGTGGTAGGCAATTCAAAATTAACATATTCATTACATGATACCGATCTGCAAATTGGTTCTGGTCATTTGAGAAATTCCAAAAAACCTAAAGGCACCAGTGAGCATATTAAGGAAAGGTCGCAATATGTAGCTGCACATATATCTACAATACCGAGTTTAAAATATGAACTTGATGGAACAGAATATGTAATGGGCAAAGGTTCCCGGTTAGAGTTATTGATGAATGCAACTGATTTACTTCCGAAGGAGGTGAATGAGGTTGATAGTTTAATCGACGGAAAAAATAGTGCCAAAAAAGCTAATTTACGCACCACTTCATTGAAAATTCTTAATGAAGCTTCAAATGAAGGGCTGAATGCAATAGACGCACTTATAGAATTTGTCGAATCTTTGAAAAAATATATAACGGCAGCAAAAGCCCGTCTTAACAATAGTGATTTAGATCTTAATGATGTAAATGACAAAAAAATATACGTACTGGAACGTTATGAAGAAATTGTCGACGAGTATTTAGAGAGTCTTTCGGGAGATGAGTCCGAAGTAGAAGAATTTATTAAAAAAATTCTTTTTCTTCAGAATGATAGTATAAAGGTTGAACTGGAAAATGAAGCATCAAGAATTCTGGATAAACTTTCAAAAAAAACTTCTAAAAAAACTTCTAAAAATGCCCCCAATGAAGATTCGATTAAAGTAAAAGAACTTAGGGAATTTTTCATATCTTTGAAAATTTATATATCTGTGATAACTGAGCATCTTGAAAATCCTATATTTGATCATAAAATAAAGAAAAAACCAAAAAAAGATGTAGAAAGAATAAATGTACTGAAAAGTCTAGAAGCAAGTGTCGATGACAATTTGCAACATCTTGCTGACAAGGAAACTATTTCCGGCGATAAATTAAAATTCCAAGAATCTATTCAAGAAATTTTTGATACTTTGGATGATCATCATGAGGATACTAGGAGCGAATTCTATAGTTTTTTATATGAAGGTTATCTTTTAGCATATTATGCTTCAAAAAAAAATGTTAGTGGTCAAATTATTGAAGACCCTGTAGCTATACCTCGAAGATCAGGTCGAAAAAGAATTGAAATCATTCCATCTGTAAAGGAAAGATTATCAAAAACAGGAAAAGATTATAAAGAATATTGCCTTACAATTAAAAAAATTCAAAATTTAGCTCAAAAAGTTCTCGATGATGAAGAAAATCAAGTTATCAAAGACGCTTTTATCAAAGCTGTGAAAGACAAAATTACGAAAGATTATGGCGTCACTTGCGTAAAGAATATTGGTTTAATTTGTAATCATATTTTATTTGCAGTGAAATATCCAATAAATATTCCTAAACCAGCTGAAAAGCTATCTAACAGAGCCGAAGTATACAAAGATTACTGCATCGCACTAAACCGTATCCAAAAATTAGCAAAAAAATGCATTAAAAAACATAGTACTTCAGAGCCTTCCCAAGAACTTGAAGAGGCTGTAAAAGATGAAATTACTAGCAACAAAAAATTTGATGTGAAACAACCGCGAAATATAACAAATATATGTAAACACATTTTATTCGAAATTACATACTCTGAATTAACAAAATAGGCGATTATTATAAACCAATAGTTAGAGAGCTTTATGACCATCACAACAATGTATCAATATGCTTTACAGCCCCTTGTCCTACAAAAACAACTTAAAAGATTTTGCACCTCTTCAGAGCGTGATGTCTATTTTTGGGGAGAGGATTTACCTTCTGCAGGATCTGTATCAAGGTTACTTTATATTCCTCAACAATTGAGAGGAAATCAATTAAATGATGAACAAATGCAATTATTATTAAACATTCTTCAAAGACCCTTAGAATATACTCTTCAAAATTTGAGAATTATTCCTTCAAATGAAATATTTAATAATTTTGATGATGATGTGCAAGCCCATGCCGAGAAAAAATTTCATTTATTTTTTAAACAATTGCTTTTAGTTTATTCCACAAGTGTTGAATATTTGCCAAATCGAACTCTCATACAAGTAGGAACTGGAAAAACTACAAAGCCTGATGCAGCATTAATTGCATCGAATCAACCTTTGGCTAAAAAATCATGTTATGCCGCAGCTCATATTGCCACCTTGCCTAGCTTGAAGTTTAAAAATAGAAACGGAGAGTTTTTTTTAGGAAAAGGATCAGCATTTGATTTTGAAATAAATGCAACTAACTTGCTTCCTTTGGAAATCAATCAAGTAGATGAATTAATTGAAGGTGATTGGAGCGAAGGGGATAAATTAAGACCAACAGCCTTAAAAATATTAAATATGGTAGCTTCGGGTTCGCTAATGCCTAAGCAGGGTTTACAGGTATTTTTACAATCATTTTTGGATAATGTTCGAGCTTCAGGTTTAAAAATCTACAATGATTACTTCAAGCTAACGATAGATAGCCCTCATCGTTCAAAAAAGGAGAGAAAATATCGTGTATTACTTAATTACGAAAAAATGGCAAATAATTACAAAGAAAAATTGAGTTCTGAATCTGAAGGGAACGATCTTATAAGACTACTTTGTTCGTTATACAAAACTCAAGAACGTTCAATCCCTATTGATGAACATTTTTATCTTGGATTTCGATTGCAATTAATATCCCAATTATATGTTGATGTTTTTGGAAATCCTGTTACTGATGTACCCGTGTCACCCCCATCACTGCCAGCCTTTCAACCTGTAATGTTACCCCTTCCTGTAGAACCAATTTATGGTGTTCCTTCTCAAATACAGCAACAAACCGTTCCTCAATCTATATTAAAACCTTTAGGAAGGGATCAAATACCTTATAAAAAGCATTGCTTAACTTTGCCTAATATTATTGCAATAGCAAAAAGAATTTTAATCGACCCTCAAAACGCCCCTCTAAGATTGGAATTTAAAAATTTGATAAAAGTTTCAATTTATGAAAAATTTAGCAAAAATGCCTATAAATTGGATTTCATAGCGGATCATATTTTAAGAGATGCTAGTCAAATTGCTTGAATAATCTTATGCTTTATGAAAAGGAGTAGTTAAAATGGCGACAGTATCATCTTACGGAACATATGTGACAGGTTATGCCACATATCAACAATTTATTCCGCAACAACAAATTTTAGTTCAACAACAACAAACATTAGTTCCACCACTACCACCACAAATATTACACCCTTCTGGTAGATCTGGTAATCGTTTTACTTATTTATGGAATCGATTTATTTCAAATCCTGGATCAGTTCCACGACAGCTTTACATCCGAGATGACTTATGCGGTAATAATTTAAACTCATTTCAAGAATATTCTTTGAAACCATATTTATGGCATCCTTTACAAATCACTATGAAAAACTTAAGAATTATTCCAACCGATAGTTTTTTTGAAAGTTTCAATGAAGATATTGATGACCATCTTGAAAGTAGAATACATTTAATTTTTAAACAAATGTTGCTCGTACTCAATACAGGTTATCAATTTAGATGTCATGATACTAAAATTCAAGTTGGTTCAGGCAAAACCCGTGAACCCGCTCCATCTGTACATAATAAGGTTCCAACAACATTTCTTTCGAATAAATCAAATTATGCTGCAGCACACATTGCTGTTCTTCCTAGTTTAAAATATAATGAAAATGGCCAAGATTTTGCCTTAGGAAATGGGTCTATATTAGATTTTGAAATGAATGCGACTGATTTATTACCTATTGAAGTAAATAATATCGATACTCTTATTGATGGCAAAGATGAATTTCAGGGAAAATTAAGAACAGTATCATTACAAATATTAAATGCAATGGCTCAAAAAGGTACAACCATTAGTCCAGGAATGGGTCTGAAATACTTCATTGATGCACTTGTTGAAAATATCAATGCTGCAAAAAAAATAGTCATAAAAAATGGATATAAATTAGTACAAGAAAGAACATTCGCATACACAAGAGAATATCGAAAATTTATGGTGCTATCAAGATATGAAAATGTTGCTCTTGATTATCAGAAAAAGCTCTCAAATAATATCATTAGCTATAATTTGATAAAAAAGTTGTGCTTAAGAAATGGTTTAGAAGATATTAATACTATACTAGACCTTAATTTTTTTCTCGGAATACAGCAAAACCTTCATAAACAAATAAGAACTGATGTTTTTGGGAGATCCGTAATCGATTTACCCATTCAGCCGCCACTTAGATCGCTCCGAATAAAGAAAATGACCCCACCGGGAGAATTAGAGGCTTTGGGTCCAAAAGCAATAAAATATCAAAAACACTGTATGACCAACAAGGATGTAACAGATCTAGCTAGACATATTTTATATAATCCTAATAATGGTGAACTGAAAAAAAATCTGCGTGATTCGATTATTCGCACTATTAAAAACGCTCCTGAATTGGATGTTAGAAATCCTCAAAAAATTGATTTGATCATGGCTCACATTATTAACAATGTTCGAAAACAAATTAATTTTATTGCATAGCTTAGAAGAGGCTACGCAATCATTTCAGTAGTTATCTATTTGTTTATCAGACTTTTTGCCAATCACTGGGATAATAACTGTATTAAAATAAATTAGAATTTGCTACTAAAGGTGACTTTAAAAAAAAGTTATTTAAAAGTTGGAGCAAATCGTATGACAATGAAAAAATTAACTAAACTGATATTCATAGCAATGGCGGGTTTCTATATGTCAAATATTAATGCTGATGAAGTACCAGCAAAAGTTGAAACTGCAGCTCCGGAAGCAAATGTCACGGAAGAACGATCATCAGAAAAGCAAGAAACTATTCCACTCACACCACGCCAAGCGCTTGTGAGACTTATGGATGGCAATCTTCGATATATACAAGACAAACTATTACATCCCAATAGATCGCAAGAACGCCGTCTAGCAGTGGTTAATGCACAAACACCATTCGCAATCATCTTAGGTTGCTCAGATTCGAGAGTTGCTCCAGAGATTGTATTCGATCAAGGTATTGGGGATCTGTTTGTGGTTCGAGTTGCAGGAAATGTTGCTGGTCCGATTGAATTAGATAGTATTGAATATTCAGGATTATATTTAGGTTCATCAATAGTATTAGTTCTTGGACATGAAAGCTGTGGCGCTGTTACAGCTGTTGTTCAACATAACACTAAAGAAATTGAAAATATTGCAGAATTGATAGAACCTGCTGTCAAAGCCTCAGCTATCTTACCTGGTAATAGAATTGAAAATGCTGTTAAGGCTAATGTTCGCATGACTGTAGATTATTTGAAAAAGACGCCGAATATTTCAAAGCTTATCCATGAAGGTAAATTGGATGTAATTGGGGGATATTACCACTTGAATAATGGTGAAGTGGAAATTCTACGCTAGTAACCAATATTGTCAAAATATGAAAGAGGTTGTAGAAAAAAAACGTAAGCGAAAAAAAGCTTTCGCGCTCAAAACGTAAGCGTCAATTCTAGATTTATTGACAAAGATAGCGCCTCATAACAAAGCGAAAGAGGACTTTCGCACTCCGCGCGAATCGCGGGTATATTAAACTAAGTCAATCAAACGGATGAGGAGGTATTAAACATACTAAACCAAAGCCTACCTATGCGGATCTAATCTC
>JACDES010000034.1 GCA_013816265.1 Parachlamydiaceae bacterium | reverse complement strand
ATTACTTCTATACCGGTACGGACCCGCATAGGTAGGTTTTGATAAAGATTGTTAGACCTTTATCTCACCGTTTGAGACTAAGTTAATACACCTGCAACTCACGCGCACTCCAAACGCTTTGCGTAGCCTTGGAAATCTGTAGCATAAATATATCTTAAAGCTACGCGAAGCGTTTGGAGTGCGAAAGTCCTCTTTCGCTTTCATTTTAGCTACAATCTAAAGCATATCTATGTTTTTTCAGTGCTCGTGGAGTACATATTAGCTCGAATTAGTTCCGATTCACGTTTAGTAAGTTTGTCGTGCTCTTCTTTAAATTTTTTGTTGATATTGCGAATCATTTCTTGGTCTACTTCTCCAATATATTCAGCTTGAATCTTATTCAATTCTCCTAATTTTTCTTTAATTTTTGCAGGATCACCTAATTCATTTCTCTTCTGAATATATTTTTCAGCAGATTCAAGCTTTCTTTCTTGCACAGACTTGTTCAGACACGACGCTCCAGCTGTAAAAAAGAAAAGCGGAGTAGAAGCAATTGCAGCCATAATAGTGTAAAGGATGCCATGAGATGCAATAGCTGGCATGGCTGTGAAAGTTGGTGCTAATGCGACAGCTGTTGCATAAGCTGTTTGTACTGCAACATCAAGAATACCAAATTTAAATAGAGCAACGCCTGCGACACAACACGCTGTTGCAAGGAAAAAATATGCTGCTTTTTCAGTCGCTATTTTTAATTTAGATGGTGGAGTTTTATTTTCAATGTCAGCGATTTTCTTAGTTAATTCATTATAACTTGTTAATTTAGTTTTAATAGCATTATGATTAGATTTAAATGCTTCTGCACTGTAATAACCTTTAGATTCAAGATATGTTGTTGGCGTCATGTTATTCTCCTTTAATTTAAATAGTTTTATTAAGTAAATTAAAATTTTAATTGATTAGTTGTTAAAAGTCAATATAATAGTATAAATATTGAAAATATTTTGATTTAAATAATTTAAGAAAATTCTAGATATTCCTTGAGAAAAAAAATAAAAGTAAATATAAGTATAATAGAAATTCCCTCTGCATCTTCATGGGCATTTTTTTTCAAAAAATATTTAATTTTCAGAGGTTTATGTTTGTAAACTTGAATTCTTTTTTTCATGCCGCTCCCATAGAAGAAGGCTTAGTCACTAAAATTTCAAATTGGAATGGATTTGTTGTAAAGTGGATCAGGGTTAAACTGCAGGATAGGGATACCGCATTTTTCTCATTAGTTATAGCTGATTTGATCTTTATCAATGTTGCATATCGTATTGGAGTTAAAGTTTATAAATATTTCCCTAGTTCTGAGTTACAATCAAAAACGGAAAAAATAGTTAAGGATGTTGTTGTTTCTACGATTTTTCTTTCATCATATGGATTTCTGCATTATCATTTTATTGCAGCAACTAACCTTAGATTAAATAGCCAAATTGCAAACACAATTGGTGTAGTTATTCTTTTTGTTGGTTCGTATTTTAAATACAATAAAAACATAGCTAGAACAGTTAATGCATAAACCATATATAATAAATTAAAACAATGAGTATCATTAAATGAGCATAGAATTAAACACAATAAAAAATGCGACTTTGAATCAGTTTCAAAATATAGAAATGGGTCTTTCAACCTTTGCTGGGCGCATCTATACATCTATTCGAACGCTCCCGACAAGCATAAAAACAAATCGAGGACTAGCCGGCACCTCGCTCGTTTTAGCAAATTTTATTATCAATGATTTAATCTCTAAAATCACTCAAATTGTTTTGCATATTCCAACACTCTTTGGCGGTCACAAAATGATTATAAATGATAACGGATTTGTTTTTTTCTCTGCCATTTCCTTAGCTGCTGGAATCGGAAGTAGTTTGCAAATAGCAAAATACGCGAGCCTACCACTCAATCCACTAGTCGTTATCGCGATTAGTGCAGGATCGTTTGTTCTGAAAATAATATTAGAAGATGTATACAGAACCTAAGTTTGTTTACTACGCCCTGTCTAATTTCTAGTTTTAGGCCGTACCTGATATAAGCTTCACTCGCCATTTTTTTACTATCCGATCAGGCTTATATGAGTGTTTGGAGTGTCGAACTTCTGGAATTCCAAGATCCTGTTCTAAATTTATAAATCGATGATTATCATGCGCTAACATCTCAGCTAATGGCTGATAAATATACTGATAAAGGCCCTTGATTGATTTTTTTGCTTTTGCAAAATGGACAAGAAAATCATTGCAGGAAGATGTTTCACCTATAATGAGTCCTGATGGTTCATCATCGACATAGAAAACTGTTCCGGTTAACTGCAGATCGTAAAGTAATTGAATTGCTTCTTTACATGGAAAATAATCTGATTTTTCTTTTTGAAGAGTTTGTTCCTTTTGCCATGCCTCCAAGACCTCAAGAGCATCTTCTATTCTTTCATCATTAAGTGTATGCGCATCTACTTTGTGCTCTGCAAAAAGTTGTGAGACTAGATTGCGTTTTGCACTTAAAGCTCTACCGGGATAAGTCCTCATTTTTTCAATCGAGTAAAGATAATCGCTTTCACTTTCTAAGGATGAAAACTCGAATATTGATTGATCAAAATACTTTAACCATTCCTCTTGGATAGGATAGAGAAAATCTACTTCAGTTAACCATAATTTAATTTCATCTAGAGGAAAATGTTTATCTAAAGGGAATGTGGGCATCATAAATGATTCACCGGTATATGTGATTCCCTTAATGAATAATTCTTTTTCAAATAGAAATTGGTAATGGTGAATTGAGCGAAAAAGATACAGGTCAGCGAAGCTATATTCTGAGATTTCGCTTTTTAAGAGACGAAATTTATCCTTTAAGAGCATTTGATGGGATAAATCAATGTTAACTAAATGCATAAAAATTCCTCAATTGTTACTCTAAATTATACCGTGGATCAGCTATTTAATTTGCTCTACGCGTTTGATTCCAAATTTATCGACGACGACACGAAATTTTCTAATTTCTATTTTCTCTTTTAAACTGGCTTTTCGATAAGTATTTTGAATGATGATGTTGAGATGATAAATTTTTGGGAGTACTCGTTCTATTATATCTAATGTTTCTGGATTAAGGATCAGATTAGGCTGTAGGGCATTATTTGCCTTTTCTAAAAACTTATGGATGTTAAGTCTAAAAATAGTTGTCAGTTCTCTACGACGTCGTCCAAGGTGTGGCTGTCTGAAAAGAGTGACTTCACGTTTATAATGGATGATCGTTTCTTGTCGTTTTAGGCCATGTAATTCGTTGATGAAGTCTTGATTACGCATTTTTAAAAATTCTGGGGGTGTTTGCTTCTCCGTGAAATATGAAAAATTTTCATTCAATTTCCCAATAATGCGTCCCTTTCGATTCGTTATTTTGGTGGAATAATCTGGGAACCATCGAAATGCCTCTCTGAAGTACAAATTCTTTAACCCCTCCTTCATTCGGTCCTTTAAAATATAGAGAAATACAGCTAAGAAAATAAAGGGGAGTGAGTTAATAACAAATAATTCGCTTTTCCATACAAATAGGAGCATATAAATTAACATCGCCAAACCTGCTGCAACACTTGCCAGAACGTTACCATGTTTTTCTTGCAATGAATGTCTAACTGTATTTAATGAGAGCGATTCAAGCATTAATTTGTTGAGCAAGCTGTTACGGTGAAAAATTGCTTCATTTGAATGATTCTCAGGTGCGGTATCATTTGATATATAAAACTGTGAACGATATTTTTGCTCTCTAATGATTATGGAGCACAGTTCATTATCAATATTTTCGCCGTTTTCGATACCCGAATCCCTAATAATTTTCAGTAGGCATGTGAGGTAATACTCTGTTGTGCTGCTGATGAATTCATCTGTGCAATTCCACATGAATTTTAATTCTTTATCGATCATGGGTGATCGGAAGAAAAGGTCTTTTATTTCCCAAAAAAATATCTGCACCATTTTGATATCGTGGCATAATAGGTGGACAAGTTCTTGCCAGTTATCAGAAAGAGGGGATTCTTCAAATTTTACCAATAGTATTCGTGTTTGATCTCTGAGAGCAGATCTAAATATGCTGCCTAACAATTTTAATTCATCGACAATATGAAACTCTTGATCTGGGATAGAACCATGCAAGATCTTTTTGAGCCGTATTAGGGGGGACTTCAAGTTGTGGGGACTGACGATATTACTTAAAGAGATTTGTGGAGTCTTATAACGAACAAAATTGGTTTGATCTAAGTAAAATTGTTCTTTGGGATATGTTTGACTATTTATTTGTAGAGAATTTGGGATAAAAAGATAAAATTCCTGTTTGTAGACATTCTTTTTAACTTTAGGATTAATGAAAAATTCGGATTTCAATTCGAATTGTAAATTATCCCTGAAGCGAATATCCCCTTCAGTAAGTTCACTTCTAAATTCTTCTATTATATCCATCAAAATTTCATTTTTTTCTTAGGTATGCAGAGGATTATACTCCAGCCCGTTAAAACATCGAATTCCGAGCGTTTTAAAGCGGTTCAAATTCCAAGTTTTAAGCGGCTGGTGATATAAAAAACTAAAAATCAGGTTTATAATAAAAATGGTAAATTGTTAATGATTTCTGAAGGTTTCATCTTAGTCAAATCTTTGTCGACTTCTCCATTTACAAGCTTTGTAGTATTTGGATTCAGTTTTTGTCTTAGAAGTCCCAGTAAATTAGGTGAGGCTGCTAAATAAAGACGACCTACATTATTCTTTGAACAAGCACTATCTAAATATTTTGAAATTGTTTTTGAAAAATTTTCTAGTTCCGCTTCTTTTGGCCATGTTTTAGGCTCGATTGCATGTCTTGTGTTATTCATACTCTCATTATCACGCCCTGGTCTATCTGAAACTAAATCTTGATTGCGCAAGTGTCCTTCAGGGTGTTCGAGTGTTTCTACAATTTCAAGTGAATGTTTTTTTTGCACTTTAAAAACATGAGCGACACAGCTGTTTGCAACTAAAAGCCAAGTTTCTTTATCCATAAAATTTTCCTTTTTGAGAGATAATTCAATAAAATTATATATAATGACTTTATTGCTTTTTATGGAAGGTAAAAGAATGAAATAAGATTTAATTTTTAACTAGAGGCTGTATAGTTACAATACTTTGATACCCGAGTCTTTTAAAATAGGTTTAACCTGTTCTATTTTATCACCTTGTATCTCAATTTTATCTTCCTGTACAGTACCACCGCAACCTAAGCGTTGTTTGAGATTAGAGCATAGTTTCTTTAGTGACTCGGAATTCAGTGGAAGATTTAATATAATAGTAACGATGGAGTTTCCCCTTCTTTCTTTAATGACTTTAACAGGTCTAGAATGTGTTTTAGGAGGTTCTTTTTCAGGAATCCAATCCCCGGCGATATTAAAAGGCATAAAAACCCATTTTATATGTTAATAAAATTTGCATATAACAATGAAATGATGGATCATGTAAGGATAAGGTTTATAGTAAAAGTTGGATTTTAATCAAGCCGAAGTTCAGGAAAAATAAGTACGAGAAGAAAAATGTTTACTGCAGATCCGATAGGATTCTTTCATTCATCCAATCAAGAAAAATACTTTGTTCCACATCAACCTGAACAGACTATTGAGAATGAAGGTGTTATTATTTTAAACTCTGGATGTCAGTATGAACAGGGATTAGAAGACTTAGATGGATTTGATAGAATTTGGGTTGTATTTTGGTTTCATCAAAATATGAATTGGAAACAAAAAGTCCTTCCGCCTAGAGGTGAGAAAAAGCGAGGCGTCTTTGCTACTCGTTCCCCACATCGACCCAATTTTATTGGAATTTCTAATGTTGAATTGCAAGGGATTGAGGGGCTGAAGTTATATATTAGAAATCATGATTTGATAGACGGAACGCCAATTTTAGATATCAAACCTTATTTAAATTATGTCGATGCTATTCAAGCTTCTAAACAAGGATGGGTGGGGGAGTTGGTACAAAAAATAGAGTATAAGATTCAATGGTCTGAATATTCTATTAACCAACTAATTTATCTCAAAGACCATTTTGAATTAGATTTACAAGAGGGGATTGAAACGCGTTTAAAAATAAATCCCTTTCCATCAGTAAACAATAGAATAAAATTTAATGAACACCATTATGAGCTCGCATATAAGACTTGGAGGGTCGTTTATTTAATTGAAAATGACCAAGTGAAAGTTTTATCTTTGGTGAGTGGATATGATGTCGAAACGCTAGAAGGAAAAAAAACTTCCAGATGGGATGACGTTCATATTCACCAAGCGTTTCTGAATATTTTCAATAGTAATTAAAATTTACATTTTATTTGCCGAATTAGTAAACTTTATTTGACTTCATAATTGCAATATGTTACAATTAGATATTATTAAATTAAATTGAGGTCTAAATGATACCAGCTATTAATTTTCAAAAAGAAAATTTTTCTAATAAATGGATTACATTTCAAAATAGTGAAAAAATTGATAAAATTCAATTTTCTTATGACGGAGTTAACTACTTTGAGACACCTTTGAGTCAAATACTGTGTTACCAAGACCCTGATAAATGGGGTAGAACTGGTTTTATTGAACCTTTTAAGACTACCTTCCAAAAAGATTCTAAGCCATCAATAGGTTACATTGTTTCTCTTACACGTTGTCAGTATGTGTTTAGAAATATTTTTTCTATTAATCAAGTCATCAATCAAAAGAATGAGATCATCCAAAAAAATAATGAACAAATGGCTGCAAAGCTAAATGTTGTGCAGTTATTTGCATGTAAAATTGTTAAAATTGTAATGAACATATTGAATGCAATTTCTTTCGACTTCATTCCAAAGGTAGACCTCGTAGAAAAATGGAAACAACAAAAATTTACTCATCTTACTTGCCTTCGCTGTCCAGCTGAAATCTGGGCTGAAGAAATGAAGAATTATTTTCCTAATTTATTTCAAAATCTTAAGGTAAAAAATCAGGAAAGCAAACAAGAAGAGAAAGAACAAGTGATAGAACAAACATTGAATAAGTTCTATCAAATACCAACAGCCCATTTAGAAGATTTTTATGAATTATCAACCGATAATCCACAAGAGACATTGCCCACGTTCTATTCACAAGAACATGATCATCATTTATGGCTCAATGGATGTGAGATGGATAAATATCGATTAGATCCGAGTCTCTTAACTAATTAGTCAACTTGCTATCCATGCTTTTACCCATAAGAGGTAAAAGCAATACAGAGGTTAGTATAAGGACTTAAAATAAGTGGAAAAAGTTATATTTAATGAACGCGAACCCCTTTATGGCGCTTCATAACAAAGCGAAAGAGGACTTTCGCACTCCAAACGCTACGCGTATCTTTGGAAATCTGTAGCATAAATATTTCTTAAAGCTACGCAAAGCGTTTGGAGTGCGAAAGTCCTCTTTCGCTTTGTTATGAAGCGCTATATTTGTCAGCATGTCTTCAATTGACGCTAACTTTTGGAGTTAGTGTCGCAAGCGACCGCACTCCAAAAGTTTGGCTCATTATTGAAAATTACTTTTTAGTTTGGCGATGATGAACCAAGCTTGATAATTCATTTCTATCGTGATGTGAGAGATGTGTATAAATATGTTCTATCTTATCTTTCAATTGTTCTTGTTCTTTGGGTTGATCCGTAATAATCTTCCAGTTTACATCAAGAAAATGAGATTCTATTTTTCCTGTTGCATGTGTGATAAGAGCTTTTAGGCCTTCACGCATTAAAGGAATAATCAACTTTGGATTACTTTTATCCTTTTCTAAAGCAGCTACCCGTCTGTCAACAGCATGTAGACGACTTCCTTCTACAATAAAAGAACCTTCTGGGTTTTCACCCACAATCACAGCATTCATTAAATTAATGTTATTTTCCATTATCACCACACTGAATAAAATTTTGGATCAACTTGTTAATAAAAATTTTGCGCATTAAAATTTCATTGAAGTTAAAAAATATTGCTATTTCAATCGTGTGTTGAAGCGCGCACATTATTTTTTATATAATAAATGAAGAATTCAATAGCAAGCATTTATACTATACATTCCAAAAAAACATTATGGCATTAATACTGTATCTAGCTCATGAATCACACCGTTTGGGCCAACGATATCTGTTTTGATGACTTTCGCATTATTTACTTTAATTTCATCATTTTCTACAACGATATCCAGGTTTTTTGCATTAACAGTTTTTAGATCCATCGTTTTTAAGCTACGTTTCATGTATTTTCCTGGAGCAATATGAAATAGTAGGATTTCTGTGAGTTTATCTTGATTTTCTGGTTGCATAAGTACATTTAACTTATCTTTTCCAAATTTATTAAATGCTTCATTTGTAGGCATGAAGGCTGTGTAGGGGCCTGTACCTTCAAAAATGTTTGCCAATCCCGCAACCTCAATAGCTTCAATAAAAGTGCTTAACTCAGGATTTTTATCTGTAATCGTTCTTGCATTTTTAGCTACTTGAGGGCTAACGACAGGGGGCTGAATATTTTTTTCTTTGTCTTTATTTGAAACATCTTGAGAACATCCAGTGAATAACAATGCTAGATTTATTGCGAGCATCGAATAGGTTAATGATTTGAATGTTTTTGAAATTTTCATATGTCTTTTTCCTTCGTGTAAATTTGATTTGATAACCTGTTTTTTATGCCTTTATAGCTTTATTTATAAATTGATCTATAAAATCAAGAAATTTTTAGAAATTTGCTAAACACTCGCGGTCTAAAGCGGGAAAAAACTATTAATTAATCGAAAACGAATATATGATGACTTCCATAAATTTTTAAAAGTATTTAATGTGCGATTATGGTGACACTAAAACGCCCAAAGTCTCTAAAAGTCAGCGCGAAAGAGTGGAAGCGTCTTCTAGTATTGAATCAATACGAAAATGATGCTCGCGCCAAAGGCTTTCAGCATATTTTTGGATTAGACGAAGCTGGAAGAGGTCCTTTAGCAGGGCCGGTTGTTGCTTCAGCATGTATGATTCCCGAAGGGGTCTATTTCCCTGAAATCGATGATAGTAAAAAATTAACTGCTGCTCAACGTGAAAATCTTTTCGAGCTTATTACAACACATCCAGATGTCTTATTTTCTATTGGTATCATTAGCCATACAGATATAGATCGTATCAATATCTACCAAGCATCAATAGAAGCGATGTTGGCTGCTTTATCAAAACTTGAAAAAGTTCCCGATTGTTTGCTTGTGGATGGAATGAATTTTCCCCACCCCGCTGCGACATGCGTGAAAATAATAAAAGGGGATTCGCTTTCGCAATCTATTGCAGCAGCCTCAATCATTGCGAAAGTAACTAGAGATCGTATCATGATTGAATATCATGGACAATGGCCTCAGTATGGTTTTGATCGCCATAAAGGTTACAGTACCTCTTTTCATATAGATGCCATTAAAACACATGGTATTTGCGATATTCATCGTTTGTCTTTCGCCCCTTGTCAAAAAAATGATCAACAATTGCTTTTGTTTCCAATTGAATAGTATGACTAATAACTTTGACAAAAATAAAAAATCACTTATAATCTTAGTATTATAAACTAAATCTACAAATCAACCATTTCCAGTAAATATATGCTTAAAAGTATGACAGCCTTTGGACGCGCGAATTTTCATTCCGATGTCGGCGATTTCGTGATAGAACTACAATCAGTAAATCGAAAGTACTTAGAGGTCTCTGTTTCTATTCCGAAAGAGCTTTCTAGCTTTGAAATAAGTTTAAAGAAATGGATCTCACCGTTTATTACGCGCGGACAGGTAAGTCTAAGAGTTTCTGTGTCGTATGAAAATGCTTCACCCATTATTGTAAATCCAAATTTACCCTTGGCTCGTCAAATTAAAAGTGCATGGGATCAGATTGGTAAACACTTGAATTTAGACTATGATGATTTCGATTTAAACCTTTTGGCTGATGTGGAAGGTATATTACTTTTCGAAGAAAATCTACAAGAAGAAGATCGCTATTCAAATGCACTTAAACATACCCTCGATTTAGCTTTAGAAAAATTCTTAAGGATGAAAGTTCAAGAAGGTGCAGCGCTCCAAACCGATGTATTGGAAAGGATGCAAAAAATCCACCAATGGATGAAGACCATCAATCAGAAGATGCCCTATGCGACGAAGAAATATAGAGATAAACTCCTTGCTCGATTAGAAGAAATCGTTCCTGGAAGTATTGAAAATGAAGAACGTATCTTGCGTGAAGTGGCACTCTTTGCTGAAAAAATTGACATTGCTGAAGAAGTGACTAGATTTTTCTGCCATTTAACCCATTTTGAAGAACTTATTCAATCGGAATCAGGAAGTATCGGAAAAACTCTGGAATTTGTCTTGCAAGAGTTAAATCGTGAAGTCAATACAATCGGTAGTAAATCATCAGATATGGAAATCGCCCGTATGGTAATTGATATCAAGAGTGAATTAGAACGGATTCGTGAACAAATTCAAAACGTGGAATAAGCATGTTGTCGTTGCTTGCCCCGTTAAAACAAGGTTTGTGCTTTATTTTAAGTGCGCCCGCCGGTACCGGCAAAACAACGCTGGTTAATTTGTTGATGAAAGAATTTCCAAACGTTATTGCCAGTATTTCATTTACGACAAGATCCCCAAGAATGGGTGAAATTAATGGAAAAGATTACCATTTTATTACAGAACAAGAATTTAATGAAAAAATAGCTGCCTCTGATTTCCTAGAATATGTTAAACTATATGGAAACTACTATGGCTCTTCTCGTCAATGGATTAACGAACAGCGGAATCAAGGAAAACACGTTTTTTTAGTTATTGACACTCAAGGGGCAATACAGCTTAAGGGGAAATTTGAATCGACATCAATTTTCGTAAGTCCTCCCTCTATAGAAGTACTGGCCAACCGTTTAGGAAATAGAAAAACCGAAACATCCGAAATGATTGAAAAAAGATTAGATTGGGCTCGGAAGGAAATGGAATTCAGAGACGCTTATGACTACCAACTTATTAATGATGACTTATCTAATGCTTATCAGATTCTACGAAGCATCGTTATCGCAGAAACACACCGAGTAAAACGAGATAAGTAATAAAAATTAATCACAACAGGAGATAAAATGGAAAAAAAGATTACTCTAACTAATGAAGAATTGTCTAAGAAGTTTAAAAATAACTTCGATTTAGTCAATTATGCAATTAGTTTAGCTGAAAATATGATCTATTCTGGACGTGACGCACGAGTAAAATCAGATGTTCAAAATCGAGCAATGCTTGTTCTTGAAGAGATCAATGAAGGCAAAGATCAATTTGATCAAATTGTTGAGACTACAATAGTCGTTCAATCTACAAAGCAAGATGGCCGTCTTCGGTTGGATGATGAAAATGTGTTCAAACCTACTCATCATCATTCAGCTATGGAAGAGAAAGCTCCCGAAAGAAGAAGAGCTAGAGTTGTTTTAGAAGAAGAATTAACTTAACATTCTTATACTGCGATTGCAGTATACGTTGATGGGATAGACCAATGACGGATATAGGTGGATGGGTGTTGCTATTAGCTTTTGCGATACTTATTACATTTTTTTCTTTAGTAGCTTTGTTTTGGTATAGTTATTGGTTTACCCATCGAACTCATTCCCTGAGCCCTTATACCGGGCTACCCCTTCGTCGAGCAACCGAGTTGTCCTATTATGCCTCTGAAAGGGTTTGGATCTATCTCAAAGATTTACATCAATATGACAACAGACCTTTCCAGTTTAACCGAGCTGCCTATTGTAGAGAAACTGGACGTATCTTTATCAATTGCGTCACGTTATTTGATACAATTCGTGTAGACTGGAACTTTTTACAAAAAAGATACCCGGGCTCTTATATATCTTGGGGTAGCTTAAACTCGTACCAGCAAGAAGCAATAAGAGATGCACATGAAAGCTTAGCAGGGTATCAAACGGAAATATCTTCCCCGGAACCAGCTCCAAGAGCAATAGGTTCTGATTTTACCGTCGTAAAACCGGGCCCTCTTTATGTCGATCTTGATTCTAAGATACTTTTAGGATGGAAGCAAGTTCCGGATACAAATTTAGAAGTCCTCATCGTACAATTTCCCAAAAAAAGAGCCGTTTAATGAAACAAAAAATTCTTATCACATCCGCTTTACCTTATGCTAATGGACCTCTTCATTTTGGCCATATTGCAGGGGCTTATCTTCCTGCTGATTGTTATGCGCGTTTTCAACGATTAATGAAAAGAGATGTTCTATATATTTGCGGATCCGATGAATATGGCATTGCGATAACTCTAAGTGCTGAATTGGCTGGAAGATCACCTAAAGAACATGTCGATATCTTTCATCAAATTAACAGCGATTTTTTTAAAAAACTTCAAATTTCCTTCGATCATTATTCCCGAACAACATGGGAAGGTCATGTAGAGACAACACATCAATATTTTAATGACTTATTGACAAATGGATTTATTGAAGAACGCGTTACAGATCAACTGTTTTCCGAAAAGGATAATAAATTCTTAGCCGACCGTTATGTTGTTGGAACATGTCCACGTTGTGGCTTTGATAATGCAAGGGGAGATGAATGTCCTCGCTGTGGAGCTAGCTATGAATCTACTGAACTCAAAAATCCACGCTCAAAAATAACTGGATCTGCATTAACACATCGTCCAACAAAACATTGGTTTTTGCTATTGGATAAATTTAAAGATCGTCTGACTGCTTGGCTTGAAACAAAAAATTGGAAACCCAATGTGATCAATTTTATCAAAGGTTATATCAATGATTTGCATGCCAGAGCGATCACAAGAGATATGAAGTGGGGGATTTCCGTACCAGTTAAAGATAGTGAAGGTAAGGTTCTATATGTGTGGTTTGACGCACCTATTGGATACATATCAGCGACAAAAGAGTGGGCACAAAAGATAGGCAAACCCGATGCTTGGAAAGATTATTGGATAGATGACAAAACGAAATTAGTGAATTTTGTTGGAAAAGATAATATTCCTTTTCATGCTTCTATATTCCCTGCTATGACAATGGGACAAAATCAGCCTTATAAACTTGTTGACGAACTACCTGCAAATGAATTTTACAATTTAGAGGGGAGACAATTTAGTAAGTCCGATGGTTGGTACATCGATTTAGAAGACTTCTTTGCTCGTTTTTCTACGGATCAAATTCGATATGCTATTGCATCAAATGCTCCGGAAACTTCAGATAGTGAATTCACTTGGAAAGATTTTCAACAACGCTGCAATAGTGATCTCGCAGGGAAATATGGTAATTTAGCCAATCGCGTTTTAGTGTTTATCCGAAACAATTGTGCTGGAAAAGTTCCAGGATTAGATAATCTAGAACCCATCGATGAAGAATTTTTGAAATCGATACACGAATTAGTCGATCAAGTTGCAAATAATTATGAACAATTCAAGGTTCGTCGTGCAAGTCAATTGATTATGGAGATAGCTCAGAAAGGGAATATCTATTTTGATGCTAAAGCCCCATGGAAAGATGCAAAACAAGAAGAAACGAAATCAAGAATGAATACGACGCTTGCTTGCTGTGTGGAGTGTTTAAAATTACTAGCCTTAGTATCCTTTCCAATAATCCCTGGAGCTGCAAGCCAACTGTGGAAGATGATAGGGTTTCAAAGCGAGCTTAAAGATGAAGACTGGAATAAAGTGAAAGACCGAAAAATTACTGCTAATCAACCAATTTCCGAGCCTGCGATTTTGTTTCAGAAGGTGGAAGATGATGTGATTGAATTAGAGATACAAAAGCTTCGGCAGCTATCTGAGAAGCACATGAAGAAGCCTGCGGCTGTAACTGAGATACCGTCAATAAAACCTTTGGTTGACATTGAGGATTTTAAAAAATTAGATTTAAGAGTCGGTGTCATATTGCAGGCCGATCCGGTGCCTAAAAGTAAGAAGTTGATTCAATTGCAAGTAGATTTAGGTCTTGAGAAGAGAACGATTGTTGCAGGTATTGGAGAGACATATGATTCAAAGGAATTAATTGGGCGTAAGGTTATTGTTGTTGCTAATTTAAAGCCAGCGAC
Source organism: Parachlamydiaceae bacterium (assembly GCA_013816265.1). Lineage (GTDB taxonomy): Bacteria > Chlamydiota > Chlamydiia > Chlamydiales > Parachlamydiaceae > JACDES01. Next base: position 13,711 of record JACDES010000034.1, on the reverse strand, counting down.
ATTGATGGGAGTTCAGAGCGAAGGGATGATTTTAGCGGGTAAAGAGGCTGGAAAGCTAGAGCTGATTTCAATTGAAGATGTAACACCCGGTGGAATTGTTAGCTAAGGGGTTTCTTTGGTTGTGTAGGTAACCTAAAAATTGAGACAATATTATCATGATCTTATTCTTAAATGTCTTCATAGCAGATGGTGGGATAGATAGAGAGGTGAATCCCTTTGGAAGTAAGCGTCAAATAAACCCTGTAGACAAAAATGGCGCATTATGACAAAGCGAAAGAGGACTTTCGCACTCCAAACGCTTTGCGTGGCCTAAAAAGTATTTATACTACACATTCCAAAGTTACGCAAAGCGTTTGGAGTGCGAAAGTCCCCTTTCGCTTTGTTATGAAGCGCCATATTTGCTTACATGCGTAGATTGTATGCTTACCACCAAAGGGTTGCGCCTTCATTAATCGAATCTTCGCAAATATACCTTACGTAAATAAGTCAGCAAAACCACCACTAAAACATAGTAAAAAAAAGTTGATATTTCCAGGAGTTTATGATATAGGTATTCACAATGATTCATATACTTTAAAGAAGGAAAATTTATGAGATTTTATTTAAACCTATTAATGACTTTTTGCATCTTAGGGTTCCCTTTACAATCAGCAGAAACGTTATTAAATAAACTTTATGTTGCCACTCAAATAGGCGCAAAAAATAGAATAGAAGTTTACGATATTGAGAAAAAAATATTGATTGACTCTGTTGAAATTGATTTAGGAACAGATGTAGCAAAACAGTTAGGAATAAACCATAAAGGAACGAAACTTTTTGCAACAACTGACAAGCGCGAATTTTTGATTATAGATATCAAAACAAAGAAAATTGAAAGAAGGGTTAAATTAGAAGGAACAAGTGATAGAAACCAATTTGTTGTTTCTCCCAATGATAGTGATACCATTTATTTTAATATTACAGCTACTGATCCGAAAGGGATTAAGTTTGGTATTTTTGATGCTACAAAAAAGGATAGCGTAGTTAATTATATTAATTTCACAAGTGATAAATCTCTGGAAACTTCCTCAATTACAATTACTCCCAACGGAGAAAAAGTCTATTTTGTATATACATTCACGAGCACTAGCGAAACCAACGTGGGTAGCTATAATGTAATAACTAACGAAATTACTTGGACAGCAATTCAACCGTTAATTAGGTCTTCTACCGGACCTATACAAGCTATTAATAACGATGAAATCTATTTTTCAAATGGAGAGGGTGGTGGCTTTTTAACAATTATTCAGACAAAAGATAATTCGATTACGGATAAGGCAATCCCAAATTTTCTTTTCAGTTTAACTTTAAATCCAATCAAAGCTGCTTTTAGGGTCTATTCTTCTGTATTCACAAATAAGGGTATTGGTATACAACAAATCAATACAGCTAACAATACACTAATCGGACCAGTAACTATAATAAATAAGGAATCTGTGAATCTTATTACCTCTGCTTGTAGTGTTCAACAAATTTTCGCCCAATTTGTAACTAACCCATTAGATGCAAATCTCAAAGTTTTTGACTTTGCGAATAATAATATAACACCCGCAAACCCAGCTACGATCTCATTTAAGGGTGGTGTCAGAAGTATAGTATTAGGACCAGAAGGACAAGCTCCAAAAGTTGTTATCGAACCCCCAAGACGTCTTAGAGGGAAGGTAATTAGAAATCGCTTTTTAACTCAAACAGATATAATAAATCAAATTACTTGGAAAGCAAGTCGTGATCCTACAGTTGTTGTATATAGTATCTATCGCGATGATGAATTTATTGCAGATGTACTAGCTGATGATCTTCTAAAGTTTAACGATCACAATAGAGTGCCGGGAAAGCAGTACACTTATAAAGTCATCGCAATTACTGAGAGTGATGAAATGAGCAATCCCGTTACTACTACAGTACAGGATTGATCCACAATAAGAAAACACCCTGTGTAAGCCCTGAAGGGCCGGTATGAAATAGCCCAGGTCGCAGCGAAGCGCATGCTTTTACCCATAAGTGGCTAAAGAGCAAAAAATAAGGGGTTTAAAAAATATGAGTAAGTACTTTAATTGAATTCAACGCAGAGACGGGGAGGCAGGGAGCCGCAGAGAGGTTAGATGAGTTAAATTAGGCTAGAGAAAAGCCCGTCGACTCTTCGTTAGCTCGGATAGCATCTGTTCAAAGCCCTATGCTGTCAAAATAAGAAAAAATAAGAACAGCCCTATTTGTTTCTTTGCTCTTGTTTTCCCCCGGATGGGGGGTTCTGGCATGATAGCCCAGGGTAAGCAGAGCGCAACCCTGGGAAAATGTAAATGAAGTATTGCACCCCAGAAAGGGGTGCCGGCAAACTTAGTTGAATATTGTCTTAACGAATTAGATTCTTCGTATGCCGGCACCCCCTTCTGGGGTGCAATCATTAAATTACTTTTACCCAGGGTTGCGCTCTGCTTACCCTGGGCTATCATGCCAGAACCCCCATCCGGGGGTAAACAAGAGCAAAGAAACAAATAGGGCTGTTCTCATTTTTTTTTCTTATTTTGACAGCATTGGGCTTTGAAAAGAAGCTCTCCGAGCAGACGAAGAGTCGTTAGGCTTTTATTTAATAGGCCCCAAATAGAATTTTCAATATATTAAATAACAAAAAAAAAGACTAAACTACATAAATAGTTTAGTCTCATAATATTTTGGTAAAATTGAAAAAATTAAACGGTTTTACCTTCGGCTCTCATTTCACGCACAACTGCAGCGACACCGCGGCGGTCGATTGTTCGTAATGCTGAGGTTGAAAGTCTTAAGCTAATGAAACGATTTTCTTCAGCAAACCAAAGCTTTTTTCTTACCAAATTTGGCTCGAAACGGCGCTTCGTCTTACCTGTAACCTTAAGACCAATCCCTTTCTTCTTTTTAGCAATACCACGGATAGCATACTTGTAACCGTAGCTAGGTTTTTTACCTGTAACTTGACATACTTTTGACATGATTTACTCCAATATCGATCGGCAAATGAAAATAGAAACTATAACATGGAAAAGGTTATTAGACAAGAGCAAAATTTGCAAAATCGCAAAAAACATTCTTTTTTTTCATTTAATAAGAGAAAATTCAGCTTTATCGGAGAGGAAGCCACCCATCTTTTATGTTAAAACGCTTATTGATGTGCTTTTTACGCTCTTTTTCTACTTGAATTTCATATTCAGCCCTGTCCAGAACTTCTATTCCATAAAGCTCTTGCTTTAGAACATCAATACGATCCCTTAGCATCTTTATTTTTTTCCAATCTGTCGGAGATAAGTCTTTCATCGAAGAAAAAAATAACCCTTCGTTTTTTTTGGAGATTTTCAGCTTCTTATATAGTCTTAGATCGTGTTCTTTCATCCTTTTTAACTCATTCTGAAATCGATGAATGATATCTGATTTGGTCTTTTCGGTTATTTTTGCATTCGGATCATTCATTAACGTAACGATCGTGGCAAGCTCAGATAAACGATCGATCATCATCTTTCGCAAGGTTTCAGTAAAAATATTTTCTATTTTAATAAAACTTAGCTTAACCATATTTACACCTTTGATCTCTTAATACCATTATATTATAGTATAATTAAAAATTCAATCCTACATGCGCGTGGTATATTGCTATCGCGAGACTATACAGATAAACGGACGAACTCGAAAATTGTTAGAGGAATGGTATGGAAGAAATTATTGCTGATTTTGTCGTTATTGGATCGGGACCTTCAGGTCAAAAAGCAGCGATTCAAGCAGCGAAACTAGGAAAAAAAGTTGTCGTAGTAGAGCGTGATATCGAACCGGGCGGCGCTTGTTTATATACGGGAACAATCCCGTCTAAAACGTTCCGTGAAGCTGTTGTTGACTTGACACGATTTTATGAACGACATTTTCAGGGGCAAGAATTTGTTCATCCCGATGTTACCATTGATGAATTAAATAATCGATTGTTTCAAGTTATCACCGAAGAAAGAAGTGTTATTTCTCGACAATTTAGAAAAAATGGCATCACGCTTGTTCAAGGAGGTGCTCGTTTTGAAAATCCAAATACACTTATCATTGTCGATAGAGATTTTCGTTTAAAGTATCAAATTAAAGCTGATACCTTTGTGATAGCCACTGGATCCAATCCTAGAAACCCACCAGATGTCCCGTTTGACAAAGAGGTGATACTCGATTCTACAACGTTGCTGCAAATAGGAAAAATACCAAAATCATTGATTGTTTTAGGCGGAGGAATTATTGGTTCGGAGTATGCAAGCTTTTTTGCTGCATTAGGGACTGAGGTGACCGTTATTGATCGAAAAGATCATATGCTTCCTATGTTAGATGCCGAAATCGGTATTCATCTCCAAACAGCATTGACAGACATCGGCCTAAAATTTTTAGGAAATAAGGAGCCATCCGAGATAAAACGAATCAATGATCGTGCGTTTGTAAAATTCAAAGATGGTACAACATTAGAAGCGGAGGCATTGCTTTATGCCCTTGGAAGAACTGCAAACGTTGAATCGTTGCATCTTGAAAATGTAGGAATTACGACAGATGCAAAGGGATATGTTCCTGTGAATGCCTTATTTCAAACGGTAGTGTCAAATATTTATGCTGTTGGAGATGTTATTGGAGGACCATGCCTCGCTTCAACCAGTATGGAGCAAGGGCGGTTGGCTGCAAGGCATGCTTGTGGTGCTCAGACGCATCATTTTCCAACATTTTTCCCGATTGGAATATATACAATTCCGGAAATTTCTAGTTGCGGTTATACTGAAGAAGAGCTTAAAGCTTGGGGATTCCATTATGAGGTAGGACGAGCGTATTATTATGAAATCGCACGTAGCCATATTGTGGGAAGTAATACTGGATTATTTAAAATTTTATTTCATGCTGAAACATTGGAGATTTTGGGAGTGCATGTGATTGGACGTAGTGCTACAGAGGTTGTTCATATTGGACAGATGGCAATTAGCTTCCATGCACATATTGATTATTTTATCGATCACGTTTTCAATTACCCAACTTATGCGGAAGGGTATCGTATTGCAGCATTGAATGGAGTTAATAAAATAAAATTTAGGAAGATATGACTAATAATTCTTCAGAAGATCAAAAGGAATCAATTGATTCTAAGATACATCATCCGGAAGTCATTCTCATTGATAGTACAAACGAACACATTTATGGCCCTAATCCATCGTTTGATGAAGCTAAGCAGGAGGAAGATGAGTTGTGGCATATGCAAAAAAAACACTATCCTATGTGGATACGATTTTTTTGCCTATTCAGTCTTTTCATTTCTTTAATATTCCTAGCCATTGTTTCATTATATGTGGTAGTCATTTTATTTTTTGTTGTGCTCACTTTTTTCCAAAACGAAGAAATTATTGAAAAAATCAAAAGTGGGTGGTTGCTATTTAAAAATTGTTTGGTTGTGACACTTGCATTGACGATTGGTCTATTCAGTCCCACCTTGGGGATTGGACTTATTATTGTCTATTTTTCGATGAAAGGCGATGAAAAAGATAAATTATTTTTAAAGAGAATCTTAAAGAAGTTTTTGTAAATTGATTGTTTATTAGTTAATGCGGTAATAAATTATGTTTCAAATAATTAACAAATAAAGTATTATTTTTATTCACTTAAACAAATTAAGGTTGATAGATATGAAAATGCCTGAATTATTTAGTTATTATACCCCGATAATGGATATCACTATAGCAGATGTGGTAAATGATAGTTATTGTGGAAAATTAACTGAAAAAATTCATGGTCATATAAAGAGTAAATTAGTGTCTCGCTTAGTTCATGCCCCACTTTATATCATTAGCATTGCTGCACTTGTTGTTTCATATGCAAAGGCTTTGGTTTACATACCTAATATGCAAGCAAGAAGGGTGTTAGCAGGATGTCTATTTATCACAGCAGCACCAGTTTTCGTTAACTCAATTTATGCTGTTTTTGCTGGGATTTTTATGTGCTTTAAGAAGCGTCATAAAGAAGAATACGCAAGAGCAGTCACAGAGGTCGTTAAAAATAGGTTCGCAAATATTAAAGGAACAGAATTTGCTTTAACAGTAGATTTAGATGATTTCAATCCCAAAGAAAGACTGGATCGAACTAATGGATTAGAAGATTTTAGAGATTTCACTTTAATACAAGACTGGAGAAAGACGATTAGATTGGATGTCGTTTTCGCAATACAACAACATGGTTTAGCATCTTTAGAAGATTATATAAAGGATAAAAGAATTAGTAAAAATGATCCTAATTGGCAATCCTTACATAAAAACACGCTATATAAAACAGAAGAATTAAATTTTTAAGCCTATAGGTTAAGCAAATGACAGTTTCCGGTTATGTACATCGATTATTAGATTCTGTAGATCGATTATTTGATTCTGAGTATTTTGATTTATATGCTCCTAAAATGGAAATAACTATTGCTGATGTAGAAAGTGATGAATCTTGTCAAAAATTATCTGAAAACATCAAAGGACTCATAAGAAATAAATTGGTCTGTCGCTTAATATATGCCCCTCTTCAACTTATTACCCTTGCTAATTTGGTTTACATATGTGCCAAGCTATCCATGTCCTTTACCAAGAATATAATAGCTACAAGGGTTTTGACTGGTTGTGTATTTATTTTAATCACACCATTTCTTCTAATTTCGGGCATTACTGTCTTCCTTGGAATAGGTAGTTATTTATTGAAAGATCATCAAATTGAGTATGCAAAAACAGTTACCAACAAAGTAAAAAATTTTTTTGAAAATACCTTGAGAAGGGAATTTGCATTAACGATTGATTTTGATAATGTTGATTCCGAACTTAAAAAACATATAAAAAGTACTAGAGAATTCTCCAAAATCCCTAATTGGAAAAACACAATTAGACAAGAAATCGTTTCTGCAATCAAGCACAATAGTCTTGCTTCAATTGAAGAGTATAAAAAATTTAATAAAATTAGTACCAATGATCCAGATTGGGTAACATTACATAATAATAAAACTATAAAACATAAGATTTAATTTTTAACAAAAGGAAAAATCAATGGAATCAACAGGAATATTTAATCCACCAATAATGGAAATCACAGTTGCCGATGTTTATAGAGAAGAAGATCGTAACAAATTGTGCGATAAGATTCATGGAAAATTAAAAGAAAAAATCGTTCAACGTTTATTTCATTCATCAGCCTATATGATAGGATTGGCAGCTTTAGGCGCCATCATCAGTAAAATATTCGTTTCTCTTTCAGCCAGACGCCAAAATAATAGTCTTGAATTATTTGCTGTGACGCTTCTTCCCATTGCAATATACACTTGTCGAATGATCTACAATGTTGCTAAGGGGATTATCATGGCGTGGAAATTGCAAGGCCAGCCATCTTATGCAAAGGCATTCACAGATAAATTAACACAGTATTTTAATGAACAAGGGTCACATCATTTTGCAGTAACAATGAACTTTGATGATTATACAACAACTAAAGAACTTAAAATTTTCGACAACGGTATTACAGAGTTTCGATCGAATACATTATTATTGATCCATCGTGCTAAATTGATTGATGGCGTAGTGAAGGCGATAAAAGATCATGGTTTAGCTTCTCTTAAAGATTATTGTGAAAAAGAGGCAATTAGTGCAAAGGATCCTAATTGGAAGGCAATAATAGCTTAAGTTGATGCCAAAAACACTACATTTTGGTGGGGAGGCTCTTCATAACCTCGTAGTTAATTGTAATATGCGCCTCCTCTTTGTGTCTTCGTGTCTTCGTGTTGAATTTATCAATACTCAGACTACCATTGCCTGTGAAAATTAAACACAAAGACACAAAGGCACAAAGAAGGGGCGCTTTGGTTCGATCGGTGACATATTTTAAATAAATTAGGTAATAATTAAAGGAATAAAAATGACAGCAATATTTGACATGATGGATAAATTCGAAGTATTTCGTTCACTAAACATGGAAATAACGATTGCAGATGTACATACTGAAGAGGATCGTAAAAAATTAACCGATAACATTAATACAAAGTTAAAACAAAAAATCATCCAACGCTTGTTTCCAGCAAATGCTTATACGGCTACGACACTTGCTGTGCTTGTAGGTTGTACAAGATTATTTTTTAATTTATCCGTAAAAAGTAGAAAAGGTTTTGGTGAGTTATATGGCTTAGCAATGGCGCCAGTTCTATTAGTCCTTTGCAGATTGGTATACACCATTGCACAAGGGATTATAATGGTCTTTAAGAAAAAATTTCAGCTTGACTACGCCAAAGCTATTACAAAAAAAGTTCAAGAATATTTTGCTGATACATCAAGACGTGATTTTTTAGTTTCTGTGGATCTTGATGGCATTAATCCTAAGAATAGTCTCGAATTTACTAATGGATTGAAGGGGTGTAGGATACACGATCTCTTAATTTGGAAAATTCCACTAATGATTAATAAGATTGTCGAAGCAATTAAGCAACATGGTATAGCTTCTTATGAAGACTATAGAAATAAGAAAGCCATTAGTAAGAATGATCCTGATTGGAAAGAAGATCAAAGACTGATAACGAAGACACAATTAGATACATTAGCGCTCGAAATTGGAAAATGAAATTAAATGAAAAAGAGGCGATTAGCGCAAAGGATCCTGATTGGAAGGCAATAATAGCTTAAGTTGATGCCAAAAACACTATATTTAGGTGGGGAGGCTCTTCATAAGCTCGTGATTAATTTGTAATATACGCCTCCTCTTCGTGTCTTCGTGTCTTTGTGTTGAATTTATCAAAACTCAGTACCACCATTGCCTGTGAAAATTAAACACAAAGACACAAAGAAGGGCGCTTTGGTTCGATCGGTGACATATTTAAGACAAATTAAGTAAAATTTAAAGGAATAAAAATGACAGCAATATTTGACATGATGGATAAATTCGAAGTATTTCGTTCGCTAAATATGATAATAACCCTTGCAGATGTTCATACTGAAGATGACTGTAAAAAACTAACTAATGACATTCATGCAAAGTTAAAACAAAAAATCATCCAGCGCTTATTTCATGCAACTGCTTATACGGCTGCGACATGTGCTGTGCTTGTGGGCAGTTTAAAGTTGTGTTCTAAAATTTCTGTAAACAATAAAAAAAGTTTTGTAGAGTTGTTTGCTTTGGCTATGGCGCCGGTTCTATTAGTCCTTTGCAGGCTGGTATACACCATTGCAAAAGGGATTATAATGGTTTGCAAAGGGAATTTTCGATTTGGTTATGCACAAACAGTTGCAAGAAAAGTTCAAGAGCATTTTGCTGAAAGATCCAGTTTTGATTTTTTAATTTCTCTGAATCCTAGTTGCATCAATCTTAAGAAGGATCTTAATTTTGGTAATGGGGTGACAGGTTGTAGAAGCCATGATGTTTTAGTAAGCAAATTTCCGTCTGTAATTAATAAAATTGTAGAAGTAATTAGGGAACATGGCATAGCTTCTTCTGAAGCCTACTGTAATTATTCAGGGAATAGAGCCATTAGTAAGAACGATCCTGATTGGAAAGTGATCCGAAAGCAAGCTGAAATAAAAGCATACGGAAAGATGTATGAGATTGGAGATGAGATTGAATAACCTGAGTTTTGGTTTTTTTGGGGAATTTGACTAGCGAGATAGCTCTCCAGGATCTAGGAAACTTAAATATGCGCCCCTCTCTTTGTGTCTTTGTGTCTTCGTGTTTAATTTTTACAGACAATGGTGGTACTGAGTTTTGAATAATTCAACACAAAGACACAAAGACACGAAGACACAAAGAGAGGCGCATATTAAAGATAAACGTGTGCTTTTTAATATGTACTCATTGCTGATCATTGATACTAGATTTCATGCTCCAAATCTATATTTGAAACAATGTTTTATACAATTACGCAATTATTAAGGAAGTAAATATGTCAATATATGACGTCATGAAAAAATACGAAGTATTTCGTTCACCACACATGCAAATTACGATCGCTGATGTCCATACAGAAGAGGACCGTAAAAAATTAACTAATGATATTCATTCCAAATTAAATGAAAAATTTAATCAACGTGTGCGCAACGCATTCGGTTATTTAGCCGGTACATCTGCAGTGGTTGTGGGATCAACAGCATTATTTTTGAAAGTATTAAAGAAATTACCTGTAAAATCTAGAGAAGGCAGCATTCAGATAATGGCTTTGGCTTTGACACCGGTTCTTGCAGTCATGTGTAGTTTGATCTACACGATAGCGCAAGGAATCATAATGGGCTATAAAGGGAAGCTCAAGCTCGCCTATGCAGAAACAATAACAAATAAAGTTCAAGAATTTTTCGCCAATCCTCTCAATTCTTATGACTTTCTTGTATCTGTGAATCTTGATGATTTCAACCCAAAGAATAGGCTTAATTTTTCAAATGGCATGGAAGGTGTTAGGATGCACAAGATCCATGTAGACAAAGGTGGGTATGTAGTAAATAAAATCGTTGAAGCGATAAAGAAACACGGTTTGGCCTCTTCTCAAGATAATATTTACAAAAAATCCATTAGTAAGAACGATCCTGATTGGAAATTGATCGAAAAAGAAGCTAAGAAACTAGAAAAAGAGCTAAGAAACTAGAATATGGATCTGATTTAGATGGTGATGACAATTCAGATTAGTGTTTTTGGAATTTGACTAGCGAGAAAACGCTCAAGAATAAAGGTCAGGAAGGGTCCATATTAATATACCTACAGACCTTAAATATGTGCGCCCTCTTTGTGTCTTTGTTTCTTTGTGTTTAATTTTTACAGACAATGGTGGTACTGAGTTTTGAATAATTCAACACAAAGACACGAAGACACGAAGAGGGGCGCATATTTAGGAAAACAGTTATCTTTAATATAGACCTAATTTGAAGCATATTTAATATTATTACGTAATAATTTAGGAGTAAAAAAATGTCAATGTCAGAGATGTCAGTGTCAGAGATAATGGATAAGTTTGATATATTTAGTTCACCAAAAATGGAAATTACCATTGCAGATGTCCATACAGACGATGATTGCAAAAAATTATCCAACAAAATACATAAAATGTTGAAAGATAAATGCATTCAACGCCTGTTGAAGGCTTCTCTTTGCACAATTGCTACCGGTGGATTACTTGCGGGTGCCACAAAACTATTTTTTAAATTGTCGGACAGATCAAGAAATAATAGCACTGAGTTATTTGCTATTGCTATGACGCCATTTGCCTTTATCGTTTGTAGATCTATTTACAATGTTGCACAAGGTATTATTATGTGCGTGAAGGGTAAATATAAGTTGTCATATGCACAAAATGTTACAGAAAAAATTAAAGATTATTTTGATGAATTAAGTCGATCGGACTTTGCTGTTACGGTTAAATTTGATGACTTTAATCCCGAGAGAGGTCTCGAATTTACAAATGGGATGGCTGGATGTAGATATAGTCCTGTTCTGTCAAATAAAAATAAATATGTTGTTAGTAAAGTTGTGGGCGCAATTAAAGAATTTGGGTTAGCTTCTCATGGTGATTACATAAGAAACGATAGGAAGATTAGTTGTAAGGATCCCAATTGGGAAGTAGTTAAATCTGAATATAGAGATATCATGAAAAAAGAATTACTACAGAAGCAGCTTGTTGCAAAACAAACTGAGAAGGCAGAAATATGAAAATTTTGAGTCGGCAAGTTCTTATTTTAAATCTCCAGTCATAGAAATTTCTATTGCAGATGTCGATACTCCCGATGATCGCAAAAGTTATCTGAAAAGATTCATTAGTTGTTCTTGTTTACCCCCGGACGGGGGTATAGCAAAACGCAAACATACTATTGAACTGATAACGTCTTTTCTGTGTTATTAATCATTTTTTCTTAGACTCCTTACGACCGCGCTCAAAAGTAAATAGCTAACGCTTTTTAAATCTTAGCTTATTCTTTTTGGAATTTCCAGTATCCGCATTTAAAATCAAAGGCTTTGAATTGGGATTTTTGAAATTAAATAAATGTCTCAATGAACCTGCTACTTCATCAAAAGATTGATTTCCAATTCGTCCCAATCCCCAGTTATCTTCTATAAAGCGTAAAATTGACGTTTGATCAGTTAGCTTATGACCGACGTAATTTTGCTTTGCAAAAGGAGATACAATCAAAAATGGCATACGCATCCCATAGGCAAGGCGAGCTTGCGGTGACCCCGGTTTTGCTTGTCCAGCGTTTCCTGGGCTTACTAATGCATCAGCAGCGGTATTGGATTGATTGATGATGGGTGGCATTTCATGATCATACCAGCCACCGCTATCATCCCAAGCAAGAAAAATTGCCATCGATTCCCATTCAGGTAGTTTTTGCAATTTATTAATGGTTTCAACAAGGAATGTTTGCAAAGCTAAAGGATCAGAGTATCCAGGATGCCCTTCTTGATAAGCAGGTGGTTTTAAGAAAGATACTGCCGGGATATTATTTATTTTTGCAGCCTTCCAAAAGTCGATTAAATCATATTGATGGTTAGCTTGATCTTGATAACCTATCATTTTGACAGACGTTGGTGGGAGATGCTTTGGGTTTGAAGTCGATTTATAATATTGAAACGGTTCATGATGCGGAATGTAATCTGCAATCGGTTTGCCATCGCTTCCTATATGAGTAGCTGAACAATCTGCAAAACCCCCATGAAACCATCCCCAGGAGATTTCTTTTTTATTTAGTAAATCCCCAACATTTGTTAATCTCATTTCGACTTTTGGATTTTTTGAACAATCATCATAAAATGGATCTGCATCATCAATGAGAGTTCCTTGGATTGTATAGATACGAGACCCAACAACAAGATTTCCGGGAATTGTCCCATGCGTTTGTCCAGAGATTAGGTTTATTGCCCCTGGAGAGGACGGGGAAAACGTTGTGGAATGGAAGTTGTCACTCATTGCAAAACGCTGTGCATAATTCCATAAGGCTGTAACTGTATTTCCGTCATAATAACCCATTACAATATTGCCACAAGTCGCATCATTTTCTACAAATTTATCCATTAATCCTGCATGTGCGCATTTTTGTATGGATGTGTAACTATGGCTAGGATTGCATGTCGCAGCTTGATCACGTCCAAGTCTAAATGGGTTCACTTTGTTTTCATTAGCAGTCAATAGGGAATTTTGCAAGCCATTAATTGTAGGGGTGTTTTTCTTGAACTTGAATGGCGGCTCGCCTGGAGCATTTGTTGCGTGAGGATATGTAGCAAAATAATGGTCAAAAGAGCAGTTTTCGGCGAAGATAACCACTAAATGTTTTATAGGAGTTTGTGTTTTATAATCTGATGCTTTATTGGTTTGAGATTGATCGGAGGATGAACATTCAGATGCAGCTAGATGGGCCGAAAAGCACGACAATGATAACATAGAAAAAAATATTTTTTCTAAAAAATTTAAATTCATTTATGTTCCTTGAGTTAATTTTATATAATCTTGTAAAGCTGTTTGTACTAGTAGCTGTAATGAATGTGACCCCTTTGGAGTGCGTGTCGCTTGCGACCGCTCCAAAGGTTAGCGTCAATTGTAGATGGCGCTTCATAACAAACCGAAAGAGGTCTTTCGCACTCCAAACCCTACGAGTAGTTTTGAAAATCTGTAGCATAAATATTGCTTAAAGCTACGCAAAGCGTTTGGAGTGCGAAAGTCCTCTTTCGC